>JAYEFG010000202.1:3089-4889 GCA_034658595.1 Fidelibacterota bacterium | reverse complement strand
CGCTGTATTATTCGGAATTATTCTTGATTATATCATCAACCGGCCATTGAAGGATGAACCGGTATTTTCAATCATTATGGCAACAATCAGCCTGGCCATTATTCTTCGCTCTTTGACTGCCATGATCGCCGGACCCATAAGCCTTGTGCCCGTTTCTCCATTTGGTGACAGTACGATAAAAGCAGGAGGTATCGTTATTTCTGTTTTGGACTTGGCTATTATTATATGTGCTATCATACTAATGGGTTTATTCTTTTTCTTTTTCAACAAGACCCGTTGGGGCATTGCCATGAAAGCCACGTCAGAAGATTCTGAAGCAGCTCAGCTCATGGGTATCCCGGTAAAACAGGTTTACCGCATGGTGTGGGTGTTTGCGGCAATTGTCGGTGTAATCAGTGGTGTATTGCTGGCTCCACGCATGGCCTTATTGGATACTACTATGAGCTATCTGGGTTTGAAAGCATTCCCGGCTGCAATCCTGGGTGGTTTCGGTTCTATACCCGGAGCAGTTGTTGGCGGCATTATTTTGGGAATTATAGAAACAGTGAGCATGGGCACGCTTTCATTCCATTTTTCATGGATAAAAGAGATCAATGACATTATTGTTTGGATCGTTTTAATTGCGGTACTTATGATAAGGCCTGACGGTTTATTTGGCATAGCGAAGGTGAAGAGGGTCTGATGAAAGGCCGTTACGAAGATATAAACCTAAAGTGGATTCCCATTTTAATCATTGCAGTCTATCTTTTCCCATTTCTGCTTAAGGGCGCCACTTTCAGTTATAAATATTACCTATATATTTTAAATATGGCTGGAATATATATTATTTTGACTGTGGGGTTGGATCTTTTGAGCGGTTTTACAGGATTGATGTCATTGGGCCATGCAGCCTTTTTAGCCATTGGTGCTTACACGTCTGCAATATTAGTTGACCAGGCAGGATTGCCTTTTGAGCTTTCGTTAATTATTACGCCCATTATTGTTGGATTATTTGGTTTTGTGATTGGCTTTCCTGCATTACGAATAGAAGGGATGTATTTGGGTTTGACAACGATGGGTTTTGGATTCATTGTTAAGCGTCTCATTATTGCACTTCGGGAATGGACAGGAGGATCAGCTGGCTTACAAGTTTCTAAAGCATCTTTCTTTGGTATTTCTATAAAAAATGATTGGGATAATTATTTTATGATTTATACGTTTGTTATTCTGGCTGTGATTATTGCCAGGAGAATTGTCCAATCCAAACTCGGCCGGGCATTTATGGCTATACGGGATTCGGAGCAAGCAGCTCAAGCATCCGGGATCAATTTGGCCAAGTATAAAATGATGTCCTTTTTTATTTCAGGAATGTTTGCCGGTTTTGCCGGTGTCTTATTTGCCCATACAAACCATTTTATTTCTACAGATCATTTCGATATTTTATTATCAATATTTTTCATCGTTATGGTACTTGTGGGGGGAGTGGGCTCTATTTATGGTGCGGTACTCGGGACCCTTTTTATTGTGCTCATGGAAAATTTATTTATTCCCATGTTTGTAGATAGCATGGCTGAAATTATTCATCTTGAGGCTGGTGAATTTCAAGTGTTCATTTTCGGTTTAATAATGCTGTTATTTATTATATTCCAACCGCAAGGTTTGTATGGAATGTGGCTCAAAATGAGAATTTACTGGAAATTATTTCCATTTAATCCGCGGAAGCGGTTCACTTAAACAAAGGAGTTAATTATGAAGCGTAATATTGCAATCATCATATTGTCAGCCCTCATTTGGATGGGTTGTGAAAATAGATCGACTTCT
>JAYEFG010000202.1:0-3079 GCA_034658595.1 Fidelibacterota bacterium | reverse complement strand
GTCACAGACACCGAAATTCTTATCGGTAATATCCAGGACTTGAGCGGTCCAATTAAGGAACTCGGTCTGCTTATACCTGCCGGAACGAACATGTACCTGGATTATATTAATGCCCAGGGTGGAGTTCATGGACGGCAGATCAAAATGGTAGTTGAGGACCATGGTTATAATCCCCAAAAAGCGGTTGTTGCTGCAAAAAAGCTCGTTGAAAAAGAACAGGTTTTTTGTCTTTACAACGTAATTGGGACATCCACTGCAGAGGCAATACGTCCTATATTAGAAGAGAGTGGTGTTCCTTTGATTGCACCCGGTACGAATTCCAGTTCTATGTCTGACATGTCCAGGCAGGCAGCGCAATATATTTTCCATACGGATGCCGGCTACGATTTACAAACGAGAGTGTTGATTGAGTACATATTGGAAAATAATCCAGATGCCAAAATTGGATTAGCATACCAGGATGACGATTATGGTTCAAATGCGTTACAAGGATGCGCTGAGGCGGAAGCAAAACACAATATTACAGTTCAGAAAGAATCATTTCAACGAGGTGCCACGGATTTCGTAGGCCAGACCATGAACTTCATGAAAGGCGGCTGCACAGATGTGATAATTGGCGGTATCGTTCGTGAACCGGTAACCATCATGAAAACAGCCCAAGCTATTGGATACGAAGCTGCATTCTATGGATTAGGCCCTACAGTTGATCCGCGGGTGGGTTTGCTGGCAGGGGAAGCGGGAGAAGGCTTTATCGCTGCTTATTGGGCTTACCATCCCGATACAGATGAACTTGGTCCGATATTATATAGGGAACTCTGTGAAAAGAATAATGTCCCTGCCAAGATGCGCGGGCTTTATCATTATTATGGCTTTGCCACTGCCCATGTATTGGTGGAAGGACTGCGCAAAGCAGGTAAATATCCCACTCGTGAAAGAATGATCAAAGGTCTGGAAACATTAAATAACTGGGATACAGGCGTGTTTCCAGAGATCACCTATAGCCGTAATGATCACGCCGGGGTTGAAAGCGTTATGCTATTGCAACTCCAAGGCGGTAAACAGGTAGCCATCACCGGCTGGCGTAAATAATATTCATAATAGGGGCCCCGTGAGGGGCCTCTTGCTTTATGAGCAAACTCAATATTCAAAATTTGCAAATGCATTTTTCCGGGGTGCGGGCGTTGGATGATGTATCCTTTAAGGTCAATAAAGGTGAAATATTTTCATTGATCGGACCCAATGGATCAGGAAAATCAACCTTGTTTAATTGTATCAATGGTTTTTGTATACCCCAAAAAGGAAATATTGAATATAATAACATTGATCTTTTAAAAAGAAAACCACATCAAATTGTTATACAAGGCATATCAAGAACATTTCAAAATCTTCAGAATGTTCCTTATATGACCTTGCTTGGCAATGTCTTATTGGGAGCGCACAGCAGGTTGACAACAAAGGATACTTTAAATCGCTGGTTCTCTCAACGAGAGCGGGAAAGGGAAGAAGCACTTGCTTTGGAAGTCATGGATTTCCTTGGGATTGCTAATTTAGAGCATAAATATTTAAGCGGGCAGCCCTACGGCATTCAGAAACTGGTGGAAATTGCCCGTGCCTTGGTTTGTAAACCCAGATTAATTTTGCTGGATGAACCGGCTGCGGGAATGAATGACCAGGAAACATTGGAAATCGCAAAGATCATCACTGAAATCAGAGATGTACTTAAAATTACAGTATTGGTTGTTGAGCATGATATGAACCTGGTGATGAGTATATCAGATCAAATTTGTGTGCTGGATTCCGGAAAAATTCTGGCCATGGGCAAACCGGATGAAGTGAAAAATCACCCGGATGTGATCAAAGTCTATTTGGGAGAAGAAGCCCATGCTTAAAATGATAGGCGTTGAAACCTTTTACGGCAAGATCAAAGCGCTGCATGGTGTTTCCCTTGGTGTAGAAACTGGCCAGTTGGTCTGCATCCTCGGTGCCAATGGTGCCGGAAAAACCACTATCCTGAAAACGATTTGCGGCATCACCGAGCCGGAATATGGTACGATCCATTTCAATGACATGCAGATAGATCATAAAGATCCGGAAGACATTATTAAAATGGGTATTTCACTTGTGCCTGAAAACCGGCGCATTTTTCCCGGATTGTCTGTATATGAAAATTTAATGATGGGCGGATTTCTCATTAAGGAGAAAGAACTATTTGCAGAACGAATTAAAAAAGTGACAGACTATTTTCCCATTTTATCCCAAAGGGGCAACCAGCGTGCCGGAACATTGAGCGGCGGTGAGCAGCAAATGCTGGCCATTGCCCGCGCATTAATGCTGGATCCGAAACTATTGCTCTTGGACGAACCTTCACTGGGGCTTTCACCAAAATTGGTACAGGATATATTTGCTATTATTAAAGAACTCCATACAACGGGAGTAACTATACTCATGGTTGAGCAAAATGTGAACCAGGCGTTAAAAATTGCTGACTACGGTTATGTGCTTACCTCAGGGAAAATTTTCTTAAGCGGTACATATGATGAATTGTACGAAGAAGAAAAGGTTCGGGAACAATATTTAGGTGAGGGAAAATATACTCGTCGGGCCAAATTGTGGGGTGGCGGATGATCAAGATTGATTATAATAAGTACGATACGATTCCAAAACTTTTTTGGCGTCAGGTGGAATCATTCCCGGATAAAATTTCCATCTGGAGTAAGGAAGCTGGTTTATGGAAATCATTCACCTGGAATGATTATGGATCAACTTCAAAAAAGATTGGGAATGCTCTATATGCATCAGGTATTCAAAAAGGGGATAAAATTTCCATCTTGAGTGAAACAAGGCCTGAATGGGTCATGTGTGATATGGGTATTATTTGTTCAGGGTGCGTGACAGCTCCCATTTACCAATCCAATACGGAAGAACAAGTTTTCTATATTGCAGATCAAAGTGACAGTGTTCTTGCTTTTGTAGAAGACCAGGAACAATTGGATAAAATGCTGGCGATATGGGACCGATTGCCAAATATTAAAAAAATAGTCGTTTTTGATCGTTACGACCCAACGGATTTACCAAATGT
>JAYEFG010000201.1:0-4930 GCA_034658595.1 Fidelibacterota bacterium | reverse complement strand
ACGGTAGTGCGCCGTTGCCGAGGATCGCGTCGTGGAAGCCGCGGACGTTGAACCCGTCCCCAAGCTCGCTCTTGGCCATCGCCTTGAGCTCCTTGAGCTTCAGCTCGCCGATCTTGTAGGCCAGCGACTGTCCCGGCCAGGCGATGTATCGGTCAATTTCAACGGTTACATCATTTTCGGTCTTGGCGGTATTGTCCAGCATAAACTGGATTGCCTTTTCTCGGGGCCAGCCCAAGGCATGCATTCCGGTGTCCACCACCAGCCGGCAGGCCCGCCACATTTCGTAGGTCAGCTGCCCGAATTTGGAATACGGATCCTGGTAGAATCCCATTTCTTCACCGAGCTTTTCGGCGTACAGCCCCCATCCTTCCGTAAAGGCGGTAAAACCTCCGTGCTTGCGGAACTCAGGAACATTCTCAAGTTCCTGCGCCAGGGAAATCTGCAGGTGATGGCCAGGAACCGCCTCGTGCAGGGACAAGGCTTCCATTTCATACTTCGGGCGGGTCTCGATCTTATAAGTGTTGGCCCAAAAATATCCCGGCCGGCCGCCTTCTTTTGAACCTGAGTAATAATAAGCAGTCGGCGAGGCGGGCGCCTGGTAATCCGGAATGGGCTTTACTCCGTACGGCATGCGCGGCAGGACACCGAACAATTTCACAAGCTCCGGGTCGGCCTGTTTACAGATGGCCCGGTAACCTTCCAAAAGTTCATCAGCGGATGAAAAATAAAAATCCGGGTTTGTACGCAAATATTCCACAAATTGTTTGAACCTGCCCTGGAAACCCGATTCGGTGATCACTTCATCCATCTCATTCCTGATTCTCAAAACTTCGTTAAGGCCGATGCGGTGGATTTCTTCAGCAGATTTTTCGGTGGTGGTGTAATTTCGAATCTGAAAAGCATAAAAAGATTCTCCATTCGGGAAATGCATGGCGCCGATCTCTTCCCGAGCGCCCGGCAAATATTCTTCTGAAAAGAATTCATCGAGTTTCCTGAATGAGGTAAAAATGTGTTTCTCAACCGCTTCCCTGCCCCAAGCCGCGTAGGTCTCCTGCAGGGTATCCGGAATTGCTGACAGTTTGTCATTGAAAGGTTTGAAGAATGGACTGTCGTCCACTTCAATCTCGTACTGCGCCTTGATCTGGTCCGGAACGGAACGAAGGATAATCCCGGGTTGAATCATATCCTCATCCAGCCCTTCTTCCATAAGAGCAATAATTTGATCCATGTAAATCGGAAAAGCTTCGAGCCGCTTCAGGTAGTTGTCAAAATCCTGCTTATTTCGGAAGGGCGTGATGTTCACCAGGTTGGGTGCATTGATCTGCACTCCGCCCATCTGGTCAATCGGCATGAGGTAGCCCTTAAACTGGAAGCCGTCCAGCCCGCGCTTGAGCTGCTTGTGGTAAAGATCATAATTAAGTTTATCGGATGCATTCAGTTTTTCGCGCGGAATCTTTTCCAGCTTTTTCATCAGTGATTGGGATTCCTTGTGGCGTTGATCAACGGCCTTCATGCTCATATCTGTGAGCCGGTCATTGTAGCGGTCATCACCAAGATAAGTGGCACGTTCCGGATGTTCCTTGAGGCTTTTTTCCCATTGATCTTCAAAGAGCTGGTGCAGTTTGGCCGCGGCTTCATCGGGGCTGAGTTCACAGGCATATGAAAGAAACAGCGCAAGGCTTGATAAGATGATTGGAGTTATTCGCATAAAAAATCCTTTAGAATAAATGATGAAAAACAGGCGGTGAATTTACAAATCCGCCGTTTAAAGGACAGTTATTCCTTCACCTTGATGGAAAGAGTTAGAACCATTTCAGCGACAGGGTCATTTTCTATGGAAGGAACGGAAGCTGTAATGCTCAGCAGAAGATTTTGCCTTTCACCTGTTTCAGCTGCTTTATTGACCAATTCGCTGACCTCATTGCCTTGACTGCAGGTAAAATGCACGTCGCCCTTGGCAAGCTTCAAAAAGTCGGCTTTAAAGTCTTTGAAGATGGGCACAATCTTCTGCTTCTGCCGGCTGATAAAGCGCATGGCCAGCAGGCCGCCGGACAAATCTGCGCCAACTGCAAAAGCGCCGAAGTACAGCGATCCTACATGGTTCCGGGTCCGGCGTCTGAGCGGTATTTTGAGCGTCATGGATTCATCATTTATGCTCACTACAGAAGGCCTGCAGAAGAAAATCATCGGAATTTTCGCAAGGCCCAGTAATCTTACCAGCGCCGTTCCCTTAATCTCATCCATCAGTCTTTTCCTTCAGCTAACAGTGTTTCAATCTCCCGCTTCAAGATTGTGTAATCCTCGTCACCCTGCACGTATTTCCCCCCGGGATGAATGTGGCGGATGATTCCCTTTTGATCAATCAGGAAAGTCACAGATGTCCAGCCCCGGCGGTGATCCTGCAGCCACCAATCGGTTAGTGTTTTCCAATCGGTGTCAATCGCGATTGGGAATGTGAACCCCAAACTGTCAGCCATTTCTTTTACAGATTCTACGGTTAATGGCTTTCTGGATTTATGGTGGTAGAAGCCGATGACAGACAAACCATTGTCTTTGTATAAAACATGGAATTCATTCAATGCCGGGGCAGACCCACTGCAATAAGGGCAGGCCGGCCCGGTCCACCAGCGGACGAGTACAACTTTCCCACGCAGTTTATCCAATGTCAGCGGATCGGAATTCATCCAATCCTTTACATTCCATTCTTTCGCTGGTTGTCCAACCGGAAGACCCGGGGAAGTGTCTTGGGCCTGAACGCATAAAAACAATAGAATGATCACCCAAATCTTTTTCATGTTTTCAATTCTCCCTGATTCCTGATAATAGAGAATTTCTCGAGTTCCTGCCTGTTTTGAGAAGAATGATTTAGACCATCAACAATTGCAGGAATTTTAATGCCTAAAAAATAGCCTTTGTACAGTACCAGCTTTTGGGCAGCTTTCCGGAAGTTATTTTCTCCCAAGCCCGGTTTTTCGTTGGTCAATCCATGTAGTCCCGCGGTGAACTGGATCAGGCCTCTTAAAATTATTTCACCGTCATCTTCGGGGCCATCGGCCATCTCCATCCAGGTGTCTTCCCAGGCTTCATGCGCTTCCCAGTATTGTCTGGCGTTAAACAAGTCGATGCCTTTTTGAAATGCTGCTTGTTGGGATTCATTCAGAACCGGTTCCTGAATGACGGAAATTTCTTCAATTTTGCGTTTCCTGGGCGGCATTATTTATTTTGCTGTCTTATCCTTATAAACCTGTCCGTTTTTCATAACAAATGAAACTTCCTGCAGTACGGTAATATCTTCCAGCGGATTGCCTTTCACAGCAATGATGTCCGCAATCTTCCCCGTTTCAATCGTTCCAAGTTCGCCTTCAACGCCAAGCAGTTCTGCGGCTGTCTTTGTGGCTGACTGAATCGCCTCCATCGGAGACATTCCCCCTTTAACCATAAATTCAAATTCACGGGCATTGTCTCCGTGGTATGACACTCCCGAATCCGTGCCAAACGCGATTTTAACCCCGGCTTTGTAAGCCTTAGAAAATGTATTCTGAATCTGCGGGCCGATCTTGGCAGCCTTGGGCCGAACTATTTCAGGATAGTACCCGTCCACTTTGGCTTTTTCGGCCACAAACTCACCGGCAGAAATGGTGGGAACATAAAAAGTCCCATGCTTTTTCATAAGGATCATCGTCTCCTCATCCATGAGTGTCCCATGTTCAATGGACCGCACACCGGCGCGGACAGCCCGTTTCATTCCTTCGGCGCCGTGGGCATGGGCGGCCACATGCATATCATAATCCGCTGCAGTTTCCACAATGGCCCGAATCTCTTCTTCCTTGAATTGCGGATTTTCCCCGCTCTTGGCCACGCTCAGGACGCCGCCGGTGGCGGTGATCTTAACCAGGTCGGCGCCGTTCTTATATCGCTGACGGACTGCTTTCCGCGCATCGGCAATTCCGTTCACGACGCCTTCAGCCGGTCCGGGATCACCCATAAGCTCGAAGCGCATTCCGTTGGTCGGGTCGGCGTGCCCGCCGGTGGTGGCCAGCGACTTCCCCGCGCTGAAAATCCTCGGGCCAACTACATGTCCCTGTTGAATCGCATCCCGCAGCGAAGTGCTGACTGGCCCGCCCAATTCCCGTACAGTCGTGAAACCTGCCATCAATGTTCGCTCAGCATAGGGAACTGCCCGGAAAGCGTAATCATCCAAATCCATCGTGAATCGCTCCATGTATCTTTTGGGATTTGATTGGCCGGATAAATGGGTGTGCATATCCATCAGTCCCGGAAGTACTGTATATTTGCTCAGGTCAATGACTGAATCATCAGTGCCCGGATTTTTATAACCACGGGATACTTCCGATATTTTTCCATTCTGTATTATAACAGAAACTTTATTTGAAACTCTATCCGCTGATCCATCAATCAGCACACCGCAATGGATAATGGTTGACTGACTTCGGATGATTATGCTCAAAAACACCAGACATGATAGAATTCTTACAGCTGTTCTCATTTTATTCCTTTCTCTTTTACCAGCGGTGGTAGGCGGGATGTCCCCGATCCACTGACATAAATGTTCCCCGGCAGGTTGCGCAAATTTTACCGTCCGCTTCAAGTTCACCTTCTATGATTGCTTTATTTCCATCCAATTCAACGAGTCGGGCTCTAAGGTAAAGTTTTGATGCACTCGGGGTTGGCCTTTTCAGTTTAATCGAATATTCTGCAGTAACCGTGGAGGGCGCTTCTTTTTCTCCGGCGGCTTTCATCAGATGATATGTTGCAGTCCAATTGCAATGGCAGTCCAACAGGGCACCAATGATACCGCCGTTCAGCACATTGGGAAACGCTTCGTGGTGTTTTTCGGCAATCCATTCAGCGACTACCTCATCACCCTCCACAAAACTGCGGATTTTTAAGCCCCTCTCGTTGGCCGGGC
>JAYEFG010000200.1:0-4933 GCA_034658595.1 Fidelibacterota bacterium | reverse complement strand
GGTTCTAATCCGTCCAACCCCACTTCTAATGAACGGAATGCCTTTTGCAGCGATTCCCGAAATGTGCGCCCGATTGACATTGCTTCTCCCACACTTTGCATTTGGACACCCAAATGCCCGGAGGCGGAGGGAAATTTTTCAAAGTCAAATCTTGGTACTTTTGTTACGATATAATCAATGGTTGGCTCAAATGCTGCAAGTGTTTTACCTGTAATATCGTTGGGCAGTTCATCAAGTGTATAGCCCACCGCAAGCTTTGCTGCGATCTTTGCAATGGGAAACCCAGTTGCTTTCGATGCCAATGCAGATGACCGGCTCACACGAGGATTCATTTCAATAATAATGCATCTCCCATTTTCAGGATTAACAGCAAACTGTACATTGGACCCACCTGTTTCCACACCGATTGTCCGAAGACATTGAATTGACCAGTTGCGCATTTGCTGGTATTCTTTATCAGTCAATGTCATGGCCGGAACAACGGTAATCGAATCCCCCGTGTGAACACCCATGGGATCAATATTTTCGATGGAGCAAATGATAATGGCGTTATCAGCTTTGTCCCGAATTACCTCCAGTTCATATTCCTTCCATCCGAGAAGCGATTCTTCCACCAGTACTTCTGTAATTGGGCTGGCACTCAGCCCATTTTCCACCAATTCCTGGAATTCTTCATGATTATAAGCCACAGAGCCGCCTGTTCCCCCTAAAGTGAAAGACGGACGAATGATAACAGGGAATTGTATCTCCCCCGACAATGCTTCTGCTTCCTGCCAGGAGTGAACAAACCCACCCTGGGCTGTATCAATACCAACCGCATCCATGGCTTCCTTAAATTGTTCCCGATCCTCAGCTTTATGGATGGCATCCACTTGGGCGCCGATGAGCTGCACACCATATTTTTCTAAAATACCCTGATTGTGGAGATCCATAGCCAAGTTCAGGGCAGTCTGTCCGCCAACTGTGGGCAGGATCGCATCAGGCTTTTCCTTTTGGATGATCGCCTCTACGTACTCTGGTGTGATGGGTTCAATGTATGTCGCATCCGCCAGATTTGGGTCAGTCATGATCGTGGCCGGGTTGGAATTTACCAGGATGACACGGTACCCCTCTTCTTTCAAAGCCCGCGTAGCCTGCGTACCGGAATAATCAAATTCACAGGCCTGCCCAATAATGATGGGACCGGCGCCGATAATTAATATGGATTCTAAATCTGTTCTTTTTGGCATTTATTTCTTCTCAATAAATAGTGCATCATCAATCCCCTGGTTCACTTTATACTTTGAAAAAATCATAACCATTTCTCCTACAAATTCATCTTTTTTAGCGTCAAACCCGGCGTTCTCCGCGATTTTTTCAAAGTCTTGTCGATCTGAACCCGGCCCGCCAAAGTCAAAGGGATTTTGAGTTGTCCATCTGCTGATCCCCTTGACACCGATCTTGAACACAGATCGTTCGGGCACCATCACTTCACTTACTTCAATGTAATCAGTATTAAACGTGAAGACACTTTCTGAATCCAAGTAAACACCCACTTCAGTAATAACCCATTTTTTCGCATCCACGAAAACATCCATGGTAATATCGGGGATTTCATCCTTTTTTACTGAAACAGGAATTTTCAAAGAATCCTGATTCACTTTACCCAAGATCTGATAAAATGGTTTATTGTCCCGAATGGTCCGTTTGATTCCTGTAACGTGCTTCAACATATCCAAGAATTCACTGGGATTTCCGTTCGCGCCTTTTTTGGGCAAGATGGCAAATCCCCGGGTTTCTACTTTTATTTTATCCGGTTTTTTATAATACATATGAATCTTTTTTTTCGGCATTCGGAAACCCGTCATCTTTACCGAGATTTTTATATCCACCTGATAATCATTAATCCGAGCGAATTGGGAAATGATATTATCCCGAATTTGTTCAATGGATGGTGTTTGAGCCGCCAGAATCGATGTAAGAATAATTGAAATAAACAGGTTCAAGTGCTTCATATTTTGATGTCCTTCTTTAAAAACACGAATGTGGCAATCCCAAAGCATACTGCCGAGTAAACGCCGAGCACTCCAAGTTTTTTGCCGATTTCACCCCATGGAATAGGATCCTTAAAAGCATCCCACCACACATTAAAATATTTCACAAAAATGTAAGGTTCTATTTTTTCAAAAATATCTAACGGAATTCCTATAATCATATAACCTATAATGATTAAAAACATGGTTCCAATAATCGGACCGACCGCGTTATTGACCATTGCAGAAAACATAAAACAAAGTGTCCCCACCATGCACATCACCAAAATAGCGAGAGAAAATGAAAATGCCATTCGGACCCAAGCTTGCGATTCATCTAAAATCAAAATACCATTATCAATTACAATTAGATCACCTGTTCCCAATAAGATACTCCCAATACCGAGACTCCAAAATGCACAAAAAATGAGAAGCGATGCAGTGTAGATATACGTGGCAAATAGTTTGGAAATTAAGATTTTAATCCGGCTTACAGATCGAGTAAGCGTAATCCTGAATATGCCATTTGCGCCATCTGCTGCAACGGAATCCCCGGCAGCCAGAGTGACCAAGAATGGAATATGAATCCATAATGTGTTCATAATAATGTAAGTTGCCAGGAATGAATTGAGAATAGAACCCACGACCATAAAAGTGCCCCCTAATTCTCTAACATAATCTTGGTGTAATTCTTCACCACCTTGAGAAAACCCCCATAATATCAATGGCATTAAAATTGAAATACCGATAAAACCAATATAACTGCGCCATCGGCCGGTGATCACCAACAGTTCATTGTAAATCAGCCTTAACATCAGATTTTACTTTTTGTTCCTAATTTGGAAAGGTAAAGATCTTCAAGACTGGTACGGGGGATGACGGCTGAAACCTGAATATTATTTTGTACTAGTAACTGGACCAAATCTGATGTTTTTTCTCTATCGATACCCACCCTCAAGACACCTTCAACAATATCGCAGCGATGGACCCATTCCTGCCCCGATAATAATTCCATTGCCTTATCCAACTGATCTACCTGGACTTCGGTCAGGAGGAGATCCGAATCTTCGAGTAAATCTTCAATTTTTCCAGATGTAATAAGCTGACCAAAACTGATCATGGCCGCGTGGGAGCAAATTTTCTGTACTTCATCCAAAAGGTGGGACGAAATAAAAATAGTGATTCCCTCAGAGGATAATTCACGAACGAGATCTCGGACTTCTTTCATGCCTTGGGGATCCAGTCCATTGGTGGGTTCATCCAGAATGAGCAATTTTGGGTTTGATAACAATGCTTGGGCTATGCCTAATCTCTGCTTCATTCCCTGTGAGTAGGTTTTCACTTTATCTTTTCCGCGGTTTCCCAAACCGGTACGATCCAAGACATATTGTACACGGGACATATCTGTTCCATCCATCCGCGCCAGCATTTCTAAATTGGTTTTACCGGACAAATGTTTGTGAAAATCTGCCCTTTCAATCAATGCCCCAATATCCAAGAGTGCCTTATTCCCTAATTTTTGGACCGAATTTCCTTGAATAATAACCTCCCCTTCATCGGGAGAAATCAACGCTGTCATCATGCGAATGGTCGTTGATTTTCCACTGCCATTTGGGCCGAGAAATCCATATACAGATCCTGTGGGGACCTCAAGGTTGAGCCCATCCACTGCTTTCCGGAGGCCAAAGGACTTTGACAATTGTTTTGTCTCAAGAATCATTTTGCCATCATATCTACAAATCGCTGAAACAGATATCGACTGTCATGGGGTCCAGGGCTGGACTCGGGGTGATATTGGACAGAGAATGCCGGTATATCCTTACATCGAATACCCTCGGATGTATTATCATTTAAATTTACATGTGTGGGGATAACCTTATCAGGGAGAGAATCCAAATCCACCGCAAAACCATGGTTTTGGCTTGTTATTTCTACTATGCCCGTCTCATTATTCTGTACCGGGTGGTTTATGCCTCGATGGCCAAATTTCAGTTTAAATGTTTTTGCCCCAAGCGCTAATGCCAATATTTGATGTCCCAAACAAATACCAAATATGGGTACTTCTCCTAATAACTGTTTAACCGTTGCTATTCCATAGGTCACGGCTGCTGGATCACCAGGGCCATTGCTTAAAAAAACACCATCAGGATTTATTTTTAGAATGTCTTTGGCTGAAGCATTGGCAGGAAAAACAGTAATATCGCAACCATGGCTTTCTAAAAGGCGTAGAATATTATACTTAATCCCGTAATCGACTGCTGCCACTTTGTATTTATTCGATTTACCATTTTTTGACCATATAAATTTCTTTTTAGTTGTGACCACTTTTGCCAAATCCAAACCATCCATGGATGGTGCTTTTGAAAGTTTCGCTTTTAAACTGTTTAAATCCAAATCCACGGAAGAAATAATCCCATTCATCGCACCCTCATCACGGATATGCCGGGTGATGGCCCGAGTATCCACTTGTTGGATGCCTACAATTTTTTGTTCAACAAGATAACTTCCAATGGCAGCCGTTGAACGCCAATTAGAAGGAATTTCTGTTTCTTCTTTTACTACGAAACCAGCAACTTGAATTCGATTCGATTCGATGTCATCTGGATTAACACCATAATTTCCTATATGAGGAGCTGTCATCGTAACAATCTGCTGACAATAGGAAGGATCAGTTAATATTTCCTGGTAGCCGGACATACCAGTATTGAAACACACTTCACCAATCGTTTCACCCATATGGCCAAATGCGATCCCTTTAAATGATCGACCATCCTCTAATAACAAAACGGCTGGTTTCTTTTTTTTCATGGCTAAATAATATCTAATCGCCTTCTAATAATTATAAAATGAAAACCAGGGCTAGAACAAATAAAACATGAAACTAAAATTTGGGTCAAACCAAAATTCATTCGACCCAACTC
>JAYEFG010000199.1:0-18154 GCA_034658595.1 Fidelibacterota bacterium | reverse complement strand
ATCCTATGGCAGCGGGAATGACAGTGCGGGAAGATCAGTTTGATAATTTTAAGTCGGCATTTTTAAGAAATGTGAATAAAATTCTTACGCACGATGATTTAGTCTCTTACATTAGTATTGATGGTGAAATGGCTCTCACTGATATCAATTTCCGTTTTATGCGATTTATAGAAAAACTGGGTCCCTTTGGCCCGGGGAATATGCGCCCGAAATTTGTTAGCCGAAATCTTAATATTTCTGGACAGCCTCGTCTTATTGGCAACGGGGATCATATTCGTTTTACCGTCAGTCAAAATGGTAGGAATTATCCTGCCGTTGGGTTCAAATTATCTTCCCATTATGAGGATTTGATTCGAGGGATTCCTATCGATCTTGCCTATGTAGTTGAGGTTAATGAATGGCAAGGGTCTTCCACGATTCAACTCAATGTTCGTGATATTCAAATTCCAAATCAAACCAATTAATTCCTAATGTATCGGAGTAAAATTACCGGATTGGGATTTCATGTTCCTGACCGTATTCTCAAAAATGATGATCTAAAACAGTGGATGGATACATCCGATGAATGGATTCGTGAACGGTCCGGGATTCAGGAACGCCATTGGGTGTCCGAAAAAGAAGCTGCATCAGACCTCGCCCTGGCCGCATCAAAAAAAGCCATGATAATGGCAGGGGTAGGAGCAGATGAAATTGATCTCGTCATTGTTGCCACCATTTCTTCCGATTATTTTTTCCCGGGTGTGGCCAACCAACTTCAGTCAAAACTGGGGTTGAGGACGGTTGGAACTTTTGATATAAAAGTAGCTTGTTCTGCTTTTGTATATGGCCTTTCTATTGCCGATCAGTTTATTAAAACTGGCCAGCATAAAACTATTTTGATTGTAGGTGCTGAGGCCCAGTCAAAATATATTGACCTCACCACCCGGGGCAGGGATATGGGTGTGTTATTCGGTGATGGCGCCGGTGCAGCAATTCTCCAACAGAGCGGCGACGAAAGTGGAATTTTGTCTACTCATATACACAGTGATGGCGCTGATATGAAAAATCTGTGGATGGAAGCACCCGGCACTTCAGGTAATAATTGGATGAACCGGGAGACACTCAAAAATGGCCTTCACCATCCTTATATGAATGGCCGTGAAGTATTTAGAAATGCCGTACGCCGGTTCCCGGAAGTAATCCATGAGGCATTGGAAGAAAATAACCTATCCATAGAAGACATCAAGCTCGTGATTCCCCACCAGGCAAATTACAGAATAAGCCAGGCCGTGGCCAAAAGATTGGGTGTCGGTATGGATGTGGTTTACAGCAACATCCATAAATATGGGAATACAACAGCAGCGTCCATTCCCATTGCATTGACTGAAGCCCATGCGGAAGGCCGAATTGAGAGGGGAGATCATATCATTTTGGCCGCTTTTGGTGCCGGATATTCCTGGGCTTCGGCGGCGATTCGCTGGTAAAATCTCAATCAAAAGCCACTCATTAAGTCATTATATTTCACCCTGTAAATAACATTAATAAATGGACAAACTATTTTTCACAAATGAACACACCATGTTGCTGAATATGGTTCGTGATTTCGCCGATAATGAAATCACACCGCTAGCGCGAGAGTTGGATGAAACTGAAAAATTCCCTGGGGGATTGGTTAGCCAAATGGCAGAATTAGGACTCATGGGAATTCCCATACCCAAAGAATTAGGCGGCGCCGGTATGGATATGGTTGCCTATGCGACTGCGGTAATAGAATTAGCCAGGGCTGATGCTTCAGTAGCCATAACCATGGCTGCCCATACTTCTCTTGGTACAATGCCGATCGTGATTGCCGGTACAGAGGACCAAAAGAAAAAATTTGTTCCTTCCTTAGCTTCGGGTGAAATGATTGGTGCCTTTGGTCTCACCGAACCGGAGGCAGGCAGCGATGCGGGGGCCACCAAAACCACTGCTGTAAGAAAAGGCAATGATTATGTCATCAACGGGGGAAAAATCTTTATTACCAATGCCGGTAAGGCCGGCATCATCAATCTGACAGCAAAAATCATTGAAGATGGCGAAGGTCTGGGGATTGGCGCCTTTATTGTCTCCACCGATACGTCAGGATTAAAACTGGGTCCGAAAGAAAAGAAAATGGGATGGCGTGCCAGTGACACACGTCAGATCTTTTTTGAAGATATGATTGTACCTGCAGAAAATATGCTGGGAAAACCGGGAAAAGGATTTAAAACATTCCTGAAAACGTTAACCGGCGGCAGGATTTCGGTTGCAGCACTATCTGTTGGAACTGCATTGGGTGCGTATGAACGGGCCTTGAAGTATGCCACCGAACGAAAAGCATTCGGCAAGGAAATCCATGAATTCCAGGCCGTGGGGAATAAACTGGCCGATATGGCTACTGATATTGAAGCGGCAAAACTCCTCACCTTTCATGCCGCATGGAAGAAAGACCAGGGAATGGATATCATCAAGGAAGCGGCTATGGCGAAATTGTTTGCCAGTGAAACTGCCATGCGAGTAACAACCGAAGCAATCCAGGTCCATGGGGGTTATGGTTATGTAAAAGAGTATGATGTTGAACGTTATTTCCGTGACGCAAAAATCCTTGAGATCGGTGAAGGTACCAGTGAGATCCAGCGTTTGATTATTTCAAAAAACATTATTAATTCGGTCAAGGGACTCTAATGGTCCGAATTCCCAACAAGCCATCCATATACCAGCAGTTTTCAGGTATTCTAAACCATTATTGGCGGCAGATATCCATATTGCTCACAGTGATTGCTCTCCTGTCATTTTTCTTCCCCCGGGGAAAAACATTGCTCTATTCCTACCAACTCAATGATGTGGCCCGGGAAGAGGTTGTAGCACCCTTTAATTACCCAATTTTAAAAACAGACCAAGAACTGCAATCTGATTTGGATGAAGCAGTCAAATCGGAACCATTTTTGTTTTTCCGCTCTCAGGATGTTGTGGATGGTCAAGTGGCTTCAATCCATGATTTTTTTAGTTTAGTCAATGCAATTCAACTCGGGAATAAAAAATTGTCTGCTGCAAAAGATACGCTTTATCTTAATCGTTTTTCAGATCAATATGATGTTGCCAGGGTAACCGTACAATCTGACAGTGCGTCGTTAGCTATTTTGATGGAAAGAATTCAGAATGAATTCACTTTCGCATCGGAAGATGAAAAATGGGACGATATTTTTACTTCCGATCCAACCGACCATTCAGTGATTGATCTTGATAAACTTCAAAATGATATGATCCAGATTTCCCGCAATCGGTGGGCCGAGGGAATTTATGATATTGAATTGGCTGAGATTGTCAGCAATAAAGTGGCGGTGGATATCGGGAATGACGAAGCGCCGGCCTTGATGAATCCGGGCACCTATAACGACCTGCAAAATGCCTGGACCAAAGCCCGTGTAGAAGTGACCAATCAATATTCGGATGAGGCGAACATCCGTAGGGATTTAGGATATTCCCTCGTTGTTGAATTCATGAAACCAAACTTAATCTTTGACCGGGAAACGACAGAACGAAGACAACAGGCGCGGCAGGATCGCGTACCTCGGAATAAGGGGATCATCCTGAAAAATGAAAGAATCGTCGACGCCAATACACGCATCACCGATGACGACCTCCAAAAACTCCACTCCTTATCTGTAGCCTTAGATACCAAGGCTATGGAAGAAAAAGGCCTTGATGTTGCTTTAGCTTACCTCGGTCGAATTCTGGTTATCGGTATTATTATTTCATTCTTTTTCACTTTTTTACTGACCTACCGAACGCCCATTTTTGAAGATTGGAAAATGGTATTGTTGATTGGTTTAATTTTTTTAATCGAGGTTGGACTCTCATATCTTTTCACCCAAAAATTAGAATTATCAGAATACCTGATTCCCATCACTGTGGCGGCTATGGTGCTAACCATCATGTTTGATGCCCGCATTGGATTTATGGGTATCACATCTATTATTTTGCTGGTGGGCATCCTGATTGGGAATAATGTGGAATTCATGGTCACTTCCATGTTCACATCGTCGGTGGGGATTTATGCCGTACGCCAACTCCGGCGCCGGAGTCAATTATTCGCAGCTATCTTTGCCCTGTTGGCAAGCAGTGCTTTAGTCATTATCGCCCAGGGTTTCTTTAAAGGCCATACCTGGGTACTTATGGGCTCCGACATGTTGAACTTAACCGTGGTAGCAATCCTTTCACCCATTGTCACCTATGGGTTAATTGGCATTTTGGAAGTATTGTTTGGTATTACCACCAATTTAACTTTGATCGAATTACTTGATTTTCAGCACCCCCTTTTGAAACGACTCCAGCATGAAGCCAACGGTACCTTTAATCATAGCATTGTGGTGGGTAATTTAGCTGAAGCCTGTGCCGATGCTATCAGTGCAAATTCATTGCTTTGCCGCGTTGGTGCTTATTATCATGATTTGGGGAAAATGGTCCGCCCGGAGTATTTCATCGAAAACCAGTATGCTGGTGAAAATAAACACGATGCTCTTACTCCCGTCATGAGTGCCAAGATCATTAAAAATCATGTAACGGAAGGGCTCAATTTGGCAAAGGAATATGGACTGCCCAGGATTGTAAGTGACTTTATTCCCATGCATCACGGTACAACCCGTGTGGAATACTTTTATCGCAAGGCGCTTGAGGACGCCGGTAAAAGCAAAATTAGTGAAAAACAATTTCAATATCCCGGACCAAAACCTAATACCAAAGAGACCGGCATTCTGATGATTTGTGAAGCGGTGGAAGCCGCCGTACGCTCCATCAAAGAACCGGATATATTCAAGATTGAAGAAATGATTGATAAAATCATCGATCTTCGTCTTTCTGCCGGTCAGCTTTCAGAATGTCCCTTAACCATGAATGAATTAACCCGTATTAAGGGTAAAGTAGACGGTACCACAGGATTGCTGCCGGTTCTCCGTGGTATTTACCATTTTCGGATTGAGTATCCCGAGGATCAAAAAGATGACAATGCCAATGAGGTTGCCCGGGCATGATATCCATCCAAGTTGAATCCGATCCTGCGTTAAAGAGGCCCGAAGAAAAAGCAGCAATTTCAATTATTTCTCACGTATTACAATCAGAAGGCGTCGAAAACGCAAAAACAACATTGGTTTTCGGTTCCGATGAATTATTGAGAAACCTTAAAAAAGAATTTTTCAATAAAGATCAATTCACCGATGTGCTCGCCTTTCGCCTGAATGATTACGAAGAAAGTGATGTTGAAGGTGAAATCTATATCAGCCTTCCCAGGGTGAAAGACAATGCCCGAAAGTTTAATGAACCACTCAATAAAGAATTGAGCCGTCTTATCATCCACGGAGGACTCCATTTACTTGGATATGAGGATGAATCAGAAGCAGAAAAAAAGGCCATGACTGGAAAAGAAAATCATTATTTAGACCAGGTTGACTGGGAATCCATCCATGGCTGATCTGGGGGAACGATTTGAGGAATTAGCCCAAATCGTTGAACGGCTTCGGGCAAGCGATGGCTGTCCCTGGGACCGGGAGCAGACCAACCAATCATTACTGCCATATTTTGTTGAAGAAGCTTATGAACTCATCGAAAGTGTAGATGAAGAAAACTGGGATACAATGAAAGAAGAGTTGGGCGATATTTTACTTCATGTTGTTTTCCAAGCATCCATCGCTGAGAATGATGGCAAATTCAAATTGGGTGAATCATTGAAAATAGTAAATGATAAACTGGTAAACCGCCATCCCCATGTCTTCGGGGATACCCAGGCCGAGGCAGCCTTCCATGCTAAACAGAATTGGGAAGCGGCCAAGCATAAAGAAAAAGGGCGGGAATCCCGCCTGGATGGCGTACCCAAAACATTGCCGGCATTGATCCGCGCCCAGCGGCTCCAGCAGAAAGCCAGTTATGCGGGCTTTGACTGGGATAAAGTGGAACAGGTCTGGGACAAGGTTCATGAAGAAATTTTAGAATTAAAAGAAGCCCAATTGAGCAGTGTGAAAAACCATATTGAAGAAGAGATTGGTGATGTGATTTTTGCCATCGTAAACCTGGCTCGTTTTTTAGATATACCTGCAGAGGATGCCTTGAGAAAAACCAATAAAAAATTTATCCGCCGCTTTAAAATGGTGGAAGAAGGAATCAAAGCACAGGGTAAAGAATTGGATGAAGCAACCTTGGAAGAAATGGATGCCATTTGGAATGAGGCAAAGCTGAACGAATAAATAACAATTTAGGATTTATCGAATTGCAACAATGAGTGCTTGCCCGTCGTATTGAGGATATAAATCAGGTAAGCTTGCTTATTGTTGCGATAAATATGACCAATCATCCAAACAAACATTACTCCCCCTGAATTGTTACCACCAATCGTCTGTTTCCACCGTGATTTCGGTGTTCGCATAAATAAATCCCCTGCCAAGTCCCAAGATTCAATTTTCCATTTGAAATGGGGATACTCACCGATGAACCCAAAATAGATGATTTCAAATGGGCGGGCATATCATCCGGCCCTTCAATGGTATGCCTGTAGTAAGGTGCATTCTCCGGGACCATTTGGTTGAAGTGTGATTCAAAATCCACTCGGACGGTTGGATCCGCATCTTCATTAATTGTCAGTGAAGCGGATGTATGTTTTATAAAAACCTGAATCGTTCCAATATCAACATTTTTGATTTCAGGAATGTGCTTCAGCACTTCATCGGTGATAAGATGAAATCCTCTGGGCCTTGGGTCTAATGATATTTCTTTTTGTATGTACATATTTTAATTAAGTAGGGGCGTGGCCGTGTCTCTACAAAATTTTCTCCATCCAAATCCTGATTTCTCGAATATCATCATTGGGTTCTGAATCAATAATATCAAAACCACGTTTGATGGAAAATTCAATCATCTCCTCATGCTTATTCCGGGTTTTTAATTTGATGGATGAATACCCTTGCGATTTTGCCCACATCTCTTGATAATCGGCCAATTCTGTGGCAATGCCCTTTTGCCGGTGATCCGGATCAACCCCGCCCATCCAACTGTAAAAAGAGCCGTCTTGGAATCGGTCATATCCCACCTTGAACCCAACTGGATCACCATCAATTTCGGCGGTTAAAACCAACCCTGAACCATCCAGTCGTTTTTCGTATTCTGCCATTGTGAAAGGAGAATCAAATTCAGAGATCATCTTAGAAATTGCGTAAGTATTTTCCAGGTCACCCTCGTTAATTTGAATATTCAAACTATGTTTTCCGTTCCTTTTTACGCGCCGCAGGGAAAAGGATATTATTCAGAATCAGGCGATATCCCGGTGAATTCCGATGCAGGGAGAGGTCTGTTTGCGGGTCGCCTACAAAATGCTGATAATCCTCTGGATCGTGTCCGCCTAAAAATGTGAATGTTCCCTGGCCCTGGTTCCCGTGGAGATATTTCACTTGGGGTGTTGTGGGATCTTCCCCCATGATCAGAATATGCTTTTTAATTTTTTCCCGGTTAAATCCTGTTGTTTGGCCCATAAATCCTTTAACGACAGAAACATGATTTTGGGTTAGCATAGTGGGTACAGGATCATATTTAGCAGAAAATTCGAAGAGTGTGAAATAGTCTGCTTCTGCCCCCCGGACCACCGGGTTATCACTGGGCGGATAATCAATGTCTGAATATTCATACACCATGGGATCAGGAATGACCTGAAAACCGGAAAACGCCAATGAATTGCCAAAATCCATTTTTCCATCCACATTTTTTTCGATGGGAGTACCGTCAAAAACAGAATGGACCGCATCCACTTTCATAGCAGCCAATGCAATATCAAAAGAATCGGTGGCGGAACACATTGCGAACAAAAAGCCGCCATTCGACACATAGTTTTTAATCATCTGAGCCAATGCTTTTTTCTGGGTGTGTACGGAGTTGAATCCCAATCTTTGAGCCATGGCTTCAAATTGCTTTTGTTGATCAATATACCATGCAGCCGTGTGATAATTCCGGTAGAACTTACCGTACTGTCCGGTGAAATCTTCATGGTGTAAATGGAGCCAATCATAATCTTCCAGGACACCGCCGAATACCTCTTCATCCCACAGCGTCGTGTAGGGGACTTCTGCATAAGTTAACGCCAAAGTAACCGCATCATCCCAGGGTTGTTTATTAGGGGGTGTATAAATGGCGATTTTGGGCGCTTTTTCAAGTAACACTACGTCCATGTTATTGATTTCTACTTCGTTGTAAATCGCAAGTGTTTGTTCTACCCCTATGACTTCATAGGATACACCCCGCACACGGCATTCCTGCTCAATATCAGGATAACTGTCAGTCATGAATGAGCCTCCGCGGTAATTCAAAATCCATTCCACGTTAACATTTTCATTCAAAACCCAAAACGCTGTTCCGTAGGCCTTCAGATGGTCTTTCTGCCCTTGGTCCATGGGGATCAGAATTTTTTGACTCAATCCAACTTGAATCAGCAAAAGGATAAAAAGAATAAGATGTTTCAATTAACTCTCCTGGGGTTGGGATAATTTTCTAATATGAACCCGCACCGGTTCCACCAATAGGGATGATTTACATTCCGATAATATTCTGTGATAATTAATGAGTGCATTGGCTGTATTTCCCAAAAATCGTTCTTCAATTTCACCTGCGAGAGCCAATCCCTGGTCCTTCAGCGGAGAATTTTCAATGGATATAGCCGCCGCAAGGGCCGCTTCCGGCTGATCGAATTCTAATAACAAGATTGCCTGTCTCAAGGTGGAAAGGGGCGTGATCAAGGCGTCGGGATGACTTTCCTGGATGGAAGCCAGTGTTTCAAGTGCCTCAGGGATTTTATATTGCCGAATGAGTGTTTCCGCCTGGAAAAAAGATTTAAAAGCCCTTCGATCATCCCGTGTGCCGTCCAAATAATAATTCACCAGCAAATCATGCATTTCCATTAAATCGTTGAAATAGCGATGATTGGGATCCAGCGATAATGTAACAGAATCGAGGAAAACCAAAGGAGCTTCAATTTCACCGTTGAATAACTGGCTGTTCAAATATCCAATTGTAAATTCATCAATCCTGTCCGCGGGCTGGTTTTGTAATCTCCATTCGATAAAATAATCAACTGCTGCGGCAAATTGGCCCGTTGATAATAACAGATCACCCATTCGAATCCGGATTTTTTTCTGCAGATCAGGGTGGGGCAGGGACTGGAGTGCAGCTTCGTATGATATCTTGGCTCCTCTTTTATCCCTTATCATTCGTGATTGAATTTCACCCAGGCGAAAATGAACCGTTGCCGTTGTATTCGAGGGCGGCAGCATTGCCAAAATGGATTGATAATGTTCAATCGTATTGGCCAAAAGATGATCGGCGATTTGGGGCGCCCTTACAATTTGGGTTTGGAAAAAGACATTTTCAGGAAACCATTTTACAAATTTCAATTCCGTATGGTTTTTAACGATTTGCTCCTCATAGGCCTGCCCCAATCCCAGCAATGCTTTACCGACAATGGAAGACCCCGTCTCAGTCGTGTTTTGCAAAAGATAATGATAGGCCTGTATGGCTAGTTCATACTGTTTTTCCTTGTGCAAGTTTTCAGAAAACTCTAACCACCGTTTTGTATCTCCAGGATTGCTCACCCCAATCTGGCGGTGTTGATTCAGGGCATTTTCAAATCTTCCTGTCTTATAATAAAACCCGGCCAATATGAAACGCACATCTGGAATTTCTTCGGATGCAGCACGCAAAGTGGAATCAATCAATACGTGGGTGGTCGTATCATCACTCATGAGTAAGATGCGGTCTGTGGTATATCTTAAATATTCCTTTTGGTGATGGATCAATGTCAAATATTCCTTCAAAGATCGATCATAGGTTTGGCGGGATTGATAGTAATTGGCCAGATCAATGGCAAAAAAGTGGGGTTCATTAAATCGTTTTCGCCCTTCTTGTGAGAGGGACTCCATAGTTTCTACCTGCCCAAACCGTACATAGGTATGAAACAGCAGGCGATAAGTTGTCTGGTTAGTTAATTTGGTTTTCCGAAAATGATTCCAAATTTCAAGCGCTTTTTCCCGCTCCTGGTTTCGGAAATAAAATTCTCCCAGAATCAACTCCGATTGAAGATCCTCGGGATGATTCTCAAGCCAGTGCAAAACCATGGGAATCGCCGCTCCTGAATTAGCCGTTCTGGTATAAATATTTCTCAATTGTATATAGGCGCGCTGGTGATTTGGATTTCCAGACAGGATATTTTGATAAATTTGAATGGCATCATCTAGATTCCCGGCCCGCTCCATAGCCATAGCCTGCAGGAAAGCGGCTTCACCTTGGGGAAGCACTTCAATAGGCTGGGCACTTAATTGCCCAATAAACAAAATTGGCCAAATATACTTCATGGATTGATCCCTTCAATGGGCAAAACTGTTGTATCGGGAATAATGAGTGATTCTGATTCGCTGAGAGCATTGAAATACCGTCGGATCATTTTTTGGTAATCCCGGGAATAACCTGATTTCAGGGCATGGGTCATAGCATTCATAATTAAGGACTGCCGTTGACCCAGATCCTGGGGCAGACCTGAGGGACCGGTGAATAAATTCTGCTCAGCTGTCTCTGCTTTTCGTTTTTCTTCAAAACCGCGCTGTGTCATGGATTTCTGGCTGTCCAGCATGCGGGATAGAATGCGTTGCTGTCGATCCGATGTCTCTCGGGTATATCTTTTCATCTCTAAATCTTTCAATACTTCATTCATTTCATCAGCAATTCCAGAGAGGTCCCCCAGCCCCTGATCCCCCGCCTGCCTCATTTCATCCATCATTCGCTGGAGTGATTTTCGCACGCCCCGCTGTTGAACCAGAATTTGCTGCATCAATGCCTGCTGCATAGAAGCGGCCATTTGACCCAGTGCCAACTGCATCCCCTGATCATTAATGCCTTGCTGCTGTCCCGCCATTTCTTCCATTCGTTTCAGGAATTCCTCATACCCGCTGGCGGAACCGCTCTCCTGCATTTGCTTTACAGTTTGGATGATTGTTTTGGCCCCTTCATTCAAAGACAGCATTGCTTTCCCCTGGTTACCTAATGAGCCGCTTCCGTTGCGCTCAGCCAGTTTCCCTTTGGAAGCATTCATTTGTGCATATGCAGTTCCCATTTTTCGTCCCATTTCCGGTGAAACCATAAAGGTCTCCCGGGATAAATTCATTGTGTTCTTCATGGTCTGAGCCAGTTGATCCTGAAGCATTTGCTGTTGCCCTGCGAGATCTCTCAATCTTGGAGAATTTCGGGGGATATCCTGTGTTTCTTTCTGGAGCGATTCTTGTGCTTTCGACAGGGTCAATACATCCCGAAGAATAGATCTGAATTTTCGCGCCATGTCCCGCGTTGTTTCACGCTGGAAATCAGCCAGAATGTCATCCATCAAACTTTCCATAGATTCCAAGGATTGGAGGCCGGCATAACTTTCATCCATGGCGCGGTATGGATCTTGCTTTCTTAAACTTTTGACTGCTTCCTTTAAATGCTCATTAGACGATTCAGCATTATCAGAGTCCGATAAATATTCAAGTGCCTGGGCGGTTTTCCGGCTGAATTCTTTAACATCCCTGGCGGCTGAATTCATATTATCGCGAATATCATCCAATTCTTTTTGGCTCATTTTTTCTTCTAGACTGAGCCTTTCAAAAACAGATGGATCCGTTTGAGGTGTTGTTCGACGAATCTGCTTATCAATATTATCCTGGTTTTCCACCAATTGCTGGATACGTTTTCTCAATTCGTCCACTTGTTGTTCTGCTTTAACACGCTTAAAGATGTCCAGGAAGCGATCCAATTCCTGTTCAACCTGAGCTAAATTATTGGATAGGTTTTCAAGGGCACTCAGTAAATCTTTTGCGTCCAGTTTTTTCAGTGCTTCACGCATCCAGTCCATATTCTCGAGCATTTCAGGTGGAAAGATTTCCTCAATCAATTGTTGAAGATCCTGGAACTTTTGCATCAGGTTCTCGGAGAATAGTTGATGCTTCTCCCCTGAATGGTTCAATGCTTCCAATTCTTTTGCCAACACTTCAAAATCAGCTAACTTGTCTTTGACCGCTTCCATCGTCTCCTTCAAAGCCTGTTGATCTTTCCATTCCGGTTTATCTGTTTTAAGAAGATTGAGTTCTGCTTTTTTCAGTTGTTTTCGCAGTTTTTGGATTTCATTTAATTCCATTTCAACCACATTAATAACTTCTTCTTCTTTTTCACTGAAGGAAAGAAAGAGATCTTTTAGGGAGGGAACGCGAGCAATAAAAGTACCTGATATAGATTTTTTCGGTCCGGAAACGTCATCGTTATCATACAATTCAAAATGATAATGCACCTCGTCTTCCGGCATAAGACCGAGTTGACCCAAGGCCCAAATGGTATTGACTTCCTGTTTGGGGCTGTTTGGGTTTTTTATGGGAATACTGAACATGGATATGAATGGTTCCACCTGTATATAACTCGGGCGTTGGATTTCATAAGCCAACTGTAGGTTTGAAAATCCAAAGTCATCTTCAATTGTCATTATAATTGGAATGGATTGATCGTCTCCCAATTCAACAATCGGCGGCGGTTGGAGAATTGTCATTTCTGGCGATACATCAGAAATCATTTGAATCTTAAATGGGATGGGATTTCGATTGGTGATACCGCGGTCATCGGTCAAGTGGATAATAAATTTTCCATCGTTCTGAATGGTGAATTGATATTGCGCCTTTTTTCGCTGGATTTGCATTTTTCCGGGCTTTCCATCCATGACCAATTCTGCTTGGGCCAGGGTCCGATTGGATTGAAGTTGAATGGAGACTTCGGATCCCTTTAATGCCTGGATCTCTGCTTGATTGGCCTTTTGCATCCGTGGCGCCATTCCTGTATAAGATGGCGGTTGAATCTTTACCGTGAAATCTTTAAGTGTCGGCCTGTCTGTAACTGAAATAGAATAGTTTTTAGAAGAAATCTCATCCCAGGGCTGCCAAAATTTTGTCGATGGCAGGAAAGCGCGGTAACGATAATCTTGAAACACCTCGCTCAATTCAACACTGAATTCATTTTCTTTTTGATTCAGATAAACTGTTTTCAGGATGAGTGAATCCCTGCCGGGTTCATAAGCTACCGGTTTGAACTCAATAAACAAAGAATCTGGCGCATCACCTTTTGCCGAAAAGGAAACAGCCACATTTTCACCGCCCAATACGTGCATATGGCGGGTGATACCCCTTAATTTGAACGGTTTTGGGGGAACAAATTCCGTCTTGGGATGAGACCAACGATATAGGGAGGATACTGAATGTTTCCAAGTGAATGTGAGTGATAATACGGTGATGATAAGACTGATCAATGTAACCTGTTTCCAGGTATTGATTCGATCCATGGGAAATAGACCTGAAAAATCAAGTTTGCTCAGTTTATCAGATGTCTGTTGAATGAATGCATCACTAAGGTCCGTCGAGGTTGAATGATGAACAGTTCGTTCGATCTGCAAAGCATTGATTAGCGTGTCCTCCTTTGGAAAAGCGAATTTACCGGCGAGTTTGGCCAACATGGACCAGCGATACCGACCAAATGTATTGCTGCGAATATTGAATAGGGCAATGATGAGCCAAGTCATCCCAATGAGAAAAATCGCGAGGATACTCACCCAAAAAGTGAAACGGATAAAACTGGAAAAATAGAATATACTTTCCAGCATAAGACCAATAAGGAATAATAGGAGGGATATCGTATAAATTATCCAACCGGTCACCTTGATATCCGATTTGATTGCCACCAGGCGAATTTGGGCTAAATATTGTGCGATGGAATTCATTGGGTTAATGAAAACCAAACAATGTTTACGCCCATTTTAAGTGCCGCTCGGCGGATTTCCTGAGGGTCGTTATGGACTTCGGGATCTTCCCATCCATCACCCAGGTCGGATTCGTAGGAATAAAAAGTGATAAGGCGTTCTCCATCAAATAAACCCAAACCTTTCGGTGGATTCCCATTGTGTTCATGCACCTTGGGTAATCCATTGGGAAAATCATAAAAGGCATGATAAATATCATGATCAAATGGAAGTTCTACCCAGTCCTTATCAGGGAAAACGCGCTTCATTTCCCGGCGGAATGATGCATCCATACCATAATTATCATCCGCATGGAGAAATCCGCCCTTTAAAAGATAATCCCTGAGAATACCAACTTCATCCTCAGAAAACCGAATATTCCCGTGCCCTGTGAGATAGAGGTACGAATGGCTGAAAAGGTCTGGATCATTGAGTTTAATGCGGTATTCATTTGGCTCAACAATGATGGTAGTATTCTGGGCAATGAATTGGAGTAGATTGGGAAGACTGCTGGGATCGCCGTACCAGTCACCGCCGCCGTTATAATGAACACGGGTGATGGAAAATCCCTGCCCCGAAAGAAAGGCAGTTATGGCCAGGAATTTCAGAATATTTTTTTTTATGGATACCAAACGAATCATGTTATGTGTATAAATACCGTTTTTTGGGATAGTTCCCTGCTTTAATCATGTTAAGGAAATTACCCCAAATCGCTTTAGAATTAACAGAATCTTTAGTTGATGGACGTCTTGCTACAAGTGGTAAAATTCACCTATTTTGAACTGCTGTGATACGAAAATCAATCCTCATCATCCCCTTAATTGTTACATTTCTTTTTGCCAGTGAAGATTCAGCGGTCCAGGATACGTCTAAATCACTCATATTTCGTGTTTTTTCCTTGGATGAAGAAATGCGCGGCGATCATGAAAAGGGTTATATATTGGATCGCATTTTCAGAAGGAGGGAATTCCATCATCCTGTCAATTTTATTCCCATGGAAATCCGTTATGGATTCGGGTATAATGCCGGTGGCGGACTTTTGGGTTTAGGAAGTCTCCAAAGCAGTTGGATGTCTTATGAATCTGACGTTACCAAGTTTAAGGGAGGCAGTTTTACTTCCCGCTTGGGGCATCAATTGGATTTGGATATTCTGAAAACAAACTTGGCTTATTACTGGTTTGGCAACAGCTGGCTGGATATGCATACAGGGATAAACCTTCGCTATTCTAAGCTTTTAATCCCTCCAACTGTTCCCTTGGAATGGAGCGCTTCCAATGCCTCTTGGCCGGCAGGGGCAAAATTCACCGGGGAAATGATTGAGATTGCCTGGAGCCAATCCCTCATGTTGCAGTGGTTTGAAAGCTGGTACACAACCTATCGCTATACCTATGGGATCGCATTTTCTGAATTTTATGGTGGCGACAGTTCTCCCACAGGATATGGTCCTTCCCAGTCATTCACCATGGGTGCACGGCTTATCCTCGATTCGGGGATGGCCAATCGGTTTGCCGTCGGTGTTGATTTGAAATATTCCCACAGCGAAATTAAACATATCAAAGATCCCAAGGATGTGACTCCCATCAGCAAGTTCACGATCCAAACAGCAGGGATCTATGCCACTGCCTCTGTTTTTTTTGGCGGACGAAAAACCAAAGGGGATACGGGAAAAATGCATTATTACCGTAAGGATTATATCTCGGCAAAAAGATTATTGGAAGAATTTGTAGATGAACACCCTAAACATGCCAATATCCACCGAGCGAAAAAATTGATAGTTGAAAGCGAACGAAAAATTCCCTACCAGCTTATGCGTGAAGGTATGAGTTTTGATGAACGGGGTATGACAGAGCGGGCCGTTGAAAAGTATATCCGGGCGAGAACCATGGCGGACACTTTATTGGCCGGAGTGATCGATGAACGCCTGCGGGAAATTGCTTTTAGAGAAATTGAAAAAGCCGAAGTATGGCTGAACAAGGGGTATGGTGATACAGCCATTGCACATGTAACCATGGTTTCGGGCTGGTATCCTGAAATAGGTTCTCATGTAAAGCGCTTTAAGATTACCAACCTAATGAACCAAGGCGTGCTTTTATATAAAATTGGGTTGAATAATCGCGCCATGGCCTATTTTAATCAAGCGCTTGAAATGGACCCAGGGCTTATTTCTGAGATTGCAGCCTATAAGTATCGAATTGCGTCGGACTTATTAACCATGGCAGATTCATTAAAAGATTTGAATTCCCTGCGGTTTGTGGTTTATGCCCTGGAAGAAACCAAAAGGCTTACAGGTGGACTCAATAAAACAAACACGCGAATTTTAAATGAATTAAAGTCAAAATTATTGGCCCAGGACGAATTCAAATCACGGCAAAAAATTGATGAGTTTATTCGCAGTGAAAAGGAAGAAAAAGAAGTGCAGAAACCCATAGAACTGGGTATGACAATTTCCCAAGTGGAAGATATTATGGGGCGCCCATTCGAAATTGTGGTAAATGGATCAGAACAAAAAGATCAACTTTGGATTTACCGCTACGAAAATGGGGCGGAAATATATTTAACCTTTTCAAATTATAAATTATTCAGAATAGAGGAAGAATAGCCCCATTAAAGAAGATGGGCGTTTCTCCTCACAAAAGCGATTTCACTCAAAACCACTTTTAATACACCTGTTGCAGGGACGGCAAAGAGCATACCCAAGGGACCTAAAATCGTTCCACCAATCAATAATGCAATCATCACGATAATGGGATGGAGGCCGACACTTTTCCCAACTAATGTTGGCGTGATTAAATTGCCTTCGATCTGTTGAACAATCAGAAACATTAATACAATATCCAGGATAAAAAAGGGCGAGGGTACAACACCAAACATGGTGTGTGCCATGGCTGCTTCACTTCCAATATTATTCATAAAAGCGATAAGTATAGCTGGAATCATGCCCACAAAAGGGCCAATAAGGGGAATCAGGTTTGCCAATCCAGCAATAATGCCGATAAAAATTGTGAGCGTCAGGTTGGCCCCAAACAGGTTAAGAAGTAAAAGTCCAGCCACAGACATGGCGGCCACACTGGCAGCAGAAAGAAATTGCCCCCGCAGGTAGCTGGATACGGATTTTTCAATATTGTAAATTAGCTTTAAACCCACTTCGAAATATTTATTAGGGATGGCATTAACCAGGGATTTCCTGAACCCGTGATATTCTGCCAACAGGATAATAGTAAATATGAATACCATGGCAGCGATAAACATAAAATTTCCGATAGCACCTGCCATGGAAGCCAGGGAGCCCACAACCGTATTGATGAGATCACTGAGTTTCCCGGCCATGTCGCTATCTGAGGGCTGCATATTTTGCATAAATCCCGGCATGGCTGAAGTAAATTTTTCCCCCAGTGTTTTGAATTCCTGTGTTAAGGTATCTTTATCGATGCGGCTGGAAAATTCTATGGCTTGCTGGGACATCTGGGAAATAAAACTGCCGATAAAAGTTCCGATACTCCCCAGCAAGATTATGACAACAGCGAGTACGGATAATCCCCGGCTGCCGATTTTTCTTTCCAGAGCATCTACACTGGAAAGGAGTACTGTTGTGAACAAAAATGCGAAAACCAGCATCAGTACCACATTGGAGATGTAGGGCCAAATAATAGATAGAAACCAGACAGCTATAAGTCCAATGACAACCCTGTAGATCAGTTGAAAATAATTTTTTTGATTTGACACAGCTATTCGGATTTTTCTGATTGCGCTTTTATTAGTAAATTATTAGTACTCCTTAAACGGTCGCCCAGTACACCGCCAAGATTGAATAGGATCTTTTGCCCAAGAACAGGATTCCGTTCCTGGAGTGTCATTAGATCCTGGGTAAAGAATCCCAGTAGATCAGTATCCATGGTGGCAATGGCGTTGGCTGATCGAGGTTCATCATCAAATAAAGCAAGTTCACCAAAGAAATCGCCTTCTCCAAGTTCGGCTAAAATATTTTCATGGTTCCCGCGTGTACCAATGGTAATTTTTACCAAGCCGTGCATTATAATATACATTCCCTCGCCGGGTGCACGATTTTTAAAAATAAAATCCCCAGAACTATATTTACGTTGATGTATCAATTTCTCAAGTTCTGAGAACTCTTTATTAGAAAATTTTTTAAACACGGGGACTTGTTTCAGGGTTAAAACAGTTTTACTTTCAGAGCGATTCCACCCTTTAAAAATATTTTCCCATTTAGCGCTTTTCAAACCAGACTCCTTAATTTGGAAGACGGATTATAAATATAGGAGGGTGAATAGTCCAAGTAAAGACAAACGACAATAAAATTGACCTATC
>JAYEFG010000198.1:0-18275 GCA_034658595.1 Fidelibacterota bacterium | reverse complement strand
CTTCCATCAACCACTAGAATATCTGCTATATATCCTTTTTGAATCATACCAAGCTTTGGCTCTAAGATAGTTTGGGCGCTATTATGAGTTGCACTTTGTAGGACTTCTAATGGATGCATTCCTGATTCCAAAACGAGCTGGAGTTCACGAATATTTCCAAAACCTCCTGTTGACCATTGATAATTATCATCAGTACCGTAAGCAACACGACCACCACGTTTATTGAACTCAAAGATTAAATCACCCCATAGATCATACATGTAATGCCAGCGATATTCATCAAGGGATGACCAATTATACTGGAAAGATGCATGGGCATGGGGGTTGGGCAAGTGCATTTCCCAAAGTGCTTGGTGTGTATATTTCTCATGCCAAGGTAGACCATGTGCACGAACAATATCTCTATTTGCTTCATAAGTTGCTCTATTTGGTTGCATTGTTACACCATAGTAAACCAATGAATCGGCTATATCATTTAATAATCTGTGGCGAGTTTCAGGATTATCCCCAGCTTCTATCCAAACCTGAGCTGCTTCTCTAAATCGAATATTTTCATCAGACATGTTATAATCTACTGGATAATTCATTACTCCTCGATTTAAAGCTGACTCTGCATATCCATAATGGTGAACAATCATGCTGACACCTAATCGGGCTGCATCTAAAGCATTTACTTGCGATGTGGATGATGGCTGAATATGGACTGCAGTAAGGCCTCCAGCTTTTTCAATGGCTTTTGCTGCTGCTCCAAAGATTGTGGGGTTCCAACAAAGGTTATTTATATAAACCTGTCTAACACCATTCTTGATCATTTTTTTTGCTACTTTATCAGCATTAGCAGGATCCATTATAAACTCTTCATCAAAATCAGTTTTACTTCCCCAGCCATAGAGGGGAAAGAGCCGCGGTGAAATGACCTCATTGTTTCGTTCCGCTTCCAGGATTTTCTGAACCCTTTTTTCTTCGGCAGGTCCGATAGAAGTAACGCCTGTAGCTAACTGAAGATAAAAAATATAATCTAAAGGTAGTGATTCATTTCTTAAATGCAAATGTAGATTTAACATCCCAGGCATTACAAATAAATTGTCACCTTCAATTATTCGATCACCTTTCATTCTTTCAGGCTTTTTTGGGTCATGCCGTTGAATTTTAGCGATGACGTTTCCTGTTACTAGTATATCAAATGGACCATTTGCTGGACCACCATGTCCTGGAATGACCATTGCATTTCGGATAACTAGTTTTTGATATGGTCCTTCTGCAAGATCACCAAAATCAACCATTTTAGTTGGATTTGGTTTATGTTCAACTTTTTCAAGCTGAGCAGGTAAAAACGAGATTATGACCATTAAAAAAGTGGGCAATTTTCCTAACTTCATGAATTCCTCCTTCAAATTACAATTAGACGATATGCATTCAAGTGTGGTTTAAGCAAGACATATTGGTTTGATTGAATTAAAAGTAATCTATAATCGTAAAAATCAATGCAATAATCCATGCGCCTGTCGCCACCAATGCAAAAATGCTCCTGCCAATTTTCGTTTTAGGCATCGTTTTGGGATATTGATTGGTCTTGAAAGAAATGAGTATATCCACCATGGGGATGGTGGTAATCAAAAGGAATAACAGGCTTGGTTTCATGGTAGAATATATTCCAAATTTTAAATGCAATGAGACCCATTATCTTAATCCTTTGGGTCAATATTCACGGAATAGGAAAATAGTGAAACGCTGATGAATATATTCAATCCCACAATAAAAGCAATGCTCCCCCTGGTGCCGAAGTCTCTTGTTTGGCGGATCGCACAGCCATATATCGCCGGAGAAACAATGTCTGATCTGGTGAAGGTTGTAGAGAATTTAAACGATGTTGGCTTCTTAGCGGCAACGAGTATTTTAGGTGAATTTGTGAATAAGGAGATACAAGCGGAAGAAGCCAGGTGGGAATACCAGGATGTTTTAACCAAAATAAATACCCTTGGTTTGGATAGTAATATTCATGTAAAACTGACCCACCTTGGCCTCAAACTCGATAAGGAATTTTGTTACGCAAATGTTAAGGCAATTCTTAATACTGCTGAAAAAACCAATAATTTTGTCCGTATAGATATGGAAGATTCATCATGTACGGATGATACAATATCAATTTATGAAAGGGCGCGGGGTGAATTTGATCATGTAGGAATGGTAATTCAGGCCTGTATGCGCCGGAGCCTAACCGATATTCAAAGGCTTAAGGAATTAAAAGCAAATGTCCGGTTGTGCAAGGGGATCTATATTGAACCGAGGGAAATTGCTTTTCATGATCGTCAAAATGTTCGAAACAACTATGCGGTCCTTTTAAAAGAATTACTTTCAGCAGGGTGTTATGTGGGCATTGCCACCCATGATGAATGGCTCATTCAGGATGCCTTTGGAACAATAAGCAAATTGGATTTAGACCCATCACAATATGAATTTCAAATGCTGTATGGTGTAGCACCAAAGCTTCGGCAATCAATTCGGGATGCGGGTCACCGACTGCGAGTTGCTGTTCCATTTGGACCATATTGGTATCCCTATTCGATTCGGCGATTGCGGAAAAATCCAACGATTGCCAGGCATGTTTTAAAGGCACTGTTCAAAAAGAATCGCAGTTAGAGTTGAAAAAATCGGATGTCATCATCATCGGCGGTGGCGCAGTAGGTTTATCTTGTGCCTACTACTTGAATAAGGCCGGGTATGATGTTACCGTTTTAGACAGGGGTAATGTCGATAAAAAATCCTCCTGTTCCTGGGGAAATTCAGGTATGGTTGTTCCTAGCCATATTGTTCCACTGGCTGCACCGGGAGTGATTAAACAAGGGTTGAGGTGGCTCCTGAATCCGGAAAGTCCTTTTTCCATTGAATTTAACCTATCCCTGGGAATGATATCCTGGTTGTGGAAATTCCGCAAGGCTGCCAATCCTGAGCATGTGAAAGCAGGCGCTAATGTATTTCGTGAATTGGGACTTTCCAGTCGCTCCCTGTATTTAGAACTTGGCCGGGAAATGGATTTTGGACTCGAGTCCAAGGGCATCCTTATGCTGTGTACCAGTGAAGAAGTTTTAGAACATGAATATACTATTTCTGCCATGGCCCGGGAGCTTGGCATGGAAGCGGTTGACTTGGATCCAAGCGGTGTGCGAACCGTCGAGACGGGAATGGATACAGCCGTTTTGGGCGGGGTTCATTATCCAATGGATTGCCATATAAATCCCGTGCGGTTTCTGGATGTAATGCAAAAACTCTTACAGGAAAGGGGTGTCAAAATACATTATAATTCTGCCGTCCGTGGTTTACAGACAAATAATGAAAAAGTAGAATCGGTCGAAACGGATCAGGGGAAATGGAAGGGAATTCAATTCGTATTGGCCGCCGGAAGTGTTTCATCCAAATTGGCAAGCATCATTGGATTAAAAATGCCCATGATGGCGGGGAAGGGGTACAGCGTCACCCTGGAATCGCCATTGAAAAAACCGGAACTGCCGGCGATTCTGATCGAAGCACGCATTGCTTCAACACCTATGGGACGCAACTGGCGCTTTGGCGGCACAATGACTGTAACGGACTCTAATCGAAAAATTAACCAGAAGAAACTAAGGGCAATGTTGAGAGCCGTTCAGAATTATTATCCAGAATATGATATTTCCTGGACGAACCCCTGTGAACCCTGGGTGGGATTACGTCCCCTTTCAGCTGACGGGTTACCTTATATAGGATCTTTTGCAAAATTTCCTAATTTGGTGGCCGCCACCGGCCACGCCATGCTGGGCATTAGCCTGGCGCCCGTTACGGGTAAATTGGTTCATGATATTATATCAAAAAAAGAAATGGACTTTGACATGAGTATGTTATCTCCTGACCGGTTTTGACCAATTTTTTTCTAATTCAATACACCCTAAATTCTTCATGTTATGTTGTTAAAAGTAATCCCATCTTTTTTACTTTTATCCCTTTTATGGGGCAATTCGTCCCAAAAGTTTTATCCTAATCCTGAACCAAATGCTAGATGGTCCATTCGTTTCTATGGCGGTTATGCCACCCATCGCCCCCTGTTGGCCATTATTACCCTCGGAGATATCAGGCCGGAATACCATCAAACGGGAATTCACGGGCTTGATCTAAGCCGTGTCATCGCCAAGGATTGGAAGGGATATTCCCTTGACTGGAGTATCCGTTTAGGCTATATACGTCACAATGAAAATGGGTTCCAATCCGACCATAATCAATATAATTTATTTTTAACGGCCCACTATAAAACACATTTCAGGGGATTTCCCATGCGCTGGTTTATCGGCGAGGGTTTGTCCTGGTCGGAGCGGGTTCCCTATGTAGAGGGTCGGGAAACGCGGCGGCTCAGTGAGGAACGGGATTCCCAGCTTATGAACTATATTAATGTGGGCTTTGATTTTAATTTGGGGGATGTTTTGAAACAACCGGGTTTGGCGCAGGTTACTGTGGGATTTGCCGATTCTCATCGTTCCGGGATTTACAAAAAAGTGCAATGGTTTAACCGCACCCAGGGGGGAAGCAATTTTATTACCTTATTTATGGAATACAAATTCTAAGATTCATTAAATCTTTATAAGGATTGCGACGATGAGTATTCATCCGCCTTTGGCGTGGCTCGCCCGCCGGATGAAGGGGACGAATCGTTGCAAAGGGTAACCTAAACGGTGGTGTAGAAATGATTCACCATGTTCATCATTTTAATCCTATAAAATTGCAGTAGGGTTAAATTCATCCGGAATAATTAAACCAAATCTCCATGATCAAATCCATAAAATATTTATCCTTCATCCTGATCATTTCCCAGTTAGGGGGACAGGAATCAAAAACAGGTATTCCCTATGGTGACCTCAAAACCGGGGATGAGGTGCGGCAAACAGGCCGCATGCTCCAGGAGAAATCCATGGGATTGCATGGTGTGGAATATGGAAAAGCAAAATGGGACACGGTATTTATTGCTGTCCATGGATACGGGTCACGAGGCTATGAATGGGTCTATGGCCTGCGTAAAATGGCGGAAGCCGGTTTTCAAACATTTTATTATCGTTGGGACTGGGAACAATGCCCCGGCTCCGCCAGCAGGAATCTCCAATCGGCCATTGATTCTCTCTTATCAGTAGAAAAGAAAATCACTCATATCAATATGTTTGGACACAGTTATGGCGGTGTGATTGTAACCGCTCTCGCCGATGATGAATTCAATGTAACCATGGATATTCATTCCCTGGCGGCACCCCTCGCAGGGCACACGCGCCTGGAAAAAAATTGTACCGATTATCCTCGTTTTGACAATTTGACATTGACCAATAAGTTGTTTCAATGGCGGACGGTTCACAAACAGGATGGTGCGTTTAAGGATTTAGCAGTTGATCCCCAGTTGATCGATATTGACGGCAGTGAGGTTGTCCAATTGCATGCGACCTTTCCCAATGGAAGACCCTTGGGCCATAACTGGTCCATCACCTGGGTTATGGATCAATATTTTGGCGTGGCGAATTAGATGAATTGTTTTATAACCGGTGGAAACCGGGGCATCGGCCTGGAGTGGGTGAAACAACTTTCCGTAAAGGGTGAGAATATTTTTGTCGGATGCCGTAATCCCCAAAATACGGATAAACTGAGAAAAGTCATTCCCCATGAAAATATCTTTCATCTAAACGTAATTGATGAGCAGTCCATCATTGACACTGTGACCGAGCTAAAGTCCAGGGTCAATCATTTGGACCTGTTGATTAATAACGCAGGTATTATCGGAAGTCGGGACGGATTGAAAAAAGTTGAAATGGATGATCATCTGGATACTTTTCAAACCAATACATTAGGCCCATTGTTTGTAACGAAGCATTGCCGGTCATTGCTGGGCAAGGGATCAACCGTTGTAAATATTTCATCCCTCATGGGCAGTATTGATGACAGCAGCGGCGGATCATATAGTTATAGAATTTCTAAAGCAGCATTGAATATGGTGACTAAAAATCTTCATCAGGATTTAAATAGCAAAGGGATAACCGTTGTTGCTTTTCACCCGGGATGGGTCAGGACAAGAATGGGTAGATCCATCGCCCCTGTATCCAAAAAACGGTCTGTATCCGGTATGCTAAAAGTATTGGAAGAGCAAAATGATATCAGTGGAAAGTTTATCAATTTCAAAGGGGAAGAACTCCCCTGGTAAAAAAGGAGAATATATGAATTACAGAAAGAAATCATACAATTTTGAAAATCTCGATCCATGGCTGAACCTCTTAAGAGATGACCTTGATTTGAAAGGGGTCGCCATGGGGTTCGCTCGTATTCCTGCCGGAAGAGGATATACTTTTATCCACCAGCATGAGCAGCAGGAAGAGGTTTATGTAGTCATGGGAGGAAAAGGGATCATTTATATTGATGGTGAAATCATTGAGTTGGTTCCCGGTGATATTGTAAAGGTGGATGCCATTGCCCGGCGCTGCCTCAAAGCTGATGATGATTCTGAATTGGTATGTCTCATTTTGGGTGCCTTGCCGGCAGAAGGATTTCCCCGAAAAGCAAGCAGTTCAACCTTAATTGATGATGGTATTCCTGACTGGGAAAACCTGCCGCCCTGGTACGAGGGAAATGAAAAAGTGATTGAAATCAATAAAAAGATCAGAGCGCAAAGAGAGGCAGATTAATCATGGCTTTAACAAGGATGGAACAATTCAAGTATAATCTTTACTTATGGTATTTTTCATGGACTCAAGTGAGGCTGATCCATTATTGCCGTCCGAAAATAGCGGATGTAACAGAGGAAGGTATTGACCTTTTTATGCCCCTGGACCGCCGGACACGAAACCATGTGAAATCCATGTATATCGGTGCCATGGTGGTCGGAGTAGATATGGTGACGGGGTTTACAGCAATGCTGAAAATCCGTGAATCCAAGCGCAAGGTGATTCTCATTTTTAAGGATTTAAAAGCGGATTTTTTCAAGCGTGCGGAAGGAGATGTTCATTTCATTTGTAAAGAGGGAAAAGCAATCACCGAAGCAGTGAATCAAACAATTTTAACTGGTGAAAGGGTGAACCTTCCTGTTTCAGTGATTGCCACAGTCCCGGATAAATTTGGCGATGAACCGGTGGCAGAATTCACTATTACCTTATCCATGAAAGAAAAAAATTAATTTTCCTTTTCTCAGGTATTTTTGAAATCATCTACTGCCCATATCATATTAATCATTGCTGCTTTGTTATGGAGTTTAGGGGGAGTATTCATCAAATCAGTAGATATGCATCCATTGGCGATAACAGGAGCACGGAGTTTTGTAGCAGCCATTGTTTTTTTGATTTATATCCGCCGCCCCAGGTTCATATGGAATAAATATACAATTGTCGGTGTATTGGCCTACATTGGAATGGTTTTAATGTATGTGACTTCCATGAAACTCACCACCGCTGCCAATGCGATCTTTTTAGAATTCACGGCGCCGATCTACGTGGTGATTTTTGGTTTCTATATTTTGAATGAAAGGGTAGCCAAATTCGACTGGCTGGCCATAGGAATCATTTTTATCGGTTTAGGTTTATTTTTCATGGATGAATTAACCATTTACGGATTGTGGGGGAATATCTTGGCTTTAGGCGCCGGGGTCTGCCTGGCCTTGGTGACTGTCATCATTCGAAAAGAAAAGGAATCCTCGGCGGTTGAAATCGTGTTATTTGGAAATTTGTTCACAGCCATTCTAACCGCGCCATTTGTCTTTGATGCCGTTGAAAGTTCCCGTGCTTCCGAATGGCTGATTTTGATGATGCTTGGTATTATTCAATTGGGCATTCCATATATACTTTACACCATTGCTCTTAAATACGTACCGGCGATTGATGCCATTCTGGTCAGTATGATTGAACCGGTGCTAAACCCGGTGTGGGTTTTCATTTTTGTGGGTGAAGCCATGGGTGAATGGGCTTTTGTGGGTGGTATATTAGTCCTGGCTGGATCTCTGGGACGGAGCTATCTTAAACATAGAAAAAGCTGAATCCCACCCGAAACCGGAGAGTGTTTATCAATTAATTAAGATGGATTCCTTAAGGAATTCGCTTTAGCCATCCGGGTGTAATATATTACCTGGACCTACTAATTCTGTTAGCCGGAATCGTATTGGCAGCGACTTTTTTAAAGGCGAGGTTCATGACGATTTCCAGGGAGGTGACACTGGTGGGCTGAAGGCCGATTAATTCACGGGATATTTCGTCTATACACTCTTCATCCGTTTCCCAATCTTCTTCATATTCGCATGGATTTTCTTTGTAAACGATTTTTAAATCATTAGCTGTTACCAGATATTTAAGGTCAATAGTATCAATTCCTTCATTTTCAAAATTAACAGCCAGGATCAGGGTATCGGCGCCTTCGGTCCACCATTCTCCGGCTGAATAAACTGTCATCGTATCGCAATTCCCAAAATCGTCACAGTCGAGAAAAGTATCTTTCAATTCAAGTTTACCCCCATCCTGGAGATCTAACATTTCGGGAGGACCTTCCATCATTTCTTCATCCATAAATGGTGTCGCCACGATGGTAGGTGTATTATTAGGGATTGTAAATGTTGCCGGCATAAGGTCGCCGCTGGCTATAGTCACCCTGGAACTGTCCCATTTCAATGAATCGTCATTGTTGGGTAATTGAATAATTTCAGCAAAATATAAGGACATATTATTCAATTCCAGTTTATTGTTGTTGGTATCCATGGTAAAATCTGCGGGATTTACCCAATCAGCTAAATACAGGCTGTCGGGGGGACGGTCGCCCATGAAAAAATTACTGGAATCATTGACAACCCACTGAAAATAGGCTGCGCGGGTTACAATTGTATCTGTGAAACTTCCATCATCGTTATGAATCGTTTCTTTATCTTCCATCATGACAAACATTTTTAATGTTTGGCCCACAAAATCCTTTGGATTCCGAAAGGCTGTCCAATCCAGGTTCTGAGCGGCAAAAAAGAAATCGGGACCATCATCATCTTCGTCATCCTCCTCATCTCTCATATCAAACATGAACATGGGATTGATATATTTCAAATTTTCATTATGATTATCACCTACAATAGATAAACCACTACCAATGCCCGGTTTGGAAAGGTCGATAAATTCCTGGTCGGAATTGGTGGTGATTTCCAATCCAACTTGTAAGCCTTCCCTTGTCCATTTCCCTACTAATTCCTCAGGATTATTTTTTCCATCTTCTTCTTCGACCAATTCACATCCCGTGAATCCAATGATAAGGCCAAAAATAATGAGGAATCGATTATTGCGTTTCATGATGAAATCCTTTCTTTCGATTTTTACAATCGGGGTAAACATACCTAACTTCAGTTAATTATTCAAGTGACCCCAATCACAAAGAAAAGACATGACAGGTACAGTTAAAGAATATAATACGACAAAAGGGCTCGGTTTTATCAGTGGTGATGACGGTGAAGATTATTTTGTCCATGTGTATGGTTTAAGACCCAAATTAAAAAGTTTTGGGTTACCTCCGGGCCAGCGTGTGGCCTTCGATGTGGATTTTGATATGAAAGGGGATAAGGCCGTGAATGTACGGCCGGGCTGATTTTTATTTCAGGTAGGTAATCTGTTGGGTCAGTACTGATCCCAGTGCTTCTATTTGAACGATATAGGTTCCGGAAGCCCACCCTTTCGGTACCAATGTATAACTATGATTTCCCGCATGTTTCGCTCCCAGATCCTGATGGAGGATTCGCCGCCCGGTAATAGTATAAACCGATATTTTAACAATACTTTCCTGGGGTATTTCAAACCCTATTTCCGCCGCCGGATTGAATGGATTTGGATATGCAGGATGCAGTTTAAAGTTAGAGGGCAGGTGGACATCTTTATCTGCTGAGAGTGGTTCATGGATCACTGAAACAGGATCATAAGTTTCTTCCAGAATATCCTTGACGGTATCCTTCGCCAGGCCAAACCAATCCTGCATAATGGTGCTGTAAATTTGACGGTAATCATGTTGGACCTTGAGATTCCCACCCCGGATTAAATCATTCAAGGGTGGTTGAGATCCGATAATATTTCCCCGCAGGGGCGGGCCGTAGAAAAGGGTTGGTCCCGCTGTTCCATGATCTGTCCCGACGGAACCATTTTCCATGACCCGTCTGCCGAATTCTGAAGTGGTCACCAGCAAAACTTTTTCCACTAATCCCTGACTGCCTAAATCTTTGAGGAAGGCAAACACGGCCTGGTCCAATTCCCGCAATAATCGGATATGATTATTCCACTGGTTGGCATGGGTATCAAACCCGCTATAATTCAGGCGGTAAACGGGAGTCGTTAAACCGCCGGAAATCAATTTAGCCGCAACAGCCATCTGCAGACCAAGATTAGTCGCAGGATATTCTAACGTATTTTTGCCTTTTTGGCCCGCATCATTAATGACGCCTGAAAATTCATAGGTGCTCTCATCAATAGCGCGGACGTATTTGAGTTCTTCTCCGCCATAGGTCGGGGGCGCCGAATCATTGGAGCCCGCCACATAATTTTCGTCAATAATTTTATACAGTGAATCGGTGCTCCCAAGCATGGTAGCCATGTTGGTCTCCGGCGTTTGGAATTCCAGCAAATTGGCGCTGCCCATCTGGATGCCGATTGGATGATCAGGAATATTGGCGGGATAATCGGGATAATCATAGGCAAACATGCGTCCCAGCCAGCCCGTATTCCATACACGGTTTGAGCCTGAAGCGGTGACCCAGATATCGGAAGAGCGGAAATGAGACAAGTTTCCGGCAGGATATCCAACGGCATGTACAATAGACATCATGCCTTGTTGAAACAGGCTTTGTGAATTCACCAGCGAGGGGTGGAAATAAGTATCATAATTGATCGGGAGCGCATTTCTGGCTTTAATTCCCAAATTGGGGCGTTTATTATAATAGATACTGTCTTGAACGGGAATCAGGGTATTCAACCCGTCATTCCCGCCGTTGAGTTTGATCAAGATGACAATGCGATCCGAGCCCCAGTTGCCGCTGGACTTCCGTAAATGTTTTGGTCGGTTGAAGGCCATCAACGGTACTTTTGTCCCTGCGATGGAAAGAGCGGTGGCCATTTTTATGAAATCGCGGCGTTTCATGCCAGTTGAGCCTCCGGAAGGCGCAGCATGTATTTCACTAATTCTTTGAGGCGGTAATCAGCGCCGCTGGCATTGATATCCCAATCATATTCGGCGGCGCCATCCATAAGGATTTCTACCAATTTATCTTCAAGTTTTTCTGAAAGAGGCAGTCCAAAAAACACTATGGCTAAATCTTTAACAAGCGTTCGGGCATTTTGGGGGTCAGAAAGAATGTTGGCAAATTCAATGATGTTGGTGTCAAATTTGAGTCGGCGGTCGGAATCGGGATCTATTAAAAATGCTGATAATCGTTTTCGCAAGGGCAGGGTAATAGAATTGATCCAGGCCCTGTGGCCTGTCCAGCCATTGACATCCGGGGGATATAATAAGGTCATGCCCATATGTCCGATATATCGCAGGAGATACCGATTGGGATATTCCTTATCTTGGTAATTTAATTTCCGAATTAATCCTAATATTTGGGTTGTGGGGTTTGGAATGTGGCCGCCCTGGAAATTGTCATCATAAAAATGCTCTGAAGTCAGCAAATATTCCATGACCGGTTTAATTTCATATTTTTCTTCCCTAAAAATAGTGGCCATCTGGTTCACAAAATTTTCATCGGGGACTTCATAGACGAACCATTTATATATTTTTTCACAAATGAATTTGGCCACAACATCCTGCTCAAGAATGATTGCAATAATATCATCCCCATCAAAACTGCCCCCTTTTCCCAGGAATTCTTTATAGTTAAAATCATGGTAATTCAACCAATATTCACCGTCACCACGGCGGTACTCGTATACGTAATTGGTTTCATAGCCATCCGTTGAATACCCTGTGAACGCCTTTGATGCGGCCACCACATCCTCTTGGGAATAGGTATCCACACCCATGGTGAATAATTCCAAAAGTTCTCGAGGAAAATTTTCATTGGGGGATCTTTTTCTGCTTCGCCGGGTATCCAGCCATATCATCATTGCGGGACCAAAGGTTACCTTCCTCAGAAGGGTTTGAAAGTTTCCCAGACAATTTTCCCGAATAACATCATTTTGTTCATAAACGGCCTGGGGGAAATAAACTTTTTGGGCATTGGTGGCAAAATGATCGTGCCAGAAAAGTGTCATATTCTCGCGGATAGATACCTCGTCTTTCATGATGAGATTCATCCACCAGTCCACCAGCATAATACGGCGGTCCTGGTAAAGAGATTGGTATTCTTTTCGCTGGGCGTCGGACATATTGCGAAAATTCGGTATTTCCTCTTCCACCCAGTCCCCTGGTTTTTCCGGTTTTTCATCGGTTTTTAATAATCCAGGGATGGCACTATTGAGCCCCATGTCCGTGTATTTTTTTATGTCGGTAAAAGATGTTCCGCCGTGTACCCGTTTTAATAAATGACCCGCTTTTTTCTGGTTCCAACTTTCTGCAGAAATGGTTGCCAGAGAGGAAGTGATTTTTAATTTTTTAGGTGGGTTTTTGGGTGCTTCCAGTTGGAAAACTATGGGCTCCCGGTCAATATCTTCTAGCAGCAGCCGGGCCATTTCCGCCGTAGGCCATTGAGGATCAATATGGGAAATCCGCTTGGCATCACCCAGGTCGAATTGAAGGAATGATCTTCTGTTTAAAGTCTTGGCCATGTCATTCAGTAAATTCTGACGAATTTACCTCGAAAAAGTTAAACGAATCTGTAATAAAATTTTGGATCATCGGCGCAGTACGGAGAGGAATTTTATGCCCCGCATCATAAGTTTCTAAATGAACGTTGTGGCCTCGCTGGTTGAAAAAATCATAGGCTTTCTTACTGGCTTTAACCGGAATGATCTCATCTCGAATCCCATGGAGCAGTAAAACGGGTGTTTTTGTACTCTCTGCAGTAGATTCATTTTTGAGCGTTTCCATGAATTTGATAAACCCGGCAATGGGGATAATGCCACCAATGGCGAATGGCAAACGGAGGGCGATTTCCATGGAAAGGCTGGCGCCCTGGGAAAATCCAATTAGAAAGATATTGTCAGAGGAAAATCCATCGGACTGAATTTTCGCTAATAATTGGTGCATCCCAGCCAGGGTTTTTTCAATCTTCCATCCCTTTTCATCACTGCCGCTGAACCAGGTATATCCTTTTCCCGTATCCGCTTTGTAAGGGGCCCGGGGGAAGTACCATTTTCCATGATCAACTTTCATCATTTTTGCCACGGGCTCAAAAACATGTTCATTCCCGGTCCAGCCATGGAGGCCAATAACGGCTTTCTGAGGATTATCTGAAGGGCAATATGTTCGGGTGACCAGTTTAGAATTCACAGCAGCAGTCATCAACAATCGTTACTGAATTGGCATTCAGTTCTTCTTCCAGGATATAGGCCCGGATACAGACACCAACGTCAACCCCTTCTAATTTAGCGAGACCTTCATATTTAGCCAGGTCACCGCCAGTAACTTTCATTAAAATGAATCCGCCTAACAAATCACCACAATTATTGCATTTGGAATCCCGGTCGCATGATAGCAAAAATAGACACAGGGCTGTAGTAAGAATCAATTCTTTCAAGTATGTTCTCCCGCTAAAAATTGGCTTCTGCCGTTAACACCCATTTGGCATTTCCTGGGCTGCGGCTGGGTTCCAGGCGGTAAAGTTCTCCCGTGGCAGTATCCAGCATGTAATGCCAATGGGTCCGTTCAATTTGAAAGGACTGAAGCTGAAAACGTCCCGCCGCCTTATCCTTGCCCAGCTGATCCTGGACATAAGTATCCAACTCTTCCATTATTGTGACTAAACTGTCATCCTGGGCTTGTGTGGCACCGATCAGGGTGAATATGATCGCGGAAAAAAGAACACCGGTGATCAGGCCTGTCATATATCGTTTCATGTTTACCTCCGTGGGTTAATTCCCAATAGTGCGCTGGGCTTCATAGTCCGCCATGCGCTGAACGAAATCGTCCTCATCATCCGCCTGGAGCAGGGGACTGATAGAAATATTTTCATCAATGGATATGGTCATTTTGGGGCCGTAATCATGGCCCGGGTAAATAATTGTGTTTTTCGGTAAATCCAGGATTGTATCATATACTGAACGATAAAGTTGACGTGTATCGCTTCCCCGGCTGATGGTCCTCCCGGTGCGCCCCACAAAAAGGGTGTCTCCCGTAAACAAAATATCATCCAGTAGATAACAAACTGAATCAGGATAGTGTCCCGGTGTATGAAATACCTCCAGGCTGAGCTGCCCAACCGTAACGATGTCCCCATGCTTCACGGGCCGTTTCAGGGTGGATTTAACTTTATCCTCTGAATCTTTATAAATCATCGTAACAAGGTTGGGAAAGGCATCTACATATTCGTCCATGTATGCGGTATGGTCGCCATGGGTATGGGTGATAAACAGGACAATCAATCCTTTTTTGCTCACGAAAGGCAGGATTTGTTTCAGGGGTACGGACGCATCCACCAGGAACTGGTTTCCCGTGCGCATGCAGGTGACGAGGTAGGTTAGGTTGTCATCATACCCGCCCTTGAAGGATCGAATGGAAAAATCTGTTTCAGCCATAGTATGGGGAATTTAATTCTCTTTTTCATGGGAAAGGATTCTCTTTTTGGAACAAATTTCTGTCAGTAATATTCAATAATTAGAATCATTGAATTGGGAGAGATTATGGAATTAAAACAGATTGGTGTTTACCTCATCATTGCCGGGGCTGCAATCCTGGCACTCAAATTTGTCAACGCCATTATAGGGTTCATCCTCAGCGATTTTCTCTTGGGGCTGGGGACTATCCTAGTGGTGGGTGGAGCTATTGTATTAGCCCTCAAATTCATAAAGGAAAACAGGGATGATGCCAAAGATGAACCATTCCGGGGGATTGACAAATGATTATATCAACAACTGAAACAGTTGCGGGATACGTCATTACAGAACACTTAGGTACGGTGATTGGGAATACAATCCGGGCCAGGCATGTTGGGAAAGATATAATGGCCGGGCTTCGCACCATTATTGGTGGTGAAATTAAGGAATATACCGGTATGCTGGCCGAATCCCGGGAACAGTCCTTAATGCGGATGCAGGACAAAGCAAAAGAGCTGGGTGCCGATGCGGTTGTGGGTGTACGTTTTCAGACATCAATGATTTTGTCTGGGACAGCAGAACTGCTGGTCTATGGTACTGCGGTGAAGCTGGGGCGCACTTAATCGTATGAATTCTAAGGCGTAGCCACGCCAATCGGCCGGTAAACATGCTGCGCCTATATAATAATTATTTCTCCGAATTCCAGAAATCGTCTTCCATCAATATATCAAAGGCAGCTTGTTGTTTTTTAAGCCGGTTAGATAATACTTCATACACTTCAACCTGCTGGTTGGTTGGTTTGAAATCTGCTCCATATCGCGTTAAATCACTGCCCAATGCGGATAATCTTCCATATATTTTGGTAGGATTACGAAACGCATCTTCCCGCGCTCCCGTGAGCTTTATATCAAATAAATGGCTTTCAATTTCGTAAAGTCGAACATCCATATCCCTTGCAGCTTTTTCTTCATCTCTCGTCTCGTAATCATTTTGAAGTGAAAACCGGAGGTCTTCAACTTTATTGATGAGGGCCACATTTTCATTGATGGTTTCCCGCAATGTTATGAGGAATTTGAATTGGGTTTTTATATCCTTAATTGTTCCTGCCGTATTGGGATCTTTCAAAACAGTAAATGACTGAGTGACCTCTTTCCCATCCACGTTGAGGATAGCTTTGTAATTTCCGGGTACAGCTTTGGGCCCCAGTTTTCCGCTGTTTACATCAATGTCCCAGGTGCGAAGAGGACGCCAACCATCTTTATTATAAGTGACCCAATCGACACCGCGGGGATTTACCTTAAGTTTAGCAGTTTTCGTTTTTTCATAACGCAAATCCCACACGACACGATTGACACCTAGTGTGGTTTTCTTCGGTGTGAGCTTTCTAATCTCATTTCCATTCATGTCTTGAATTGCAATGGATATTTCTTTTGCATTTGTGTCCGGGAGGAAAAAATCCAAATTGGCGCCGTAGGCCGGATTCCGTCCGCGGATTAGGCTGGTGCCGTCATTTTTCATACTCTGGATAGTCTGGAATCGATAGGCATCCTGAACCGGCATGAAGTTCACTTCCTCTTTGTTGGCTTTGGCTAATTCCCGAAATGGACTGATATCATCCAGGATATAGAACCCACGGCCATAGGTGCCAACGACCATATCATCAAAATGCTCCTGGAGGCTGATCCAATAAACCGGCGCTGGGGGTAGGTTGTTTTTGATACGCATCCAATGAGCGCCATCATCCAGAGATACATAAACACCATTATCTGTTCCCGCGTAGAGGACGCCAGGCGTTTGATGATCTTCCCTTACCACATGTACAAAACTAGAATAGGATTTTGGAATATCACCGCTAATATTTTTCCATGATTGCCCGAAATCTTCAGTCTTATATATATAAGGGTCGAAATCACCCATTTGGTGGAAATCCACAGAAATGTATGCGGTACCTTTATAATATCGGGATGCTTCGATATTGGAAATGGTTCCCCAGGGAGGCATATCAATATTTTCGGTGAGATTATCCCAACCGCGTCCGCCATTTTTGGTGAGATGAATTTGGCCATCATTACTTCCTACCCAGATAAGCCCCTGTTTAAGTGGCGATTCAGTAATGGCGAACAACACGGATCCATCAAATGTCATGAGATTATCAATAGCGATGCCTCCAGAACTCTCCTGGTGACTTTTCAGATTTAAGGTAAGATCCGGCGAAATGATCTCCCAGCTTTGGCCAAGGTCAGTTGACCGATGGACGTATTGACTGCCCACATATACGGCATTTTTATGTTCCGAAATATGGATTGGGAAGGTCCAGTGCCAACGGTATTTCAGGTCTTTAGGAGGCCATCCATAGGCGGCTTCGGGCCAAACGCGGACGTTACGGGCATGGCCTGTTCTTACATCATACACTTCTAATCCGCCGTCATAACAGCCAGACCATATTATATTATTATCGTTGGGGTCGGGGATGCCGAAGCCTGATTCGCACCCGCCAAAGGCCCGCCAATGACCCAGTGAAATGCCCCGTTCTCGACTATTACTGGGACCGCGGTAGGAGTAGCCATCTTGACGATTCCCATAAACATTGTAAGGAATCTGATCGTCAACATGGGCGTGGTACATTTGGGCGATAGGGAGCACCACACGCTTAAACGTTTTGCCATCATTGGCGATGGAAGCGCATCCATCATGGGCCACCATAATTCGGTTTCCGTCTTCAGGATCGATCCAAATATCATGATTATCGCCACCAGCGCGATACCCAGATTTAATGGTTTTACCACCATCTTCAGAAATACTGAATTGCACATTTAATATATATATCTTTTCAGGATTATCCGGGTCTACGGCCATGCGCATATAATATGGAGCACGTTCTGCCAGAGTATGATTCCTCGTAACCAGTTGCCATGATTTTCCGCCATTATCTGTTCGATAAAGTCCCGGATGGTCCTCTTCACAAAGGGCATACATAGTGTTGGGATTGCTCTGGGATATTGCGATTGCGACTTTACCTACAGGTTTCTCTTTACCCCCGGGGAGGCCGTTCTTATCCTGCCGTTCCCATGAGTCACCCCCATCACGAGAAATGAAAACACCGCCAGCTTCACCGCCGCTGTTGAGTCCCCAGGTGTTGATGTGAATCTCCCACATGGATGCGAGGAGGAAATCAGGATTATTCAGATCGATGGCAATATCAATACCGCCAGTATTTTCATTGATAAATAAAACGTGTTCCCATGACTTTCCACCATCGGTGGTGCGGTAAATACCCCGTTCTTTTTGAGGACCGTGGGCATGACCCAATGCTGCTGCATAAACAATATTCGGATTAGTTGGGTGAATGACAATGCGGCCGATTCGAGCCGTTTTTTCTAGGCCCATATTTGTCCATGTATCGCCACCATCGGTAGATTTATAAATCCCATCTCCTATTGCATGTGCCGGGCGAATCAGAAAAGTCTCGCCTGTGCCAGCCCAAACAATATTAGGATCTTTTTGTGAAACGGCCAGAGCGCTCACCGATGACACATCCTGATCATCAAATATGGGTTTCCATGAAATACCGTTATTTTTCGTGCGCCATAA
>JAYEFG010000197.1:0-5123 GCA_034658595.1 Fidelibacterota bacterium | reverse complement strand
CAATAAAGAAGGGCTTTATGTCAATCAGAAGTGGTTTCTGACGAGTCGGGGTGAGAGGATTCGAACCTCCGACCTCCTGCTCCCAAAGCAGGTACTAATTAAGTACCCTATCCTCGATAAAACTTGAAATTACTGTTGTTGTGTCCACTAATTCCGTGTCCACTTTGCCATTTTAGCCATTCCAACCAATCTCAACAATGTTTTGATTGATGATGATTTGTTAATTCTCAATTTCTAGATCGCTCGATAAATCTTCCAGGCCGCTTACCAGTTATTTTGTTATTATTAAGAACAGCAACACCGCCAACGAAGACATGCAATATACCTGTTGAAAAGTGGTGGGGATCATTATAGGTTGCTTTATCCTGAATCGTTTCAAAATCAAACACTGTCATATCAGCGATTGCACCTTTTCTAATTAATCCCCGATCACTTTGACCAATCCACAATGCTGGTAAAAGTGTCATCTTATGTATAGCCTCTTCTAAAGTGAGCACTTCTTTATCACGCACATACTTAGAAAGTATGCGTGGAAACGAACCGTAACTTCGTGGATGGGGAAATCCCATACCCAACTCAACAAGGTCTCCATCAGTCTCAAACATTGATGTCGGATGACTAATTATTCGGATTACATCATCCTCCGCCATTCCTTCAAAAATACCTATAACTCCGCCGCTAAGCTGTAATTCAATTATAGCATCAACAGCTTCAACTATAGTATTTGGACGACCAAGCACTGTAAGAAAATCTGCTAAAGTCCTTCCCTGCATTTTTGGGTGTGAATTAACACTTCTAAACTTAATGCTCTCTGGGCCTGATCCAGTCTGCTGTAAAAAAATTGTACTCATTTCAGAAACTAACCGTCGACGAGTTACTGGATCATTAACACGATTCTGAAATTCATCTGGGCCACCAGCAAGGGCCCATCCCGGAAACAAAATATCGGAGTAAGTACTGAATGCAGTATACGGATAGACATCATGTGCTACCTCTTAACCTATAGCATCCGCTGAATCCAATATCGCTAATGTCTTCTTTGTAAGCCCCCAATGAGCGGCTCCAGTCACCTTATGGTGATTAATCAGGCTTGGGAGATCCTCCTCGCAATTTCACTTCTACCCAGTTTTCCCCGGTCTTTGCTTCCATTTTTTTAGGGCCGATCCTTCCGCCTTCAACATTACCACTCAAGCGAATGGTTTGTGCGGCGTAGGGTGCGTAACCCGGGCTCGGAGCAATAATAACAAATACATTACCATCCTGGTCTACAAGTCCAGCAGGATTGCCTCTGTTGAGGCAGCGCATGGCACAAGACACATGCCCTTCGCCCCTTGCTTCCCGTGATGTGTAACAGGCAAGATCAACTACTTCACCTTCAATTTGCAACACTTTATGTTTCTGCTTCTTTGCTTCATCCTGGGGGTATAAATATCCAGTTGCCATAAAGAGAAGTATAACAATTGCAAAACAGCTGTTTTTCTTTTTCATTTCAATCTCCTTGTTTAAAGCCTTTTTTTAAATTCTTTTGTTCAATAAAAATAGAATCAAGATTTCCCTTTTCAAATTCACCCGTCGCTCCACCGACAGAAAATTGATAAGCGGCCGCTTTAAATATACTCTCCGCTGTTGCCATAAACACACTAATAATACACACAAAAATACCAACAGTATATAAAAACATAGCATTACTGAGATGGTTATTACGGTACAAAACATAAATGGGAATTATGGCTGCAATTAAAATAAGGATCCATAAAATCCCGAAGGCAAAAAAAGCGCCCACCCGTTCGCCATAGGTTTTTTTCAGGAGTTTGGAGGAACGTTTAATCGCTGCTTTCAAATTAAGTTTTTCATACGCCATAATGGGAACAACAAAAAAGGTCATCACAGACCACAACATACCCAGAAGGCCGGAGATTATTGAACCGATATATTCACTTTTATCTTCTATTAATCGGAAAATAAAACCAATTGTGGCAGATAGGACAGACCATCCAAATATTGAGCCAATCCTTGAAAAACAAAATAATAACGCCCGTACAACTTTAGGTTTATTTCCATTGAAGACCATCAGCGCACAATGCATCAAGCCCATATTAAAAAAGATGATTACAAAATAGTTGACGAGGTAAAATACAAACAGCAGCATAAAATTCGCCGGAATCATCAATTCTTCAAATATATATTCAATAATATTCTCAGGAATATGGATATCTGTAATCGTTATCACCCCACCTAAAAAACTGGCTAAAACGAATAATAAGGAAACCGTGGATAGAATTGGGAAAATGAATAAGACTTTATTTTTCAACAGAACTGAAAAACTGATCATGGCCAGATCCCAGCCAATTTCTAACTTATTTGTAATAGATTTTTTCATTTAGTGATATTAAATCACCAACGGTAAAAAGAAAAAATTAAAACCACCATAACTTCTTTAGTTGAAAATCCTTATTCATACTGTTTCAGCCAATCAATGGCCTGTATAACCGCCGGCGAATAGGCAGCGGGTTCATGTTTGCCCTTTTCTAATAAGGTCATGGATGCATTTCCCCCATGTGAATTAATATATGCATGCATATTCACGCTCTGCTCAAAATCGACTGCACCATCTTCCTTGCTATGGATAAATAATACAGGCGATTGAGGTACGACTTCATTTAGAGAATTATCACTGAGCACCTGACGAAATGATGCAAAGTCCGAATGGGTGCCAAAACTGGTCCGGGCTGCATCTGTGAATAAATTTTTACTTATTGGGGTTAAGGCTTTGTCTATTTCGCTTGCATCCTTTTCACCGTTAAACAAATCGTTGAGCTTTTCTTTATGGGGCGATTCCACCATTTTATCCATAAGACCAAGTTGATATTGCTGGTCGTACATAAAGGGAGAGTACAAGGCCCAGGCCGGCCGATAAAGGGTATCTGCAATCTGAAACGACTCCGATATATTTAAATCAAAATATCCTGCCACCATAACGCTGGCATTAATGACAAATGATCGGGGATTCTCATTCAATTCGTGGTGCACCGCCATGGATACATATCCGCCCGTAGAATAACCTAAGAGAAATACATTTTCATTCAAAGGAATATCATTTTCGCATGCATAATGACGCATACCATCGATGAGATCTACCACAGCCACCGCACTGGATTTTTGATTCACGGGCTGATTTTGTACATCAGAATTCCCCAGGCCAAGATAATCGGCTTGGACAGAGGCATATCCTTTGGCTGCCCCGAACAGGCCAAGATACCCGTAGAGGGGGAGCGTGGAAGGCACATCCCGCTTTTTGATGGTGAGCCCATGCTGCCCGCTCAAAAGTGACAGGGGATCATCGTTACCAGTTTTGGGAATATATATGGCCCCGGTGGCGATGGCCTCTTTCCCATCCGGATCGGTGGTGGCATAATTGACGGCATAAACATCCACGTCATACTTGGCGGTGAATGATTCGGGAATACCAAAGCTGGGACGCAAGTCGTTAATAAATTGAATATCGATGGTGCCCATACTTCGAACTTCTATGAATTGACCACCTGTGGGGGCGACACACGATTCTTCCGGTTTATCACCACAGGCAAATAGTAAAAAAATAAAGACGGTGCACAATAATTTAAGTTTTTCAAAATGTAAATGATTTTTCATACCATTAATATAATCTATTATTTATAAAAATAAAAATACCCTGGAAAAGATCGGGAACTCTCCCCATCATTTTTTCTGCAATAAAAGCCATCCACTGATGACGCCGGAAAATCCGCAAAGAAAACTAAATAATAAAATATAATATTCCGGATCACCCAATTGATGAGTGAAATAAAATTCGCCCAGGGATATGGCAGAAAGAATGCCGAATAATAAGGTGGAAATGATGAGAATCAACCGCTTCATTGATTTAATTTTCAACCGAATCCTCTGATAAGACAATAGTTATTCTGTCTCCCTTCGGGCTGATTGCAATTCGGGTGATGCCACCCAATCCGAAATCTGAAACATCGCCAATCTTAACCCAATCCGAATGGTTATATGGATCAAAATTATATACTTCACTCCCCTTTCCCATGATGAGCACACCAGAATGGGTGACGGCAAAATCTTCGGAGCCCTTCAATGTGTGGATCATCATTTCGATCTCTCCTGATTTCGGATCAATAGTATTGATCGTCCATTGTTTTTCTTTTTTGCTGATATAGGCCACGCGATTGGATTTGGGCAATTTTAAAATGGTTCGGCCGATGGTGTCGTCCATAATTTGATTCTTATCCGATTTGATATTGTTCAACTGAAGTGTCTGCGGATCCCCCAATACAAAGGTCATGAGATTCTTTCTGTCAATCCAGCAGTGGTAGCCAATTTTCAAATCTTTGACGAGCACCTTTGGTTTCCCGGAATACATGCTGTACTTATACAGCAGCTGTGTGCCATTTGGGTCTAACCGAATAGCAGAGAAGGCATTACTTGTTCCAATCTGAAGAGGGGAATACTCACCCCCCTTGGTGTCCGTCATCCATGTTTTCTTTCCGGATTTAATATGGTATAAGCAAATATCCTGCTGGCCATTCCGTGTGGAAGAGAATAAAATCTGCCTTCCGTTTTTCATAAATGAGGGCTGGTTATCATAACCGGGATTATCCGAAATGTTTACCGGATTGGCGATGGCATATTTATCATCAACCGATAGTAGGTCAAAAAGATATATTTCTGATCCAGTCTGGGCATTAATAAAGGTCAGTATAATAACAAAGAGGAGTTTTTTCATTTTTCGCCATCCCTTAAAGCTTCATAAAAGGTGACAAATTCTGGTTCGAAACCATTTTTTCTTTCTTCCCAAATTTCACGAACAAGTGGCGTTTGGTAAAAACCCATACCGATTCGTTCAAAAGCATCTTCACTCAAAAATCCATTTTTATATTGAAGGTGAATATTTTCAATTCGCCTGAGTCCCATCAAAGAAAAAAGCCAAAATCGAGTATAATCTGTTTCATTTAAAACACTTTTACGAATTCCCTTGTATGCCTGACTCATTATGTACGCAATTTTTTCATTTTCAACGCCCATTTTATACATTTCAGTAATTTGATAAGATACCTCCTGCTGCGTGGCACCTCGAACCGCCG
>JAYEFG010000196.1:0-5141 GCA_034658595.1 Fidelibacterota bacterium | reverse complement strand
GCGATACGGCCAACCGTTCCGATCGGGAAATGACGGTGGGACTTATGCAGGAAAAACAATCAAAATACATGGAAAGAAAATTGCGCGTAGAAGAACGGCTGCAAAATACGATCAAAAAAGTAACAGGTTTTGATATTGTACCTGATAATTTTACCGGTACCAAGAAATTACTGAATTCTTATAAAGAAAAAATGCTGCAGGATACAACCTTAACTGCAGCCCAGGTGCGCTTGAAGGAACGACGGCTGCGCAGCCTGGAACGTCAAGCTAAGAATGAATTCAGGCTTTTAAATTCGTATACCAGGAGCTGGAATAAATATGGTGTAGAGATCCATAAGAAATTTTCTTTACCACTGGCGTGTATTTTGTTTGTCTTGGTTGGTGCACCCTTGGGCACTCTTTCACAACGGGGCGGATTTGCTGTAGCTATTGCACTCGGTTTTGGTTTTTTCCTTATTTATTATGTTTTCCTGATTGGCGGTGAGGAAATGGCCGACCGCAATATTGTTTCCCCAGTTATTGGCATGTGGACACCCAATGTTATATTGGCTATTTTCGGTGGCTATCTCACCCTCTACTCTGTTCGCGAGCGAGCACCCATCGATTTCAAATGGCCCTGGCAAAAAACCAAAGTTGAAAATGAATCCCCATGATATAATTGCTGCTAAAAACAGCGGAAAACCAATTTCACCAGTTGATCTACAATCCTTTATAAAAGGTTATGTTGATGGCAGCATCGATGATGCTGCAATGACTGGATTATTAAGGGCAATCTTTGATCATGGTATGACGAATGATGAAATTTTCGCTTTAGTGGATATCATGATCCATTCTGGTACACAAATGGACTTTTCACAAACGGCAGATTATGTATGTGATAAACACAGCACGGGTGGAGTGGGAGATAAAACGTCATTGATCCTGGCCCCACTTTTGGCTGCTGCCGGTTTAAACATACCGATGATCTCCGGACGCAGTTTGGGCCATACCGGCGGAACAATTGATAAACTGGAAACTATTCCAGGTTTTAGGACAAATGTGTCCTTAAGTGATTTTCAAAAATGGGTGAATAGTATCGGCTGCGGTATCATGGCTCAATCAGATGAGATCTGCCCAGCGGACGGTAAGATCTATGCCCTGCGGGATGTGACTGGCACAATTGCTTCTGTCCCTTTGATCTGCGGATCCATTATGAGTAAAAAGATAGCTTCCGGAATTCAAGGACTGGTCCTGGATATTAAAGTGGGCAGCGGCGGTTTTATGCCCACGATATCTGCAAGTAAAGAATTGGGGGAAATGCTAAAAAATGTCGGCGAACATTTTGGTGTCAAAACTGACCTAGTATATACAAACATGGATCAACCTCTCGGGCGTTATTCTGGAATGTGGTGTGAAGTGCAGGAAGCCATGGATTGTCTCCAAGGCAATGGGCCAAATGATACGATGAACGTTTGCTACAAACTGGCATCGAAACTCATGATCCAATCTAATCTTGCACCAAATGAAGCAGACTCTGATACAACTTTAAGTCAATTGATCGATAATGGAGCTGCCTATGAAAAATTTTTAGAAATGATAAACAACCAGGGAGGAGATTTGAATAAAATTGATCATGAACCACAATTCAAATTAACTGTCAACGCGGAAAAGAATGGATTTATCCAAGCGATTGATACAGCAAATGTTGGCTGGGGATTGGTGGATATGGGCTGTGGCCGAAAAAATAAAAACGATATTCTTGATCCAACCGCCGGATTAGAATGTCATCATAAAATAGGAGATGAAGTTCAAGCCGGTGATACAATATTTAGCTGTTTCTGTAATGACGAAGAAAAACTAAAAGCGGGTGTTGAAAAAATAGCCAATGCCGTAACCATAGGCTCTGAAACTATTATACAGACTTTGATTTTTAATTGATTAGTTTTTATGAACCGAACAACGCTTGGTTGGTTCTGTTCCCCTAATAAAAACCTCCGTTTCCAATGGACATAGATCGACGGGAATATTTTTCGTTACCTGGCAAATTTTAACATTTTCTATGCGCTCCGGTTGCAGGAATTCTTTCCTGGCATACGATAATGAATCATGGCTGTCGCGCATAAACATGGCCCAAGCCGGAAGGGCAGCTTTGCTGCCATCCAATCCTTTTCCTAAACTGACTTGCGGATCATCCACACCAAACCATGCACCAGCTGAAATGTAAGGAGAAAAACCCACAAACCAGGCATCTGTCCAACCTTGCGTAGTTCCTGTTTTTCCTGCAGCTGGATGGTAAAAATGGTATTTCCAGCGGGCACTGCCGCCTGTCCCCCGGTCTAAAACTGTCTGCAGCAAGCTGGTCATCATAAATGACGTTTCCGCACTCAAAACTTCTTCTCTCTGGGGATTATATTCCTTCAGCACATTACCATAGCGGTCTTCAATACGAGTGATACCGAATGGTTTGCAATAAACACCTTTATTGGCAAAGGTACCATATGCGGCGACCATTTCCAGAAGATGCACTTCCGATGTTCCCAGGGCGATAGCATCCACAGCACGGATATCCGTAGACACACCCATGCGCCGGGCAGTTTGTTTAACTTCACTTGCCGGAACCACTTCCTGCACCATGCGCACTGAAATTAAGTTCAACGAACGGCGCAGGCCTTCTCTAATTGTAGTAAGTCCTCCCGAACTACCGTCATAATTTTTAGGCATCCATTTTACCCATTCACCATCTGCATTGCGGACATTCAGTACCACAGGTTGATTCAACAATTGCCTGGTCACAGGTACGCCATTATCTATAGCAGCTGTATAAACAAACGGTTTAAACACTGACCCCGGCTGGCGCAATGATTGGGTAGCACGGTTGAATTGGTCAGGATAATCCGGCCGGCCGCCTACCATGGCCAAAATGGCACCGGTGCGTGTGTCCAAGGCGACGAATGAACTCTGGACCAAAAGTTTGTCTCGCAGATCTTCATACAATTCCAGCTCACCGGCCATCATGAGTTTCACCGTATCTTCAGGATAGATGCCCAAATACGCCAGTTTTGAAAATTCTTCTTCATCATTAAATAAGCGCTTATTCAACTTTTGCTGGTTAGCATTCACTGATTTGATTACAGCATCTTCAGCTATTTTTTGAAGTTCTGAGTTTAAAGTTGTATAAATTTTTAAGCCATCCCGATAGATATTCACACCAAGCTCATCGTCTTCCCTTTCAAGAAAGCGGCGAATGTATTCCGTAAAATAAGGCGCCGTGCCACTGGTCTGCTCCTGCTGGACACTATCCAGCAAACGGGCGCGTGCCTCGGTATATTCCATCCGGGTGATGTAATCCTGATCGCGCATAACGCGCAATACCACATTGCGCTTGGTCAGCGCCCTTTCCGGAAACCGGACCGGAGAATAGCGGGCCGGTGCCGGGAGCAGCCCTACCAAAAGTGCGCTTTCATCCAGAGTTAATTCATGGGACTGCTTGCCATAGAAGCGCTTCGCCGCTGCCTGGACGCCGTAGGTCCCATGGCCAAAATGGACGCTGTTCAGATACATTTCCAGGATCTCATCCTTGGTATAAGTCCGTTCGATCTGGATGGCAGTGATGACCTCCTTAATCTTACGTGTGATGGTTTTCTTGAATCCTATATTATCATATAGATTGCGGGCTAACTGCTGGGTCAATGAACTGAATCCCGAACGGTAACTCAAGGATACAGTATTAATGATTACAGCCCTGAAAAAATCCCTAAGGGAAATACCCCAATGGTCATAAAAGCGCTGGTCTTCCTTGGCCACAATGGCATCCAGCATATTTTGTGGTATCTGATCCAGTTCTACAAAGACCCGCTTTTCAAAATAGAGCTCATTCAGCAGTTCACCATCTGCGGAATAAATGCGCGTCACCAGGTCCGGGTCGTAATTCTCTAACTGTTCGATGGAGGGCAGGTCAATGGATAAGTATAAGATATAGGCAAATATGACCACCATCCCGGTTAGTACAGTATAAAAAGATCGTTTGATGATATGCGGCCAGGATTTCATGGGCTTGAATTTACTGCTGGTTTAAGAATTTGAAATTGGGGAATTGAACGGTATGTAGAAAAAAGTGTTCCAGCCGGATCAGCTTTTTTTCCGGGGCTGGATCATATCTTTGGGATCCACCAACTTATCAAAATCCTCACCGCTCATGTAACCAAGGTCAATGATGGCTTCTTTTAGGGTAGTGTTATCCTTATGGGCTTTTTTAGCCACTTCCGCTGCTTTGTCGTAACCGATGTGGGGATTCAGCGCCGTTACCAGCATGAGCGAATTGTGGAGATTGGCGTGGATCCGCTCTTCGTTGGCCTTGATCCCGGCCACACAATTATCAGCAAAGGAAACGGATGCTTCCGCCAGCAAGCGGATGGATTGGATGATATTATAAGCCATGACCGGGCGGTAGACGTTCAATTCAAAATGGCCCGAAGCTCCGGCGGTTGTAATGGTTACATCATTCCCAATGACTTGCGTGCAAACCATGGTTAATGCTTCTGCCTGGGTGGGGTTCACCTTGCCCGGCATGATAGAACTCCCCGGTTCGTTGGCCGGCAGGTCCAATTCGCCGATCCCGGAGCGAGGGCCGCTGCCCAATAGGCGAATATCGTTAGCAATCTTATGTAGTGAGACAGCAACTGTCTTTAACATGGCGGATAATTCTACAATGTTGTCCTGTCCGCCCAAGGCTTCAAATTTATTTTTCGCTGTTACAAATGGCAGGCCTGTAAGGTTTGAAATTTCCTTGGCGGCTGCTTCACCAAATCCTTCCATAGAATTAATGCCCGTACCCACCGCCGTACCGCCCATGGCTAGCTCGTAGCAATGGTTCAATGCATTTTTGATCCGGGTGATGCCATGATCCACCTGGGACGCGTAGCCGGAAAATTCCTGGCCCAAGCTCAAAGGTGTGGCATCCTGCAAATGGGTCCTGCCTAGTTTTACAATATCTTTAAATTCGTCGGCTTTTGATGCCAATGCGCCTTGGAGTTTTTCCAGTGCCGGGAGTAATTGATGAGTTGCCGATTCCACTGCAGCAATATTGATAGCAGTAGGAAAAGTGTCATTGGTGGATTGGGACATGTTCACATGATCATTGGGATGCACCGGATCCTTACTGC
>JAYEFG010000195.1:0-5169 GCA_034658595.1 Fidelibacterota bacterium | reverse complement strand
ATCGGTTACACCATGGAGAAAAAGGCATTAAATTTATTTGCCAACGAGCGGTTAGATATGAATTTTCGATTGACTACAGATCCAATTAAAATGAAAGAGATTTTGGTCACAAAAAAATCCAATAAACAATGGAAAAAAGATTATAAGGTTTTTAAGAATGCCTTTTTAGGTAACAGTAAAAATGCTAAATCCTGTAAAATAATAAATGAATATGTTTTGTCTTTTATTCGTGGAGAAAAAATATTTTCGGCATCAGCTCAAAGGCCGTTAATTATTGAAAATAAGCGACTTGGATATGTGGTAACATACCATTTAGATGGATTTACCACGAATAATACATTTCTCCGTTATGATGTTGAATCATTTTTTAATTTCTTCTTTATATTAAGTACAAAATTTGTTCGTTATGCGGGTGAATCGTTTTTTACTGAAATGGAACCCCAATCCGAACAACAAAAACAGCAATGGATTAAAAACCGTCAAATTGCCTATAATGGATCATTACGGCATTTCCTGGCCACATTAGGTAAGCGCTATGATCGACGATATAAAATGAATGGGAACAGTCTTAAACAGAGAATGGACTGGTTATTGATTTCAGGGTCTAAAAAAGATCCGTTAATCAAAGAAGGATTTGAAGTATATCCAAAAGAAGAATACGGAAAAGGATACGATTATAGGGAGTTGCTAAATGATAGCTTGGTATGGTCCGCTAAAAATGATAACGAACTATTGCTATCATTTAAAAATAAAATGATGGTGAAGTATAATAAGGAAGGAGAAGAATTAAATTATGCGTTTGAATATTATTCTAAACCAAAAAATCACCAAACGTCATTATTAATATTAAGTAAGGATTCGGTTATTATAGATAAGAATGGCCGATATTTTGAGACATATATGATTGAAAAACAGGAATATATGAGTTGGGAGCGTGTGGGAGACCAGTTACCATTTAACTATAAACCCACAGATCATTGATGGCAGGATCCTTCGTACGGGAAAATAATAAAAATATGATATCTCTGGTTATCATTTAATCTCATCTTGTTTAAATTGCCCTGAGTATAATTCCAGATATATGCCCAAGAAAAAAGAAAAAGAAAAAGAAAAAAATCCAGCTGAAGTTTTAAGTGAACTCATTAAAGAAACCGGAACTGGATTTTTTAAGAGCTTTGAAGACTTTTTTGATGATGTAGCTTCAGGCGCAGAAAACCTGTTTAAAGGACCGGAAAAAGAAAAAGACAAAAAAGACTGAAGAATTTATCTACAAAAAATGTGGGGAATTCTTTTGTTTTGTTGAGGAAATAACCTGAATCAAACTGTTTTTGGAAAACAAATGAAAATACTGAAAAATTTTATTGTTCTGGTTTTAACATGCTTGGTTGTGGGATGCGGCTCCAATAAAATATTATTCCCAACTCAATTGGAATACGCATCCAACGCTCAGTTAGTGCTAGACGAATTCTTAACCTATATTCAGTCACAGGGATATACAATTCTTAATGTTAATGATACACGGATGACAATTATGGGTCCCAGCGGTTTCCTGACAACTGAATATATTGAAACAGAATGGCGTCAAACCGGATTTTTTGATGAAAGTACTGGGAAGGAATACATCGTAAAACAGAAAATTTGGATTATGCTTGATTCAGGGGTAATCACGGTGGAATCGGTTGTGGGCTATATGTCTGAAGGGGAATTACACACCCGGAAAAATGCATCACCGCAATTGTATAATTTTGTAACTACCCTACCAGAAGGACTTCGAAACCTTATTTCATCCAAGTCCCTTTGAAAGTCAAAATTCGGTAGATAAATTTTCATTTCGGCTTTAACATTTTAACTATATAACATTTATTCGTGATAGAATTTGGTCATTGTGATGCATATCACAAATGTAAAATAGTTTTTTGAACATAATTATTGGATAGGTTAAGTTGACATGAGCCTAAGAAGAAGATAGGTCTTCTTTTAGGTTGAACAACTCATAAAAGGAGCTAATTATGAATCGTACATTAAAAACGTTATTTCTGCTGCTTTTTGTCTCATCAGTTTCATTCGTTTATGCGCAAGATAGAGATAATCCAGGAGAAAAAGGCGGTAAATCATCAGTAGTGAAAGACGCAGAAAAAGTTGATGGTGGGGTTGAGAAAACAGATGGTCCCCATTCTGTGGGAGTTGCAAAAAATACACCTACACAAAGTGTAAACGTAGGGCAACCCGAAGGTAAAGTTAAAGGTAAAAAATCAGCAGAAGATAAAAAGGGATGGTTAGCCAGATTATTCGGAAAGAGTAAAAAAGCAAAGAAAGATGATCCTAACTAATCTTTTCTCAAATTGACTTTGAAATAGGGCGAAGATATTCGCCCTATTTTTTTTATATATGTTTTTTGTAATATTAACGCTAACAATCAAAGGAAACTTGATCAATGAAGCGACTCTTTCTCATTCTAATTTTTCTTCTGTTAAACTTTCTTATTTCTCAGGAGTTTAAAAATACCCTCTCCGGCGGGTATTACGGCAGGGGCGGGAACTCTGATTACCAATACTATAACATTGGTTTCAGCACTGTTGCGAATGGTGATATTTCATTAGGAGATTTCACACTGAAGGATTCTGAATTTCTATTCGCTGTTGATAAAAATAATTCCACATGGCAAGAACAACCCTATGAAAATGATCAAAATATCATCTTGAAATTTGATTTATGGGCAAATGGAAAATTTTCACCTTTTTTAATTTTTGAAACATCTTTCGATGATGCCCGAGGTATTAAAAATAGAACTAATTTTGGTCTTGGGGCTAAATATCGTCTAATTGGGGATATGCTATCTATTAGTGCAGCTTTTCTATCGGAACAGGAAGAAATTATTGGTAAAAATAGTGTATCTCTTTATGCTCAATATGGTTCAGCCCGTGACTCTCTAGGCGTTACAGCATTTGAAGATCACCCTAATTTAAAACCGGTGAGCAGTAGCAGGATTTCAATTCGGCCAAAATTGAAACTTAAATCTGAAAATATATTTTATGTATCTGAATATTATTATCAGCCAGCAGGTGATGATGTCCTGACCAACTGGCTGAATACAATAACAGTGAGTACTTCGGCCGAATGGTTGGATATCGTCATTAAGTATAATTATAAAAATGATAGCCAACCAGCGCCAAAGGTATTCATGAAATATGATCCAAAGTGGGAATCGAATAATGATATTTTTAAAAATCCTGGTAAAGGTACGGTTAATTTTGATTTAACGCCTGACCAGGCAAAAGATAGGGGATATGGAGAATATTACATTCAAAGTTATAAGGCAGACGATACAACCATTTCCATTGGGATCAACATCAGTTTCTAATCCCCCGCTTTAATTTCATGAAAAAACTAACCGCCGTATTGACGGCGATTATCATCGCCGGATGTACAATTAATTTTCCTCCTCAGGCTATGAACGAACAGTCTGAAAAACCAAAATCCTTTCCAAAACTTACAGAACGAAATAGACTGCTGGGAGCCTTGGTCCCGGAGCGTACCTGTTATGACGTCCTTCATTATGATATCAATATTGATATTGATGTGGAAAAGAAATACCTGAAGGGCTATGTGGATTTTACTGCATTGGCCGTTAATGACTTTACCCGTCTTCAGGTTGATCTGGCAAAGGATATGCAGTTGAATAGTGTTTGGTACCAGGAAAAGGAATTATTCGCCAGCCGTAAAGAAGATGCAGTCTTTGTTAATTTCCCGATGGTGAAGAAAGGTGCCATTTTTACTTTTCGAGTTAAATATGAAGGTGCACCCCAGTCAGCAAAAAATCCGCCCTGGGACGGGGGCTTTGTATGGGAAAAGGATGAAATGGGCCGGGACTATATATCGGTAGCCTGTGAAGGAGACGGGTGCGGACTCTGGTGGCCATTGAAAGACCACATTTCTGATGAACCGGATAATGGTGCCCGCATGACATTTACAGTGCCGCAGGATCTTATGTGTGTGAGTAATGGTAAACTGGTTAAGACAACCCAGGATGTATTCACTGGAAAAGAATCCTATACATGGGAAGTCACCAACCCGATTAATAATTATAACATTTCGGTCCAGTTGGGTCATTACGTGCTTTTGCAGGATACACTCCAGCGTGCCGGCAGGGTGGAAGTCATGAATCATTTTGTACTGGATTATCATAAAGAAGTAGCGTCTACAGTATTTCCCCAGGCACGAAAAGTAATCCGGTTCTTTGAGAGATACTTCGGGGATTACCAATTCTGGGATGACGGCTATAAACTGGTGGAAGTTTCTTATTTGGGGATGGAACATCAATCCGCTGTCACTTATGGGAATGTGTGGAATAACTGGGGCGGCGATCATCGTTCCTGGACAAAAGATTATTACGGCATAATTGATGGACTATTATTCCATGAGACGGCCCACGAATGGTGGGGTAACAGCATTACCGCATCCGATCCGGCTCACGTATGGATCCATGAAGGAATGGCGGTCTACAGTGAATCCATGTTTATTGAGCAGGAGTTGGGTTATAACGTCATGGTGGATTTTATGCTTCGAAAACGCCGGGGCATCCAAAATAAATTACCCATTGTCGGCCCCGAAAATGAATATTACTGGGCTTTTGGTGATTCTTATAATAAAGGGGCGTGGGTACTTCATACCCTTCGGCATTTAATCAATGATGACCGCGTCTGGTGGGACATCCTGAAATCTTTTGCGGTGAACAATGCTAAATCCAATGTGAATACAGATGATTTTGTACAGCACGTTGAAAATAAAACAGGCACAGACCTGGGCTACTTCTTTCAACAGTATTTTTATGACCACCGTCCGCCCACCCTGGAATACCACCAAAAAGAAGGAAAGCTATTTTATAAATGGATTGATGTTATACCTGAGTTCAAAATGCCTATGGATGTAGAGATCAATGGGACTGAAATAAGGCTAATCCCCACAAAAACTGTTCAATCTGTAGATATTCCACTCCATTCGGTGGTGCACTTCATGGATTGGGAATTTCTGATTAATAAAAAAAAGAATCCCGCCTTAAGCGGATAGTTGTCTCAACCGTTCAAACAGAACGGCACTCACAGCTGCCGATACATTTAGAGAATTGGTTTTCCCCTGCATGGGGATGGTGGCCAGGAAATCACAACTATC
>JAYEFG010000194.1:604-18810 GCA_034658595.1 Fidelibacterota bacterium | reverse complement strand
GTTTTTTTCATCGACCTGGATAATGGAAAAACGGGATTAATTGTAAACGGCCAGCGCATGGTGCCTCTGATGATCTCCTGCCAGGCATTCTTTCCGAATTCACGTTTAACATGGCTGGTCAAAAAATATCCCAGTTCATAATGACCAGGATAATCTTCTTTGTAGGACCCATAAAATGCCTGCCTGTAATCGAACTGCTGCCCAGCCATAAGAAGTCCCCGGGATGTCCGACTAAAAAAGGAGGTCCGACCTCGCCCCGATTGTGTGAGATTTGTTTCAATTCCCACTGCATCACCCTCCCAATACCAGGAGGGTACCAGGAATCCAGTGTAAAGAGATTGTGTGCCTTCCCCAAATACAAGACCTAAAAAACGGTTCACACCACTGTTCATAAAATCGGTCTGAACCATATGCCGGCCCTCATGTAAGGCCAAATCACGATACCACTCGGTACTGCCCATTTCTTTCCTCATTAAAGGAACATTATACCATTCCGACATCCATGGCGCCTGCGTTACAAATCCATTAGGAACGGCACCCCGATTGCTGAGTAGAATTGGAATTTTTCTATGTTTTCCTGCTAATGATTCACTAATCCCCCCGTGAATATGCTCCATAGCATTGGCTACACGATTTCCCTCAGGCGTCAATTCAACAGGAAAAATGATTCGATAATGATCTGTTTGAATCTGTTTCCATTCTATGCCCGGAGGATCTTGAGCAAAAATAAATGAAATCAGAACCAATAAAGAGGAATTGATGGAAAATTGGTTGAGATACCACATGAAATTTGGCCGGTAATTTATCACATGATCCATAAGGACAATAATAAAAAACCCCGACCCGATAAATCGGGACAGGGTTTTCTAATAACCAAAGCACATCAAGGGGTTTTTTATGTGCTTAAACTCTACTTGGAGAGCCTCCTCATAACCTTCTTCGCTCAGAATTCGAGCGCTGGAAGGTTGTTCGAGGTTACTAACTATAATAAACGAAGTCAATATTTAATTCAACATTAATGTATTTAATTAACTTATTATTGAATTTTATTTAAACTTTTTCTAGGGCTTCTTTTAAATCAGCAATTATATCATCCACATGTTCAATGCCTACAGAAATACGGACCAATCCATCTGTTAATCCTCTGGCTTCCCGTTCCTGTTTGGGTACATCCGCATGTGTCATAGTAGCTGGGTGGGTAATCATCGTTTCCACTGCCCCGAGGCTTTCAGCCAACTGGGCCAACTTGACAGAATTCATCACTGTTTTTCCTTAGTTATAAAGGATATATCAGATTTTAATTCATTATAATATGTTTCGAGGTAACATCGAATGTCCTGGTCATCCTCAGGGAAAAGTGCTTCAATGATTCGGGAATGATGATTTTCAATATCCTGGAAAAAATTGTAAATGCTTTGGCATTTGGCAGCGGATTCAGCCAGGACGACCAGTTTATTGGTTACGCCTCCATGGGCTGAGACAACAAGGGCAAGGCGTTCATCATCATTGAGTTTTTGTTGGATGATTTTCTCCACTTGCAGTATGTGATCCGCACTGGAGATGGAAGATCCGCCAAATTTCAGCACTCGCAACAACATCGCTCGCAATCATGAATGCAACATGAGTTAATTGTAGAAACATAGAAGCTGGTCGTTTTAATCCACGTTTGTGTTATCATGTTTTTGCCTTTTTTAGTTTGGGTTAATACACTTGGATTGTGGGGTCTATAATTTGGGACCATGCCTTAATACCTCCCTGTAGATTTTTCACATTCTGGAAATTTTGTTCTGTTAATAATGTACAAATTTCTGCCGATCGCCCACCTGTTTTGCAATGAACAACTATTTCTGCCTCCCTGTCAATTTCATTCAACCTGGCCGCTACTTGGTCCATAGGAATATGAACCGTTCCATTTATTTGTGCTATGGCCACTTCCCAATTTTCCCGAACATCTAATAAATAAGGAGAATCACCGGATTGAATTCGTCGATTCAAATCGTTCACGGAAATTTCTTCCCATTTTTGAACAGGTTCAGACTGGTCAATCCCGCAAAACTGCTCATAGTCAATCAATTCAATAACAGTAGGGTGATCACCGCACACAGGGCATTCGGGATTCTTACTTAAAGAAACCTCATGAAAATCCAAGTCCAATGCATCATAAAGCAGGAAGCGTCCTTTTAATGTTTTGCCAATTCCAGTAATAATTTTGATTGCTTCATTGGCCTGGATACAACCGATGATACCCGGCAATACACCCAATACGCCGCCTTCAGCGCAGGATGGCACTAACCCCGGTGGTGGCGGTTCAGGATAAAGGCATCGGTAACAGGGACCCTCCTCGTAATTAAATACGGAAGCCTGCCCTTCAAACCGGAAAATACTGCCGTAAACATTGGGCTTTCCCAGAATGACACAAGCATCATTCACCAGGTAGCGGGTTTGAAAATTGTCAGTACCGTCAATAACCAAATCATAATCGCCGATAATTTTGAGGGCATTTTCAGAGGTAAGACGCGTTTCATGGACGTCAATTATCAAATTGGGGTTCAGTTCCGCCAGCCTTTTGCTGGCCGATCGTGTTTTTGATTCACCCAATACATCCACGCCAAATAGTACCTGTCGCTGGAGATTGCTTTCATCCACCACGTCAAAGTCCACAAGACCCAGCGTGCCGACGCCGGCTGCCGCTAGGTACAGCAAAACGGGACTTCCCAATCCACCGGTGCCAACCACCAATACCTTAGCTGCTTTTAGTTTTTGTTGACCTTCCATGCCAAATTCAGGTAAGGAAAAATGACGGGCATAGCGGTTTAATTCTGCTTGTTCCAATTCAGGCAGCCCGTCAACTCCCCCGGCGATAGCAGGGATGATGCGAATATCGGCACCGGGCGGTACAGGTGATTCAAGATTGCTTTGCTCCCTCACATCAATGCCATTTACATATATATTAACAAAATTGCGGATAGACCCATTTTTATCCAACAGCTGATTTCGGATTTCTGGGTATTGATTAAATATATTTTCGAGGACCTCGCTAACAGTAGTGCCATCCACTGAAACGGAAGATTGGTTTTCAGTAAATCGCCGCAACGGCGATGGTATTTTTATTTGGTTACTCATTTTAATTAATTCCTTTAATGATAATTTTTTCTTCAACAAAATGACTGCGGTCTGCTTCCAAGCGCCAGGAGCGGAATTGGGTAGGGACCCCTTCAGCTACTGAAATGATAATATAACTGAACCCTGGCCAGGCATGAACTCGATCGAATTCCGACGGTTGATCCGGATGATCTGGGTGAGAATGAACAATACTGATTACCGATAGTCCTTTTTCATCGGCATAATCTTCCACTTGCTGGTAAGCGGAGGGATCTATCAGATATCGGCGCTCCCGATTTTCATCCTTTGTATTTTTTGCCGGGACATATTCCAGAGCCTCGGCCCCATTGTTGGTCCATTGCCCCAGGATAAAACCGCAGCATTCATGGGGATAATCTTTTTTCCCATGGAGCTGAAATTGCTGCACAATTTTTTGTGTAAGCTTAATTGCCATAATTTAACGCCATAAACCAGCTGAAAAATACCGGTCTCCGAAATCGTTTAAAAGTGTAACTATAACCCCTTCTTTTAGGTCTTGAATCACTTTGCTTACACCGGCCAAATAGGCTCCGGAGGATTGCCCGGCAAAAATACCTATTTTTGAAAGTTTGTGGCACCAGTTACGTGCTTCGTCCGCGGAAACATCAATCCATTGATCCACAACCGATTTATCAAATATTTTAGGGACAATATCTTCGGATGAACCCAGGGGCTTTAGTCCTTCAATTCCCGGCCAAACTTCGGGCCGAATTGAAACAATATTCACATTTGGATTTTCTTCTTTAAATCTTCGTCCGATACCCGTGAGTGAGCCGCCTGTTCCAACTCCACCAACATAATGGGTAATCTTTCCAGGGACTTGAGCAATTAATTCGGTGGCTGTTCCTTCATAATGAGCTAACCAGTTGTTAACATTTTCATACTGGTTGCATAGCCAATATTTTTCCCGATTTTCATTATACAATCGATGTACATGGCGCAATGCCTCATCGTAACCTTCCAAGGGGTCCGTTTCGATGACTTCGGCACCGTGGGCGCGAATGCGCTGTTTTCTTTCTTCACTTGCATTCCCCGGCAGAACAATGGTCACTTCGTATCCCAAAGCACCGCCGATCATAGCATATGCAATTCCCGCGTTTCCACTGCTGGAATCCAGAATGGTTTTATCTGCTGTCAACTCTCCGGTCTTTATCGCTTCCGTGACCATTTTTTTCACCGGCCGGTCTTTTAGGGAGCCTCCGGGATTCATCCACTCTGCCTTCCCAAAGACTTTGACTTTGTCCTTTGAAAACAGGTTGGAAAGGTCCACTAGTGGTGTTTGACCCACTAATTCTAACACAACAGCGGTTGATTCTTGTTTTTCCTGCATTGTTTTAATGAATGTACTGTGTTTTCCTCCGATAATGACAATTTTAAATTTTGGTATTGGATACTCAGGGACAATATGCCAACAAATCAGGTATTAAAACACCCAGCAAACAACTCAAAAGCCGATCACCGCTTCCAACTTGGCGAAAATAGGTAATACTTGGCATAAGCTTGTGACTTGGGTTAAATCTAAAATAATTATTGATTAAAGAAATTTAAGAGCTCCTTATCAGAAATTGACGACGACTTTGAATTTGACTTAATCCGTGTGGTGATACGATCCAATTCAAATTTAGAATATTCAATATTAAGAAATGCCAATCGATCTGCAACCGCTGCCTTTCCTGTAAATTTATCCAAAAGAATTTCTCTTTTTTGTTTTACTAATTCCGGAGGAAATCCTTCGTATGTTTCTGGTGCTTTGATTACAGCCCTAGTGTGCAAACCAGATTTATGGGTAAAGGCATATTTTCCCACGATGGGTTGATTCAATCGATTGGGAATTCCAGAATTGGACTCTAATTCCTTCGACAGATTCGTCAGGACTGAAAGGTCCCAATTATTATCAACATTATAATGTATTTTGAGAATTGCCGCTACTTCTGCAAGGGATGCAATACCGGATCTTTCACCGAGTCCATTGATGACAACGTCTGCCACCTGGGCACCAGCCCTTAAGGCCACAATAGAATTTGCGGTGGCTAATCCAAGATCATTATGGCAATGGATATGGATAGGAATATTTATCGCATCACTCACAAAATTAATCAGAATGGATGTTTTCTCCGGTGTAAGCATCCCGACCGTATCAGCAATACTGAACCGATCGGCGCCCGCTTTTTCTACTGCTTGGGCAACCTCGATTAAAAAGTGAATATTGGTTCGTGTTGCGTCTTCCGCGGAAAAACGTAATTTAATGCCCTGATCTTTGGCATAAGTAACGGCATCTATAATTTGTTTTTTGGCTGTAATGCGATCAATACCGAATTTGTGCTTAAGGCTGAGATCAGACGTTCCAAAAAAAATGCCGACCCAGGGCACACCAAAGGATACTGCTTCGTCAATGTCAGATCGAAGGGCACGACAATGAATTACTTTTTCTGCTCTTGTTTCTAAAGCTGATATTACAGAGATAGCATCCTTAACATCATCTGAGACTGCTGGATGACCAATTTCAATAAATTCAACGCCAAATGCATCTAACGATTTGACAATATTGATCTTTTGATCTAAAGTAAATGATACATTTGGGGATTGTTCACCCTCTCTAAGGGTTGAATCTAATAATGCCACTTTCATAATATGGTCCTGATTGTGATTTTAAAATGGATATAAAATTACTAATTTGGATCGGTTGTAAAAACAGCGTAAAAAAATAAAAAGGTCCAACTATCCTTAATCCTTTTTATGCCCCGAAAGATGCCCGCCTACGTTTCACTGTCATGCCTACGCCTTACTACGACAGGTAGGCGGCGGGCAGGAGGGCCCGAATTCACTTCGTTACGTTGGATAAAACTCACTATTTACCCAAATAGCAAGAAATGCCTTTTCGCCTTTTGGCGAAGAGGCATTTCTTGCTCCGGAGGAGGGACTCGAACCCCCGACCTGGTGGTTAACAGCCACTCGCTCTACCAACTGAGCTACTCCGGATCGTGGCTTTTTTATCAAATTGATTCAAAAAGCGCGGCGAATTTATAATATTTAGCCTGGCGTCACCAATATAATTACATTTCTTTTTCAGCTTCTAATATTTTTCCCTGAACAAATAACCCGTGTTTTATTTGATCAGCAGATATATATACTTTCCCTATTTCATCATGAGGATGGCCAAATACAGCGTGAATGGATTTTAATCCACCCATCCATTTTCTGTTATCCGATATATAAACAAGATCGCCAGGAACTGCTTTCATGGCAGCCATATCTTTATTCGAAAAGCGCACAACATTTTCATCACCGCTCACCACTTCTAAATGGACGAGGACCTTTTCACCCTCTTGATCATTGGGTTCTCCACCTTTAAATAATTTTCGTGCGATATTGATTGAACCCGCCGTTAATCCGTTCGTATTTACTTTTTCATCATAGGGGACAAAGTAAGTCACCAATAAGGGAACCAGAATGATGACAGTAATTGCAGATAATAATTGAATAAACATCCCTGAAATATTTACCAGTACAATGGAAAAAACACCGATTGTAACTATAACAATTCCATTTATTATTGTTTTTTCGCTTCGCTTATTTCGAATGGTTGAAATTATTTGTTTCTGCCATTGGGTTGTAATGGTCACCAAAATAGCTGCACCAGAACACACAAGTGTATTATACAGGGCACGGATATATGAATAAGGGTGATCTGGATTCATTTCTATTCCATGGTCAAAGGGCGCAATAAAAATGCCGGGATATCTTGCACCTAGAATCATAAGTGCCACGCCGCCGACAAAAGTTGTAATGACTGCAGATGGTGTAAATCGTTTCCAGAAAACACCGAGGAAAATGCCGACTACAAGTGGTGGTGTTAGTGTTGAATGAAAATAACCATGCGCTTCATAAACAGTTGGAAAATTTTTGAAGGCTAGAACAGCCAAAACACCCAGGGTAGTTACACCAACAGAGGCATAGCGGGCCACGATTAACTCTCTGCGGTCATTTTCAAAATTTGAAAATGCTTTCTTTTTTAGAAATTTTCGAACAGGACGATATACATCATTAATATAAATCGCTGCTGTCGCATTTATGAGTGTATCTACAGTACTCATCAGAGCAGCCGTAAGGGCTGCCATAATAAAACCAAACATCCCAGGGCTTGTAATAATGTTGGCCACCACCACAAAAATTTGATCCGGAGAAACAGATGGACTTACAATATCAGGACTTACAACAGAAATTGCTTTCCCAATCCAACCTGCATTCCCAACAACAATTGCCGAAATCGGGAGTACAAAAAGAATATTGATTGCAGCAGCTTTACGACCTTCATTTACATTTTTACAGGCCATAAAACGCATAATGAGGCCTTGATTCATAAATAAAAATCCAATGGACCCAGCAATGGCATCTTGCCAAAAAATACCCACAAAGTTAAAATTTGCTGGTTGATTGAAATCAGCCAGAGGCAATTTCCATTCAGGGGGTAAAAGATTCCAAAAGATATCAAATCCGCCAAGGTATGTTATACCAAAAAAGAATAAGAGTAAGCCAGCGAATAACAGGATGAATCCCTGTAAAAGATCGGTGAAAATCACGGCAGTCTGTCCACCAAACGTAATGTATATACCTGTAATAATGGCGATAACAATGATTGCACCCATAAGTGTAATGGGCAATGTCATGCCAAAAATTATAAATGCCTCCGGCAGCATGGGAATGACAGCCTTACCCAGCGTAAGAAACCCAATACCAATATATCCAATCATATAAAGAAGCAGAAGAATTGTAGCCAAAAACCGTGCTGACGGACTAAATCGTTTTTCGAAATATTCGGGTATGGATCGAATTTTTGAATAAACGATTATGGGCAACCAGCCAAACATAAAGAAAGGAATGAAAAACCAATCATTCAAGTAAGTCATGGTAGAAGATATGCCGTGCTCAAATCCTTTTGCCGAATATTTGACAAAACTGTGGCTACCTACTCCCGTCGCCACAATAGACATGGTAATCAACCACCAAGAGAATCGTCGTCCGCCGAAAAAGAAATCAGATGTATTTTTAGTATAGCGGCCGAAATAACTACCAAAAAGCATGATCACAATAAAATAAACCACCATTACAACCCAATCCGTAGTTGTACCTATACTATGGAATGTCTGCATTATGCCCTTCTCGTCTTTCTAAGCATTAATGTGACAACCACAAAAAACACCACCATCCCCAGTAGAACAATGGGCATTGTATAGACAGAAATTATATCAAGTGCGGCCCAGATCATGAGTGCATGCATCGTCAGGTACCAAATAATGCCGAAGAGGAGAATCCACATCCATTTTTTATGGTCTTTCCGGTTCAAATCAAAAGAACCTGCTTTAATAGTGATAATAATACCAGCTACAAAAAGGATTCCCCCAAGTCCATAAAGGTAAAGAAATGGAAGCCAAGTATGGGTAAAATTCATTTTAATTGATTCAGTTTATCAAATTCGATTTTAAGTTTATCGTAGGTCTCTAGGAGACCTTCAACCATCACTTTTGTATGGCCAATTACGGGCATGAAATTCGTATCTCCAACCCACCTAGGCAGAATGTGAAAATGGATATGTTCGACGATGCCCGCCCCTCCGGAAATACCGATATTTGCGCCAAAGTTAAATCCCTGTGCATTCATTTTCTGACTGAAAATTTCCATAGCATTATCGGCTAATACCATAATTTCACTCATACAACCCTTATTCAATGACCGGGTTGTTTCAACATGGGCATAAGGACAAATCATTAAATGGCCATTATTGTAAGGATATAAGTTCATTAGGATAAAAGACTGATCTCCCCGATAAAGCACCAGGTTTTCCCGATCGTTATCTTCTTCAGATTTAATACAGAATACACACCCGTCATTCTCATCTTTTTTTGCACGGATGTATTTCATACGCCAGGGAGCCCAAAGTTTATCCATGTATGATGGTAAATGTTACAGGGATGATGGAAGATGGTACAGGTTCAAGGTGTAATGGGATTAGGGTTATAGTTACCAGAGGATTAATTTTCATTGGGATTTTTCTTAATTGTGGAGAATATTTTTTTTGTTCCAATAATTTATCTAATAAAGTTTGTAATGTCTCTCGATCGATATCATTATCACTTTTTGAAACCGCATTGATAACCCTTAACCAAAAATTGCTTTCTCTGGTTTCTTTAAATACAATTCCAATTTTATGTACAAAGTCTTTCTTGCATTCAGCTGCCTGTGATTCTTCATAGTTCGCTCCAATAGAAGTAGACGACTTTGCTAATTGATATTTTAGTACATGGTATTTTTCTTTTTTCGGAAGTTTATCCAAAAATAATAAATAACTGACACCGAAGTTGAATGTTCTTTTGAGCAACTTTTTAGTTTCTTCATTCACAACTCATCCCCTACATGCTCCATTTTCCATTACTCATCTCTTACTTGTTACATCATCCATATTACATCCCACATCTTTCCTTTCCCATTATCCATCTTCCCTCATTCCTCACTCTTCCTCCTGCGCCGCTTTGGCTTTAGCCGTCACTTTCGCTTCCATATCCCGTGGTACTTCTTCATAATGGCTGAATTCCTCAGAATGAAGGCCACGGCCGCCTGTCAATGATCGCAAGGTAGTGGAATAGTGGTACATTTCTGCCTGGGGCACCTGGGCCTTTATCCGTTGAAAAGCGCCCTCCGAATCCATGCCCATAATTCTGCCTCGTCGGCTGGAAATATCACCCATTACATCACCCATATAATCTTCAGGCACCTTGATTTCTACTTCCAGTACAGGTTCCAACAGACAAGGCTCAGCATCCATAAACGCCTCCCTAAATGCCTGCTTTCCAGCCATTTGAAAAGCTATATCCTTAGAGTCCACAGGATGTTGTTTCCCATCATAAAAATCAACTTTTAAATCCACCACCCGGTAACCGGCTAATATGCCTTCCTGACTGGCGGCATTCACACCTTTTTGAACGGAAGTAACAAAAACGCGATCAACATTTTGCCCGACTAAGGAATCGCTAAACTCAAGACCTTCGCCCCTGGACTTGGACTCCACCCTCATCCATACTTCAGCAAATTGTCCGGCTCCGCCGCTTTGTTTTTTATGGCGGTATTTTGATGAGGCCATTCCGCGAATTGTTTCACGGTAGGGAATACGTGGCTTAAATGTTTCTACGTCCACATAGAAACGACGTTTCAGACGGTCAATGGATACTTGAAGATGTAATTCACCCTGCCCCGAAAGAACCGTCTGGCGAAGTTCCGAATCTACATTGTATATAAAGGTTGAATCTTCTTCATGAATGGTGGCCAATCCAGTTGCAATTTTTTCCTCATCTCCCTTGGCTTTTGAACGGATACCAAGATGGATATTTGAATTGGGAAGCGTCACTGAGGGCAGCTTCACCTTATTGCTTGGACCCGTTAAGGTATTCCCAGTGTGGGTATCTTTCAGTTTTACGACTGATCCTATGTCCCCCGCATTTAATCGGGTCACAGCTGTCCTGGATTTACCATTCATTAAAAACATCTGTCCGAACCGTTCTGAATTACCACGAGAGGTATTATATAAATTCATACCTGTTGAAATTGAACCGGAATAAACACGGAAAAAAGAAAGCTCACCGACGTGAGCTTCGCTAATTGTTTTAAACACATGAACCACAGGATTATTTCCATCCAGGGCAACATCCACCTCTTCTCCAGAGTTGGCATCCTTTGTTTTAATCGTGGCCCGATCTACAGGAGATGATCCGAATTTCGCGATAAAATCCATAACACGGGCGACACCTATATTCTGCGTCGCAACTGTACAAAATAAAGGAATAAAAACCTGGTCCTGGATTGCCTGATGTAACCCCTCGCGCATTTCTTCTTCAGTTAAATTTCCTTGTTCGAAGAATTTTTCCAGCAAAGAATCATCGGATTCAGCTACATATTCAATTAATTCCTGGTGCAGTTCCTTCACCCGTTCTTCCCATTCTTCCGCTAAATCTCCTTCTGTATATTTACCGCTCCCATCGGTGCTGTAGGTAATTAATTCATTGCGCAATACATCTATGATTTGATTAAAACCAGGTCCGGCATTCACGGGCAATTGCATGGGAAAAACATTTTCACCGAAATGTTTTTTAGCTTGTTGTAAAATTTGATCAAATTTGGAATGCTCCCGGTCAAGACCATTGACTACAATCATTTTGGGTAGACCATAATCACGGGAAAAATTCCAAACCTGTTCTGTACCAACCTCAACTCCATTAACAGCATGGACAACCACTACGGCAAGATCAACAACAGCCAGGGATGAAATAGTTTCACCAATAAAATCAAGATATCCAGGCGTATCAATTACATTGAATTTTGAACCCGCCCACTCAACATGAAGGGGTGAGGAGTGAATTGAAATTTGGCGCTGATGTTCATCATAGTGATAATCGGATACTGTTGAACCGGCTTCAATGGATCCGATTCTGTTAATTTCGCCCCCACTAGAAAGCATTGATTCAGATAACATTGTTTTTCCGGATGCGCCATGGCCCACTAACGCGAAGTTGCGAATATCTTTAGCTGCGTAGTCTTTCATTTCAAAATTCCTTTAAAATTTTCAATAAAAATATTGGTGTTTCTCTACCTCGGACAAAGGATGGAGGCTCCAAGTGTACTGACGGAGGGGGATTTATTTCAAGGACTTTAAACAGCTGGAGGATAGAAAATATCTTGGCGATTATCTTCTATATAAGCACGCAGCACCGGAGGAACAAAAACATTGCCAAGGTCAAGTTTTCCAAATTCGCTGGCTAATACACCTAAGCGCTGATTGATAGGTTTAATTTTATTAATGACGATGTAATCCTCATCATTAACCGAACACATACCGCCAATAAAATCCCCTTTGCCCTGAACGATATTGATGTCCATTTTATTCGCCAGTTCTTCAAAAAGAGTCAACAGGTTTTCCGCCGTCATTTCCGCCATTTATTATAAAAGATCGTTTCGTTTTTTCTTTTCGAGATATTTGACCAAGGCTTTCACATCTTCAACCTTTTCCCTGGGAACCACCAGGGTGGCATCTTCAGTATTCACCACGACTAAATTGTCCGCACCGATGACAGCCGTAAAACGACCATTGGATTGGATTAAGTTATTTTGCCCCTCTATTACCACACCTTCCCCACGAATGACATTTTTATCCTTAGATTTAGGGGAAACATCATATACTGATTCCCATGAACCGAGGTCGTTCCATTCAAATTCAGCTTTTACCACATAGATATCTTTTGATTTTTCCATGAGGCCGTAATCAATGGATTCAGTTTCAATATTATTCCACAACCGGGTGAAATCTTGTTTTTTGGTAATGCGTTCATCGATTTTCCCTAACTGGACACTCAAATCGGGCATGTGCTTTGCAATTTCATCCAAGAGGGTTTCTACCTTCCAGACAAACATACCGCCATTCCATAAAAAGTCACCACTTTCCAAGAATCGTTGGGCCAATGCCCGGTGAGGTTTCTCGGCAAATGTTTTCACTTTAAAACCATTTAGATGATCTTCAGGACTTTTTTGGTCATATTGTATATAACCATAACCAGTAGAAGCAAAAGTCGGTTCAATACCAATGGTTACCAGCGATCCATTTTTATTGGCCAACTGTATGGCAGACCTGACAGCCCTGGCAAATTTTTGCGCACCGACTATGATATGATCTGCAGGAAACACACCCATCACTGCATCTTCCCGCAGGTTTTTAATATGCAGTGCCGCCAGACCAATAGCAGGTGCAGTGTTTTTTCCACTGGGTTCAACAATGATATTCCTAGGTTTAACGCCCTTGATCATCTTGCGTATTTTGGGGGCTATATCTGGCCCGGTTACAATAAAAATATCTTCGACATTTTTCATCTTTTTTAGACGATCAACTGTCATTTGCAGCATGGGTTCATTTCCGACAATATTTAACAATTGCTTCGGATTTTCTTTTCGACTGGATGGCCAAAAACGGGTTCCCCGGCCACCGGCCATAATCACACAATACATATGGGTTTATTACTCACCTATCCTGAGCGAACCCATATCAATATCCCAATTTGCACGTACATCAAAGGTATCGGGATGAATATAGAACCATTCACTGGTCTGGAATGGATGAGCTGACCCATAGGAATATTTCCCATTCCTATCCTGATCATCTATAATCATTAAGCGATATGGTCCTTCAGGTATGTTATTAAAACGAAATTGTTGGTCAGAATTTACAGAAGAATGGAAAATTTCGGGCTCTTTTTTCATCGCCACCAATTCCAACAATGGAAAGATACCTTCCTTTTTAACACTGCCGCTCAATCCGCCATAGCCCAGCTTTTTCCCTGATTTAACGCTGACAAATGAGATAGAATCCTCTAGGGATTTTCCTTCGATTGGTGTCAAATTATCAGAAAAAATCATCAATTTATACTCGGTTTTTTCCTCCCAGCCCCCAGATGGTAAAAAAGCAATTTCAAGTGGATTAACCCAATTGACCTTGACCACCACCGTATCTGTATCAGAAACCATAAAAAAGGCACTATCGGTAAATGAGACAATCGGTTTTGAAAAAACGATGGGAACAATGGGGCCACCATCTTTATTCCTTCGAACCGTTACCTTACTTTCCGGCCTTGTTCGTTTTACATGGGATGTGTCTTTTTTAGCCGGAATGCGGACATTTATTTTTCCCTCACTAAGTAAGATATCTTCGTTCAATAAAACCTTATTAATTTTCAATTCTGCTTTCCCCGCAGAAAGGGTATCCGATGAAATAAGTAAAACCCGTTTTTGATCTTGTTCATCACGATAATAATCAGGCTTATGAATGTTTTGTTCAGCATCAGTGATAGTTAACCCGTCAAAAGTTATATTGTCCAACTCCCGGTTAAAATGAATCCAGACCCATCGCTTTCCCTTCCATTCAACATGGGTCATTTTCAAGGATTGTATTTTCCGTTTAATCCGCATTGGAATGCCATTTAATTCCTGGGTTTTATCTAATGAATAGATCTTTTGAGGACTCACACCATAAGCCATTCTTTGAGGAACCAGGGCCGCACCGGCGGCACTCCGTTCAACACCCATTAGAACGTATTCCCCTGGGGCGAGATACTTAAAATTAAAATTTCCTTCATCATCCGCTTCTGATACATAAAGGGGTTCTCTGAAAAACACGGAATCTTCAAACCCCTGTTTCAATTTCCATAGGTGCGCTGCATATGAATCTTCTCCATGAATACGGCCGGATATTTGTCCTTCATCAATAACTGATCCTGTGCTATAAGCCACCTGGATAGATTGTTCTAAGGCTACCCCCCGTTCATCTTTTAAATTCCGGCTGAGGGTAATTACATAGGTCTGATCCGCTAATAGATCCGGTGGGAATTCCAGGATAATCTCATCATCAGCGTATTTAATTTCGGCTGGTATTTCGAGCTGGGGTGCAATTTTTACCGCATTTTTTAGGGATTTCTCATCAATATATTCGGAAAACTTGAGTGCCACCAAGCCTCCTTCAAAGTGAAGGGTCCCAGCCTCCGGTTCAGCAGAGATTAAAGCAGGCGGTGTTTCATCCTCTGGGCCGCCGCCAGGCGGGGATACAGCCGCACATGAATAAATCAGGAATGCAATGCCCAACAGGGCAAAGATGTGGCTGCACTTTTTTAATAGAATTGGGTGATTCAAATCTGGAATAAATCTATTCAGGAGGCGCTAAATTTACAGGAATTTCTTTTTCAAATGTCATTTCAGTTTTACTGATTCGGGTGGTGATGCACCATACTTTAACACCGGATTCTTTTGCTGCCAGTAATGCCTTGGCGAATTTCGGATCCCGGTCCCACATGGGCTCAAACCCCTCTGCATCCGTTCGCTGACATACAAACAGGATTCCGGCGCCGGTACCATTCCGAACCAATTCAGATAATGCGTTGGCGTGACGTGCACCTCTCGCTGTAACAGCATCGGGAAATTTCGCAAGTCCATTTTCCACAAATGTAACAGATTTCACTTCCAAATAAAAAGGGGTTCCATTTCGATCATTCAACAAGAAATCAAAGCGATGGTTCCCTACCGGCGCCTCTGGCCGGATATAATGGAAATTTTTAAACATGGGTAAATCGCCTTGCTGCAGCAATTCCTTTACAAATCGATTGGGCAATGCGGAAACGAGGGAAATTAGTTGCCCCTCATATCGAACCATTACAGTGGAATATTTTGTCTTTCGTTCAGATGCTTTTGGTGCCGGCCGCAATAGGAGTTCAGCACCGGGCAGAAGTAATTCTTTTAACCGTCCCGGGTCCGCTAAGTGGGCGCGGACGATTTGACCAGCCACTTTTACCATGGTAATAAAGCGGTTCGGCCGTTCCACAAATTTGCCGCGAATTAAAGGCCCTTCGATTTTCATTTTACTTGGACGTAAATCATAGGTTAGAAATTAGGCGATAAAAAACAATCTGCTTATTCATTATGTTAATATAGAATATAATTTTGTATTATTATTTATTTACGTTATTTTCTTCTGATATTATAATACATTTACGTACAATCTTATGAAAATAGACCGGACAGACAAAGGAATATTGGAAGAACTCCAGGCTAATGCCAGGATTACCAACGCCGAATTAGCCAAACGGGTTCACCTTTCTCCCTCCAGCACATTAGAGCGGGTAAAAAAACTCGAAGCCAGTGGATTGATAGACCGCTACGTTACCTTATTAAACGCCCGCAAAGCAGGAATTACCTGTATGACATTTGTAGAAGTGACCCTGGCCCGCCATGGGGAAACACCGGTAGAAGATTTTTTTAAGGCTATCGCCGATATGGATGAAGTTCTGGAATGCCACCATATCACCGGAGAAGGGGATTTTCTGCTCAAAATTGCCACAAGGGATATTCCCCATTATGATGAATTGATCCTTCACGGCCTGTCGGCTCTCACCAATGTGCAGCATCTCAAAACTTCCGTTGTCCTTTCTACTTTTAAACACGAAACGCAACTACCTGTTTAATATGGCTCTTGTTCCATCCTATATCCAAAGTCTGGCTAATTATATTCCTGGGAAACCCATTGAGGAAGTTCGGCGGGAATTGGGTCTCGATCATGTTGATAAACTGGCCTCCAACGAAAATTCCCTAGGACCATCTCCCAAAGCAATCGAAGCCATGGCCAAAACACTTTCCGGCCTCCATCGATACCCGGATGTTTCCGGTTTTAAACTGCGGAAAAAATTGGCGAAGCGCTTCAATATTAAAATTGAAAATGTAATCCTGGGCGGTGGCAGTGAAGGAATTATGTCCACCATAATGCGGACATTTTTACTCAGTGATGATGAACTGGTTTCCGCTGCCAATTCATTTATCGGCTTTCGCGTTTTGGCCAACGCCTCCGGGCGAAAAATTCACTGGGTTCCCATGAAAAATCATCGCTATGATTTGGAAGCCATGGCAGATAAAGTCACAGATTATACCAAAATTATTTATATCGCCAATCCCGACAATCCTATGGGAACCTACATCACCCGGGAAGAGTTTGATGAATTTTATTCCCACATCCCAGAACGTGTACTTATTATATTGGATGAAGCCTATTACGAATTTGCCCAAGCCCATGATGACTACCCAGATTCCATGACCTATCGCTACGACAATGTCATTACCCTGCGGACTTTTTCAAAAGCCTATGGTCTGGCAGGTTTGCGAATCGGCTATGGTTTTGCCCATGATGAACTCATCCGAAATTTAATGAAAGTGAAAGAACCTTTTTCACCTTCACTAATCGCCCAAACGGCTGGATCAGCGGCAATGGATGATACGGAATTCCTGGATGAAACATTGGCCATTAACGCGGCGGGATATACATATTTAAGAAAAGAACTCACTTCCCTGGGAATTAATACAATCCCCTCCGTAGCCAATTTTATTACGGCTGTCTGGGATTCAAAAGAACGAGCAGCGGAGATAACTCAATCATTATTAAACAAAGGCGTTATTGTGAGAAACCTGAAGGCCTTCGGTTGGCCCGCTTGCATCCGGATATCCATTGGAACGGCCGATGAAAACAGCCGATTTATTGACGCTTTGAAATCAACCGTGTAAATTCGAGGTTATGATGAATGACTATAAGATTAATGCATTCGACCATTGCGAACTGTATGTGAGCAACGCCAAGCAGGCGGTTCATTATTATCGCAGTTGTCTTGGGTTTCAACCTATTGGATATAAAGGACTTGAAACAGGCAGTCGTGATAAAGTCAGTTATGTTATGAAGCAGAACCAAGTACGTTTCGTCCTCAGTTCTCCTTTGGTCCCCGGGACAGAAATGGGCCACCACATTGATAAGCACGGGGACGGTGTAAAGGATGTTTCCTTTTCAGTGGATAATGCAGAAAATGCCTGGAAAGAAACCACGGGGCGGGGAGCTGAAAGTGTCAGTGAACCGCAGTTAATCGAAGATGAAAAAGGTGAAGCAGTGGTGGCCACCATTAAAACCTATGGTGATACGACCCACACATTTGTTGAGCGAAATAATTATAAGGGTGTCTTCTTGCCCGGCTACCAGGTCATGGATGTAGATATGGTTGCGGACCCGGTGGGCATTGTCCATATTGATCATGTGGTGGGCAACCAACCCGATGGCGCCATGCAGCCCGTTTGCGATTTTTATGAAAAGATTTTTGGCTGGCATCGGTTCTGGTCCGTGGATGACAAAGATGTCTCCACCGATTATACCTCCCTCCGCTCCATCGTTATGGCCAATGAAAATGAAAAGATCAAAATGCCGATTAATGAACCGGCAGATGGACTGAAAAAATCCCAGATCCAGGAATTCGTGGAGTTTTATGAGGGGGCCGGTGTTCAACACATTGCCATGTCTTCACAGAATATCATTGAGACCGTTAAAAAATTAAGAGCCAATGGGGTTGAGTTTTTACCCACTCCCCAATCCTATTATGATACACTCATTGCAAGGGTGGGCGAATTTGAGGAAGATATTAATATACTGGCTGCACTGGGAATTCTCGTTGATTCTG
>JAYEFG010000194.1:0-594 GCA_034658595.1 Fidelibacterota bacterium | reverse complement strand
GAAAATGGCTACATGCTCCAGATCTTCACCAAACCGATTCAGGACCGCCCAACACTTTTTTATGAAATCATCCAGCGGAAGGGATCCAACAGTTTTGGCAAGGGAAATTTCAGGGCCCTGTTTGAATCCATCGAACGGGAACAGGAACTTCGCGGCAATCTTTAATCAATTAAATAGAAGAAATAAATAATGAAATTTGTAACGTATGCAGAACAGAATAATTCAAATCCGAGATTCGGATTCAAAGTTGAAAACCAAATTGTGGATGTCCTGCGCGCAGCGGCATGGGCCAATAAAAACCTGGGGAATGATGTATTCCTTTCAATCCCAGGTTCATTGAAAGAAGCACTTGCAGACTGGGATAAAAACTTTTCACTTTTGAAGAAGCTGGAAAATGCAGTTTCCAATGGGGATCTCGATGCCTTGTCCCAGGCTGAAGCGAATTTATTCATTTTACCGCCCATTCCTGATCCACCCGCTTTCCGGGATTTTTATGCCTTTGAACAACACGTCCGCGCCGCCCGTAAACTCCGTGGATTGGATATGAATCCTGATTGGTTTAAAATAGCCATTTTCTATTTTTCCAATCCCAAT
>JAYEFG010000193.1:0-18813 GCA_034658595.1 Fidelibacterota bacterium | reverse complement strand
CGAACTGAAATAACCGGCATGCCAATTAACTGTGTGAGGTCCTTTAGCCATCAATTCATTTACCAAAGATTGAACTATTCGACCGTTCACATCAATGACGTTGATTATGACCGGCATCGCGCTAGGCAGATAAAATGAAATAGTCGTCGTAGGATTAAACGGGTTTGGATAATTGGGATACAATTGAATTTCACCCGGGACAATCATATTTTCATCCACACTTAGAGTTGTCCCCACATCCAGTTTCCACCTGACATTTGAAATCCGTTTATCTTTGGGATCTGTTCGAATCATGGAGGTAGTATCGCTGACTATAGCAGTTAAATTATGAATTCCGGCAATTAAATCCGCACCCCGAATGGTAAATTTATCTGAGTTCTCAGCAACCAAAATTGTATCCATATACCAATCAACTTGAATTGTCGCCGGTTGGATAGTTCGCACATCGATTTCAAATAATCCCAGGTAAGCCTGTGAAATCTCAAGGGAATTCCTGTAAGGGTAATGGCTAAAATAAGGATTAACCAGGTCGTAAATTTTAAGGATTGTTTGTTCCCGGCACACTTCGCAGAATGAATACCCCAGTGATTTCATCATACAATTGAGTTTGGGCCGATACCAATCATTGGCTTCATAAGCCGCGCCTTCAAATAAACCGATTACATCTTTATAATCATTCGTCTCCGGTGTTGGTATAAGCGTGCTGCCTTTGATCCAGTTTTTCCATTTGATCTTGGTTCGGTCTGTCTCAGCCGTGGTGTTTGGTGATTCATGCCCACTGCCACCATAATCATATTCATCCCCTAGGTTTGCGAAGGCGTGCCCGGCCTCATGGATGGCAATCTTTGGCGCCGATGAATGGGTTGAGAAAACCGCCCATTGACCACCCGAGCCGCCATACATGGAATGATTTACAATCACAAATCCAATATCCCAATCAGGGATTGTACTGCGCAAAACACTATGGGCTTTACTGGAGCTTTTGATGACCAAAAGCCGATGAATATTCCCGGCGTCAAAAGTACTGTTAAAATAGGTGTCTGCTTCAAAGGCCTCTGAGTTACTGGGGCAGTCACTGGCCGTTTTTGGATGGTCAGTTCCCGATCCTTTGGATTCGGATTCTACTCCATACACATTGAAAATTGATTTGTATTCTTTATACGGGGAGATGGCAAATAATGCATTGACCGCCGCTCTTACATCCGTACTGAATTTCCCCATTTCAGATTTTCGATATCCCTCCGCTAGGAAGACCACGTTGATTTGTTTACCTCGCGGCCCTAATTCTTGAAAAGTAACAACAGGAAAATATTGCGCTGTAAGGGTGGAGACGAAAATCAGGAGGAAAGAAAAACCCCGCATAATTATTCAGGCTTTAATGAAATGGAAATTTCTTCCACGAGTTTCAAAGACGGTAGATCTGAAAATGAAGTCCCATTTTTAATTTTTCCCTGCATGTTTGTGTTGGCAGTGAAAAAACGGATAGTATCAGCCTGGAATCCCGCCGGCACGCGAATGGTAAATTCAGCAATTTCCAAAACTGAATCCTGACGGTGAAGACTTCCGCTTTCGTCTGCATATTCCACATGAACATGTCGTGGATGAGGTTGTGAGGACCAAAAAACCTGTTTACCGTTTTTCGTAATATCAAAATAAATATTTTGACTGGATATATAGGAACGCTGGTTTTGTTTTACAGCAACTTTAACTTTTTCGGAATTCTGCAGCGTTATGCCATTTGCGTCCCAAAGAAAATCCAAAAAGTAGGTTGATTGTGCTGAAATAGGGAGAATGAAGAAACAGAAAAAAAGAACGCTAACTATTTTCATAATTCTCAACAGGCGGACAGGTACAAACAAGGTTCCGATCACCATATGCATTATCCACCCTTCCAACTGGTGGCCAGTATTTATGCTCTTTCAGCCATGGCGCAGGAAAGGCAGCCTGTTCTCTTGAATAAGGATGGCCCCAGTTATTGGATGTGACATGGACGGCAGTATGAGGTGCGTTTATTAATGGATTATCGGTGGTGTCAGATTTGCCATCAGCCACATCCATAATTTCATTTTTAATAGAAATCATAGCATCACAAAAACGGTCTAATTCTGGTTTAGATTCACTTTCGGTGGGTTCAACCATGAGCGTTCCCGGGACAGGGAAGGACATGGTAGGTGCGTGGAATCCATAATCAATTAACCGTTTGGCCACATCTTCATCCGAAATACCCGATTCTTTTTTAAGGGGACGCAGATCCATAATGAATTCATGGGCGGAGTAACCATTGGTTCCGCGGTATAAAATTGGGAAATGATTTTCCAAGCGGTGGGCCATATAATTGGCATTTAAGATTGCGATTTCGGTAGATGTCTTAAGTCCCTCATCCCCCAGTAAGGCAATGTAAGCCCATGAGATGGGAAGTACCCCGGCACTGCCCAGGGGTGCAGCCGAAACGGCATGAATGGCTTTTCCATTATTATTAAGGATGGGATGCCCCGGTAGAAATGGGATGAGATGTTCGACCACACAAATGGGCCCCATCCCGGGACCACCGCCGCCATGGGGAATGGCGAAAGTTTTATGGAGATTGATATGACATACATCTGCACCGAATTCACCTAACTTGGATAATCCAACCATGGCATTCAGGTTGGCCCCATCCAGATAAACCTGGCCGCCGTGCTGATGAACGATTTCGCATACTTCCCCGATGGCTTCTTCAAATACCCCGTGGGTCGAGGGGTATGTGACCATAATAGCCGCAAGTGTTTCATGAAACTTTTCCGCTTTGGATTTTAAATCGTCACCATCGATGTTTCCCGCTTCATCGCACTTTACAACCACCACATCCATACCGCACATGACGGCACTGGCAGGATTGGTGCCATGGGCAGAGGCTGGTATAAGACAAATATTCCGCTGTGTATCTCCCCGATCAAGGTGATAGGCACGAATAACCAGTAGTCCTGCAAATTCGCCTTGTGCACCGGAATTAGGCTGGAGTGAACATCCCTGCAATCCTGTAATATCCATCAGCCAGTCCGCAAGCGTATCGGATAATTCTTTATATCCTTTGGTCTGGTCAGCCGGGGCGAAAGGGTGTAGAAAAGCAAACTCGGGCCAGGTGATGGGCATCATCTCTGCCGCGGCGTTGAGTTTCATGGTGCAGGAGCCCAGTGAAATCATGCTCGTATTCAAGGTTAAATCTTTGGTCTCCAATCGGTGAAGATAGCGCATCATTTTTGTTTCAGTATGATAGGCATTAAATATATCATGCGTCAGGTAATCTGATGTACGGGTTGTTTTTAAATCAAATCCATTACTGCGGTCTGCTTTTTTACATCCAAAAACAGAAAGGATATCACTTAAGTCACCGGGAGAGACAGTTTCATCCAAGGAAATCCCTACCTCCCCATTATCGAAATAACGGAAATTTAAATTGTTAGATTCTGCTTTAGCCCTAAAATCATCAACGGATATATTTTGTAAATGAATTCGAATCGTATCAAAAAATTGATCATGAATAACTGAATATCCGCCGGAGGAAAAAGCAGACGCCAGTTCCTTCGTTTTGTGATGAACGCGGTCGGCGATAGCACGAATACCTTCCCCACCATGATAGACAGCATACATAGCTGCCATAACGGCCAATAAGACTTGCGCTGTACATATATTGGACGTGGCCCGCTCCCGGCGAATATGCTGTTCCCGGGTTTGGAGCGCCATTCTCAGGGCGCGGTTCCCGTGGCTGTCCACCGATACACCGATTATCCGCCCGGGCATTTTGCGTTTGAATGCTTCTTTTGCAGCAATAAATGCGGCGTGGGGGCCCCCAAATCCCATGGGGACACCAAACCGTTGAGAACTGCCAATGGCCACATCGGCGCCTAATTCTCCAGGCGAAGGAAGGATCGCCAAACTCAATAAGTCAGCGGCAACGGCGATAAACGCGCCGTGAGCATGAGCGTCCTGACAAAGGCCAGAATAATCCGACACTTTTCCATCCGTGGCAGGGTATTGGATTAAGGCGCCAAATACCGCTTCATTGAATTGGAAATCTTCGGTGGATTGAATTACCAGTTCAATTCCGGTTGGCTCTGCTCTAGTTTGCAAAACATCTATGGTTTGGGGATGACAATCATCCGCTACTAAAAAGCGTGTTCTTTTTCGGCTGGAACGAAACAGTAAAAACATGGCTTCTGCCGCCGCAGTTGCCTCATCCAGGAGGGAAGCATTGGCAATGTCCATGCCTGTCAGATCGGTGACCATGGTTTGAAAATTAAGCAATGCTTCTAAACGTCCTTGTGAAATTTCAGCTTGGTAGGGTGTATAAGCGGTGTACCAACCGGGATTTTCTAAAATGTTGCGTTGAATAACGGGTGGTGTTATCGTACCATAATAACCCATGCCGATATAAGAACGGGCGACGGTATTTTTTGCCGCAATACTTTTCAATGCTTTAAGCAGGGAAAATTCATCCAAGCCAGGCCCTATGTTAAGGCCGGTTTGAGTCTGGATTGTTGAAGGAAGTGTATTGCTGATTAATTCATCCATGGCCTCAAATCCCAATTGCGCTAGCATTTGGGATTGATCTTCAGCGCTGGGGCCGATGTGCCGCCATAAAAAATCTTGGGTGAGGTCCTGTGCCATAGGAGTTGATAACTCGCGGATGATAGTTTTAAATAATCGGGTTAAAAATAGGCCCCAAATTTAGTCCGGACTGACGCTTTTTCCCCTATTTTATTCATTTAGAATGACCTTATTAAAGTTATCAAGGGAAGGATAAGCTGCCAATAAGGTCAATTTTCCCCTTAATATTTTATGTATTTAATTCAAGGTGATTATGCATTTTTCGGACCAAGTGTTAAATTCACTTGGTTATGCTTAAAATTATAGAAAGAATTATTCATGGAAAACAATGTCCAAAATGTGGAAATGAAATTTGGTATGCTGTCCAAAGAGCCGTTGGATTGGCTGCCCGAGAATATGTCACCGCAGGATTATTTATGTAAATTGCTGGAACCCCAATTACAATTAGGCGAACAGCAGCGGGATGTGTGTATTCTCCGGGTGGATGTGAAAGGGATTCGGAATGGCAAACCGGAACGGCAACTTTATCACGTCATTGATTACCGGGATCTGGAAACAGGATTTACCGCCATGAACAGAACCGTAGGCTTTCCTGCAAGCATTGCAGCGCAAATGATATTGAAGGGTGAAATAACAGAAAGGGGACTCCGTTCACCAATCTACGATATTCCTTTTGAATTCTTTGTAGCGGAATTGGAAAAAAGGGGCATTCAAATTACCCAATTGGGATAATTTAATTCTCCGAGTTAAGAGTTAAGCTGATTTAAATAATATTTATCAAAAGCCGCTAGCAAACTCTCTTGACCTGAATAGGGTGCAGGAGAATATTTTTTAGACTGGATCCCCAGTTGAGATAATTTCGAAATATACCAGTCCTGTTTATTGGTCATGTCCCAAAAATCGACAGCATCCTGTGTTTTGTACTTCCCGGACTCCACCACGTCTTTTGCAAATAACCAGGAACAGGTGACTTTACTTTTGTCCACACCATGGGGCCACACCGTATGATACATGAGATACTCCGGGTGGAGACTCAAAAGCATATTGGGGAAAATGGAATAATAATATACGCGGTTTAGATTTTTATTTTTTACACCATCCAAAGGCGGGCAGCATAATTTACCGCTGCCAGTGATACTACCCTTATCCTCATTGAAATCCATGTAACCGCCGAGGAAGGGACCTTCATGAAGGTCATTTTGTCCACCCAAATAATGATGGATCGCTGCAAGTTCAGGATGGAGAATGGGACAGTGGTAGCATTCACAATAATTTTGGATTACCAGTTTCCAGTTTCCTTTAACTTGATATTCTTTTATTTCCTGAACGACCAAATCAGAAATATTCCAGGGACTGAAGCGATCTATTAATGGTGTAAAAGCTGTATCAAAGTTTTCCGGTTTATCAGATAAATTGATAAAAATAAATCCTTCCCACTCTCCAATGGACACTGGATGAAGGGGATAATCCTCTTTTTTGAATCCTGCCACCGCATCCATATGTGGGGCGCCGATTAGTTTACCCTTCAAGTCATAAGTCCAACCGTGGTAGCCGCATTGGATAGAATTTGAAAATTGGCCGGATGCTTTTTCGCAGATTCGAGTTCCCCGATGTCTGCATACATTAAAGTGGGCTTTCAAATCTCCATTTTCGTCCCGTAGAACAATGACGCTCTCCGTGTCAATATTGATCACTTTATATTGGCCATTTTCTGCCAAGTCCAATGATCGTCCGGCACAGATCCAATTATTCAGGAATAGATTTTCATACTCTTTTTGGAGAATATCGGGGTTCACATAATAATTACGTTTTAAAGTATGTGCGCCCTTAGGCAGTGTTTCTGCTGTTTTTTTAAAAGTCATTTTTCATTTTAATTGCTATTGAGGGGAATATCGCGAGCAAAAAGGTCCTCTTCCGTTTCGCGCCTTTGTATTAATTGCACTTTTTCTTTTCCTATCATTAGAACGGCTGGCCGCGGTACCATATTGTAATTATTAGCCATACTCAGGGTATAAGCTCCGACGGCGGGTACAACAACAATATCTCCAATACCAACATCTTTTGGCATTGGCACTTCATGTATTAGAATATCACCCGATTCACAATAACGCCCTGAAATTTTTACTAAGTTTGTTGCGTCATTATTAAAACGGTTAGCAAGACTTGCGGAATACCTGGCATTATAAAGGGAAGGGCGGATATTGTCGCCCATTCCCCCATCAATATGCACATACTGAACTGGTTTTTTCGTATCATTACCAGGGATATATTTTGTTGCAATGACAGAATAAAGTGCAATACACGAACGCGCCACGATGGTTCTTCCCGGTTCTAAAACAAGCTTAGGTAAAACCAAATTTCTTTTTTTACAGCCTTTAACCACGGTTTTTGAAATAACCTCTATAAAGTCATTAATGCCTACCGGTTTATCGTTTTCATTGTAGACAATTCCAAGCCCGCCGCCAGGGCTAATTTCGGATAGAGTAATGTTATATTTTTCTTTTATTAATACATATAAATCTAAAAGTACGTGTAGGCTGGCAATATAAGGCTCGACATCCTCAATTTGGGAACCGATATGAAAATGTAATCCCACGAGCTTCAGGTTTTTGCTGGGGATAGTCTGTTCTACTGCATGTTCAAGCAATTCTAATGGAACGCCAAATTTTGAAGTTCGATGCCCGGTTTGAATGTGTGGATGTGTTTTTGTGTCAACGGCCGGTGTGACTCGAATGGCCACATTTTGTACTTTTTCACCTTGTTCGCTGAGGTTGATCAGGATATTTAATTCATCAATGTTATCGATAATGATTGTGCCAACGCTCAGCTCAATTGCCCGTTCCAGCTCATCTCTTGTTTTAGCGTTGCCATGAAAATGTATCCCGGAGGGTTTAATTCCTGCCCGTAATACCAGTGAAAGCTCCCCATTTGATACAACATCAAACCCAAGTCCTTCACTTTTTATTACGGATGCGATGGCCGTATTTAAATATGCTTTCGAAGCATAGTGTATTGCTGATTTTCCAGGATAGTATTTGTCCAGCGCAGCATGAAATATTTTGCATTGGTCACGGATTGTAATTTCATCAAAAATATAAAGAGGGGTGCCCCATTCTTTAGCGAGGAAAACAGTATCTTGTCCCCCGATATTGAGACTGCCATTTGATCCAATAGAATAGGAATTAGGCCAGAATAATTTATTCTTAATTTTATTGCTTTTTTTCATACAAGAATCTATCAGAAGGCTTTGAAAAACCCACTGCACAAATTTAAAAGTGTAAAATTCGCTTGCTTTTCGTTGGAAAACTTGCCCATAGCCCCGTTATTGGCTGTGTTCTTCGTCTCAATCAAACAAATTTCACTTCTTTTTTCTTCACACATTAGGTTTTAAAAAGTCTTCTATCAATTTGAGCGGGGTCGGGGTGGGGAAGAATTAAGCATATTGAATTATTTGAATGATTTACAAAACATTTCATCTGAAATGTTTCCTTTACATACTTTTGTTACGGGTCCTGTCATGGTGGCTGAAAAGTCTTGATCAATTTGGATCTGAATGTTTCCCCCGGGCATATGGACTGTAATATCCGAATCGCATAGACCAAGTCTATGCGCAACGGCGGCGGCGGCAGCGCTGCTGCTGCCCGAAGCCAACGTATAGCCAGCGCCACGTTCCCATATTTCTATCTGGATATTGGAACAATCAAGCACTCGCATGAATTGAACATTAGTTCGATTTGGAAAATATGAATTTGTCTCAATCATGGGACCAAATCTATGGGCTATTTCAGCTGACGGCTCTTCAGAAATTACAACACAATGAGGATTCCCGACTGTTGCTGCACAGAACTTCAATGTATGATTATCTACTTCAATATATTCGTTTATCACTTCTCTGGGTGGTCCATTAACAGGAATAATTGTACTGTCGAAACTGACTTTTCCCATCTCTACTTTCACAATACTGCGATCAGAACTAACATTACATGTAACAGCGCCGCCTAGAGTTTCAACGGTAAATGTAGCTTTGTCTGTGACTGTATTGTCCACGAGCGACCGTGCAAATATTCGTAATCCATTCCCACTTTTCTCAGCTTCGCTGCCATCAGGATTAAAAATCTTTAGACCAAAATCACACGACTGACTGTTAAATGGCCCAAGCAGAATACCGTCAGAGCCAACACCGTAGTTTCTGTGGCAGATCAATCGAATAATATCCGGTGTCAATTCATTCTTCATATCTTTTGGATTGATTACGATATAATCATTCCCAAGGGCCTGATATTTGGAATAATTCATTTCAATATTTCTCGTGCAGCATTAAATCCATTGGCTCCATGGAGTCCGCCCCCGGGATGGGTTCCCGGCCCGCAAAGATATAAATTTTCTATAGGTGATTTATATTGTGCTGAACTTATGGTGGGACGCATGAAGAAAAACTGATCAAGCGTCATTTCACCATGATTCAAATTTCCTTCGGTGAGGCCGAATTGATTTTCTAAATCCACAGGTAAAAGTACGGATGATGATTCAATCATTGATGAAATTCCAGGGACATAATTTTCCAATACTCGAACCACATTATTTTTTAATTGGGTCTTCAATTCTTCAGACCAATTTTGATTTCGCAAATGATAGGGGGCATATTGAACCGTGGCGGAAAGAACATGTTTACCGTCCGGTGAAAAGTCCGGATTAAGAATAGATGGCAGGGTGAATTCCACATAAGGGTTTTCCACAAGCCGTCCATATTTCACTGAATCAGATGTTTGTTCTAAATATTCAATAGATGGATTTGCGGAAAAGACGGTGCTCATTTGATATTCTTGAATTCTATTTATTTGTGGTAATCCATTTAAGGCAAAATGGATTCGAGCTGTACTGCCCCGATATTTAATATTTAGAAGTTGGGTGGCAAAGGACGGGTTCAACTCTGATTGTCCCACCAAATTGATAAATGTATTCTGTGGGTCCAATCCAGATACAACATGATCTGCTTGAATTGATTCACCATTAATCAAAGTAACACCATTGCAAACACCATTTTCCACATTGATGGCACTGACTTTTGCATGGGTCCTAATTTCAACATTTGCAGATTTAGCGGATAATTTTACCGCATAGGTTAATTTTCCCGTCCCGCCTTTTACAAAATTGGCATTGTGAAATACACCCTTACTATGGACATGCTGGTGCAAAAGATTGAGTCCTGTAGCAGCAGCAAATGGACCAAATGAAAGGTGGTGAATTCCAGCCGCAGAAACAGTAGACCGAAGCAATTTATTTTCGAACCACTCGTCCACTAACTCCGGCATCATCATGGGTGCTACCCGCATAAAATCCACCAAACCACGGGTACCGTGCTTCCGAATGGGAGTTAACATTGAGCGCATGGAAAATGCTTCTCTTAATCCAATGTTTGGCAATTTGGGCGGTGTCAATTCATAGAGTTTTTCTAAAAAGTGAGTCAGTTTATCAATGTATTCCGTGAACTGTTTCCACACCTTTGCATCTTTTTCTGAATGGTTGGCAATGGACCCGGCCGTCTCGTTTGGATCACGATGAAGTACAATATGCTGGCCTTGAGTATCCAATGCAATTCGGACTATATCCGGAGAGTGAAGCTCCAATCCGTGAGACTCAAGATTCAATTGTTTCATCACTCGGGGATCGATCCATTTTACAACATCGTTGATCACATTGCATTTGAATCCCGGTGCAAATTCGGAAGTGGATGCCAAACCGCCAACTTGATCTCTTGCTTCAAGGAGTAAAACTTTTTTCCCCGATTGGGCTAAAATGGATGCGGCAATCAAACTGTTTAATCCACCGCCAACAATGATAACATCAAATCGATTCATTACCAATTTCCCAATATCTTTTTTGCCGCCATTTCACCGGGAGAGCCTGTAATTCCACCGCCGGGGTGAGTCCCCGAACCACATTGATAATAATTCTTAATTGGTGTTGTATAATCGGCCCATTTTACGGCCGGACGCATGGTAAACAGTTGCTGTAGTGAAAGTTCACCATGAAATATATTACCTTCCGTCAAACCAAATGTGGATTCCAGGTCTGCCGGTGTCAACACTTGCCGGTGTAGAATAATATCTTTGATATTGGGAGCATATCGGGCGATAGTATTTATTACGACATCCCCGAATGCTTCACGTTTCTGGTCGTTCCAGCCACCTTTTATATCGTAAGGCGCATACTGAACAAAACATGACATGACGTGTTTCCCCGGTGGCGCCATATCCGGATCTATAACCGATGGCAGAATTATATCCATATAGGGTTCTTGAGAAAAATTGCCATACTTGGCATCGTCGTAAGCCCGCTCTAAATGATCATAACTGGGGCTGATTGAAATGGCACCCCGCAGATGGTGACCATCGCCGGGCAGACAGGTAAAGTTCGGGAGAGCATCCAACGCCAAATTCACTTTCCCAGATGATCCGCGAATGCGGAAGTTTTTTATATCGGTCACAAAATCTGAAGGTAGATCACCCTCGTCCACCATTTTTAAAAAGGTTAGTTTTGGATCCAAGCCGGAAATAACAATATCCGAACAGTATTCATCGCCATTTTCCAGGGCCACACCCACAGCGTGACCATTTTTGACGATCACTTTTTCCACCGGTGCTTCCGTCATTATATCAGCGCCGAAATGTTCTGCGGAACGGGCGATAGCCATGCTCACAGCGCCAGTGCCGCCCCGTTGAAAACCCCAAGCGCGAAACGATCCATCAATGTCACCCATATAATGGTGCAGCATCACATAAGCTGAACCGGGGGAGCGCGGACCCATGAAGGTGCCAATAATTCCGCTGGCAGACATGGATGCTTTCAGGGGTTCGAACTCGAACCATTCGTCCAAAAAGTCGGCGGAACTCATGGTCATTAGTTTGGTCAAATATTCGAATTGTTCACTGCTTAAGGATTTAAAATGATCTAATAATTTTTTTATGGCACCCAGATCAGACAAGCTGGGACGAATAGCGTTGGGGGCCACGGTTTCTAAAATGGGTCGCACAGCCATTCCAATTTGGCCCATTGCGGGACCAAACCGCCTATACGTTTCCGCGTCCTTTCGAGAATGTCGTGCAATTTCACGATAGGTTTGATCTGCATCAGCAGTCCGAATCAAATAATCATTATCCAATGGCGTAAATGTGCTTTCAAGTGGAAGTAGTTCCAATCCGAACTTGGGCAGCATCAATTCCCGCATCACATTGGGTTTCATGAGACTCACTACGTAGGAGCAAACCGAAAATTTAAATTTAGGATAAATTTCTTCCGTAACCGCCGCGCCGCCGAGAATATATCGCCGTTCCAAAACCAGCACCTTTTTTCCGGCACGGCCCAAATAAGCCGCTGCGGTTAGGCCATTATGTCCACCACCGATGACAATAGCATCATATTTCTTTACACTGGACATGACCGCTTCCTTTCCGGATCAAAAAAAGGTGTTTTCACGATTCGCGCCGGTGTGAGTTTTCTATAATGTTCTACTTTCAATTCGAAATCCAATTGGGTGTTTTCTTTGGCATATTCTGCCTTAACATGAGCCAAGGCGATATATCTTTTCATTATGGGAGACCAGCAACCGCTGGTTGCATAACCCACTTGTTCATTGCCTTTGTATAATGGTATACTGGTTCGCCATGCTGTGCCTGGTAGTCTGGGCGGAAGCCCAACTTTTCTATAATGGTTTTCCAGTTCATTCCACTCAATTTCGATGCCTACAAATTCCCATTCCGGTCCCCGGGCTTGTTCTGCTGCCAATGCTTTTTTCCCAATAAAATCTTTTTTCTTCAATTTCACAGCCCAGCCCAACCCAAGTTCGTAGGGAGAAGATTTTCTGTTCTCCACAATGGCGTGTCTCGATGATATATAATCTATATCCAACAATATTAACCCCGCTTCGATCCGTGCCATATCCAAAGCATGGAGTCCGGTAGGCGTAATACCGAAAGGCTTGCCCTTATCCATTAGCAAATCCCAGACGGACAATGCATATTTCGGATCCATCCAGATTTCATACCCTAAATCGCCCGTATATCCCGTGCGGGAAATGGAAATAGAAATTTCTCCAAAATGTGTATCCATCATCCAGAAAAATTTGAGACTATTTAATGAATCGGTAGCAACTTTATTAAGAATAGCCCTGGCATTGGGGCCTTGAAGCGCCAAGGCAGCAGTGGTAAATGAATCATCTGATATAGACAAATCCATAGCCGTAGCGTTGGTTTCAAGCCATTCCAAATTGGGTTCGGCGCTGGTAATCCGGAATTTATTTTCCGATAATCTTTGTACGGTACCATCATCAATTTGTTTACCGTCTTCATCGCACCAGGGCGTGTACATGACTTGTCCCACTTTGCAGATTTTAATATTTCGTGTTACCAACCGATCCAGAAACCGTTGTGCATCGGACCCTTCAATAATGTATTTATATAAAGGAGTAATATCCAAAAGAGCGGCCTTGGTGCGTATGGCGAAATATTCATTATCATGGGTGAGCTCATATTGGGTGGCAGCAAGATAGCCGGACCAACGGCGCCATTCTTGGGATTCGTTTAACTTGGATGTGCGCTCAAAAAAGGGAGATAATTTAAGCTGAGTATGTGCGGAAAATTGGTTTTCGTATTGCATTAAACGGATCTTAAAAATGGACGTGTTAAACAAGTGGGGCCGCCAGCACCTTTGATTGATATTTCTGATCCATCGTAGGTATGGACATCCACACCTTCCGTTTCCAATCGTTGTTGCGTAATGGGGTTGCCAGCTATCATGATCACTTTTCGCGGCGCCACTGCCAATACATTACATCCCATAGATTCATATTCTTCATCCGGAACTTCAACAAGTTTGATTTGGCGGTCGAGAAGATATTGTCTGAATGGAACCGGGAGCAATCGAGAATACACCAAATAGAGATCATGATCGATTGGGGAAATATTACTCATGAGATGGAGACAATCTGCAGGACCGGTCCAATGGGGAAGTGACACTGATATCACATCATCCACATGATCACCCAGCAATGTTTTGAATTGGCGAATGCCTTCTGCATTGGAACGATATCCTTCACCGATGGCTACGGTGTGTTCATCAATCCATACCACATCGCCACCTTCTAAAGTTCCCGGGGACTCAATGCGCCCAAGAATGGGAACGCCAATGGATTCAAAGTAGGCTTCCATGGCTTTTGATTCGGGCACCCGTGCATCCTTGCCCATGGTACACAGGATTACACCACCATTTGAAATGATACAGGGATCGTGGGTGTAAACTGAATCAAGGGAAGTGGTATCGTCAACTGGTAGAAAATGAATTTCAATACCAGATGATTTAAGATAACCAACCAGCTTTTTATAATCGGAAAGCGCCTTTTCATAATCAGGAATTCCAAAATAATGGAGTTGGGATGATTGCTCGTTTACCTTGTTCTGATTTTGATAGGCATCCTTTGGATGCTTAATTAAAACGCGCCGGATGGGATCCACCATATTCTGGCAGCCGAAATTTTTATTCATGGGAATCTCCACACCAATTAACAATCAGGTTTGCGATTATTTTTATGGTCAAAAGGACTTCTTCAATTTCTACATATTCATTGGCCGAATGAGCGAGACGGACATCTCCCGGGCCAAAAAGAACGGCGGGAATATGGGCATGATTTGTGAAAAGTCGCAAGTCAGAACCGTAGGTGACACCTTCAATAATTGGCGCATCTTTAGTTGAATGAAAATAGCAGTCAGAAAGTGATTGAATGATTGGATGTTTAATATCGGTTTGTCCCGATTCGAATTGGCCTTCAAACCATTCCACAACAGGGTGATTTTCTTTGAGCCATTCGTCTGTTTCAGAGAATTCCCGGATGTGATTTTCAAATGCTTCCCGCGCATCCTTTGCAGATTCATTTGGGAAAACGCCAAACCGTCCTTCTGCAATAACTGATCCTGGCACCGTGGAGTGCCACTCACCGCCTTTAATAGTGCCAATATTAATGGGTGCTACCCGATCCTTTGATTCGTAATATTTTATATTGAATGATTGATGGCGTTCTTTTTCAAATTTCAAAATCGATTGATGAATCAAATTGAATTTTTCAATGGCGCTGACACCATCCCACCGCATGGCCGCATGAGTGGCTCTACCTGGAATCGTTAACCGAAAGGTAAGGGCACCAGATTGAATGGGGGAGATCTTTAACGATGTGGGCTCCAAGATGACAGCCGCATCGGCGGAGTATTCTTTTACTATATTGGTCAGTGTGCCGCAGCCGCCGGATTCTTCTCCAATAACACTTTGAACCATCACATTGCCATTGGGTTTAAAACCGATTTTTTTGAGTATCTGAACAGCAAAAATAGCAGCACTTAGTCCCCCCTTCATATCAGCGGAACCCCGACCATAGATTTTTCCATTCTTAATTGAACCAGACCAAGGCGATTCCTGCCACAATTCTTCCGGACCTGTAGGCACCACATCCACATGTCCATTCAGGATCAAGGATTTCCCGCCCCCATCATTATTCCACTGGCCAATAACATTCACGCGGGTATTGGGAGAAAACCCATCATCACAAAAGGCAGGATGATCTTTTATTGCATCAAATATAACCGGGATTCTTCGTGTTATTAGCCCAAGTGAATCAAGTTTATTCTGCACCAATTCCTGAACCGGACCTTCATTGTTGGCCAAGCTGGGAGATTGCACCGATGTCTGGATGAAAGAAACAATTTCTTCCCGGGCAGCATCAACCGCGGAATCGATTTGGTGTTTTATATTAGTCATTCTTTTTCCAGTAATAATATAGTGGAAGTCCCGCCAGAATAATCCCGGTACCGATAGCTGCATCCCGTGGCGCTTCAATAATTGTATTAAAGGTTAACAATATAGCGAACAAAATAAAAATGATTGGTATCAATGGATAAAATGGTGTTTTGTATGGACGATCCATATCGGGTTTTTTCTTTCGCAAAATAATAACAGCGCCGGCGGACATGCCGTAAAAGATCCATGAAGCAAAAATGATGTATGTGATCAATTGATTGAAGGTGCCCGTAAACGTAAGGAGGGATGCCCAGATACATTGAATGATTAACGCATTTGCCGGGGATTGGAATTTTGGATGAATTCGCCCTGCTTGTTTAAAGAAGCGATTATTCCTTGCCATGGCATAGTTGATCCGGGCGCTGGTTAATACATTTCCGTTATTGGCGCCCATAAGTGAAATCAAGATGATGATGGTAACAATGGCAGCACCATTTTCACCAAGAAAAATGGATACCGCATCGGTCATGACCAATTCAGATCCGATCATTTGATCAAAACCAAGGACATAAACCAAAACGGTGTTCAGTGCTAGGTAAACGGACACAACAATGGCCATACAGAAAATAAGTGACAGGGGAATATTTCGTTCCGGATCTTTGACCTCGCCCGCCACGTAGGTGACAAAGATCCATCCGTCAAATGTCCAAAGGACAGCCACCATAGCCAGTCCCAGGGGACCGATCAACGATAGGGTGGATCGATCCGTGAAAAGGGGAAAGAAATTTTGAGTCGAGCCACCTTCAAGAAATAATCCCAATAAAATCACACCAAGGATAGCCCCTAATTTTGCAAACGTGAATACGTTTTGAAACCGGGCCCCGGATTTCACATCAACAATATTGATAATTGTGAGAAGGACAATGGTAAAAATCGCAATTCCTTTGACCGCCAAATCCGAAATGGGATAGAAAAATCCAAGGTATTCAGCAAAGGCAACGCCCACCGCCGCCATGGATGCGGTATTGATCACAGCCACTGCGGACCAGCCATAGAGGTATCCCCAAACTGGGCCATAAGCTTCGTTTAAATAAACATACTGACCGCCGGCTTTGGGCATGGCGGCACCCAGTTCCGCTACGGATAGGGCACCAAAAAGGCTAACTATACCCCCCAGGATCCATACCATAAAAAAGAGGGAGGATGAGGCCGTGTAAAGCGCGACGGTTGCGGGCACCATAAAAATTCCCGAACCGATAATTCCCCCCACATTGATCATGGTAGCATCCATGAGAGACAGGACCCGTTTCAGTTTCGGCTGGTCAGGCAATTTTATTTTTTTGTCCAGAAATCTTCAAGATCAACGCCCAAACCGTCAACCACCCGATTCACATATGCAAAATAAGCCACAACCTGGTTGATATCTAGAATAGCCCGATCCTTAAATCCCACATCCCGCAGTCGTTCCACATCCTCAGCGATCATATCTGCAGGATGTTCCGTGAGTTTGGCGGCGTATTCCAGCATGGCCATTTGGGCCGGGGAGATGTCTGCCTGTGTATAGTCGGACTTCAGTTGACTGACCAGGGATTCATTCTTTGTGAGTTTGAGAAGACCCTCCCCATGGTGGACAATTCAGTAATAACAGTGGTTAATGGCCGATACAACAACTGCGATCATTTCCCGATCGGTCCGGTGGATGGGTGACTTCCCATACATGATCGTTTTATATAGATGTACATGGGCCGCCAGGGATGCCGGATTTAAGCTGTGGATCTTGAGAATATTATCCACGCCGCCCCAAGATTCAACCAGATCAGTGTACTGATCTTTTAAGCCGCCTTCGGCTTTTTCTTCGTTTATGATATCAATCCATGCCATATTTAATTTCTCAAATCGATTGGAAATATAAAGAGAATTTCGGTGATTAATAATGCCGGATTCAACTCAAGGGGAACCAAATTTTACAAAAAATTAAAAGAAGACTAACCGGCCCGGAAAGCGGGCCAGACCCCTTTCTTTTCCCTAACTGCCCCTGAAGACTGCGGTACCGCCTACATCACTGGACTGGGCGGTTTTCTTTTCGGTCTAAATGGTTATTACCTTTCTTTAGGTGATATAGGTGTACCATTTGTTTGCATCGGATTAGGCTGGGGATTTTAAGCCAAGTTTAAAAAAGTAAATTAAATAAAAAGCCCTCCACAATTTGTGGAGGGCTTTTTATTTTCATCCGATGAAACGAATCGTAATACTTACCGGGGCAGGAATGAGTGCTGAAAGTGGTCTCAAAACATTTCGCGATAGCGATGGGTTATGGGAAAACCATAATGTGTATGATGTGGCTACCCCGGATGCTTGGCATAGAGACCCGGCGTTGGTTCTCAATTTCTATAATGATCGACGAAAACAAGTTCTTGAGGCTAAACCAAATAAAGCACATTTAGCTTTGGCAAAACTTGAGGAAAAATATGATGTAAATATCATTACACAAAATATTGATGACCTCCATGAAAGGGCCGGTTCGACCCATGTGATTCATCTCCACGGTGAAGTAAACAAGGCCAGAAGTTCAGTTGATCCAACTTTGGTTTATGAGCTGGACAATTGGGAAATGAAAATGGGCGATACCTGCGAAAAGGGTTCTCAATTGAGACCGCACATTGTTTGGTTTGGAGAAGCAGTACCTATGATTGAAAAAGCAATTCTTATTGTTGAAATGGCAGATGTTGTAATAGTGATCGGAACGTCTCTGTCCGTTTACCCGGCGGCGGGATTGGTTAATTATGCGCCGCCTTTTGCGGAGAAATATTATATTGACCCGAAAGAATTGGAAGGCAAAAATATTTATGATTTTAAAATCATAAAAGAGAAGGCCGGGGTGGGGGTGCCGGATTTAGTTGAACAATTAATAAAATAAAAAAGCCCCCGTGAGGAGGCTTCCTTATAGTTAGTATAGCGTTCACGCGACTTCAATAACACCATCTTCTTTGTCTTAACAAAGTCTTTGGTCTGAATCTGGTAAAAGTAAATCCCTGCCGATACTGGCTGCCCGAAGTTGTTTCGGGTATTTCAAATAACAGACTGGTAACCTGGACATAAACATCTAAGAAAACTCTTCGTCAATTTATAATTGAATTATTGAACAATTTTGGAAAAATAGCATCAAAATATTATGCGCCTTTTTACACACTCCTATCCCCTTGAATTAGGAGATTGAAACTCGGTTTTACGTTATAATTGATTTTAGTTGTATTAGATATTTTGCCCACCCGCTCATCTTTATTTAAACTTTTTCCAACCCACATACCACCCATTTGCTGTGCTTTAAAATTCTGAGCCATAAGAAATATTGATTAATTGAATGGAATTATGGGGCTGTTACAGGGAAGCTGCGGCGGCGGTCACACAGAGTTTTAGAAACTTGCAGCCCCTTTTTCTAATAGA
>JAYEFG010000192.1:0-5300 GCA_034658595.1 Fidelibacterota bacterium | reverse complement strand
CTGTTTTTGTGGCCATATTACCCCCATCTGTTGCCTTAAGGATAAATAATCCATCTTCTATGGAAGAAACCAAAATGGTACCGCTATTAAAATATGGATAGTTACCCCATGCACCAACAAAATCTAATTTATTTCCAGGGGAATACGTATCAAAATATGCCACCTCTGTTGGTTGTATTGGGTCCTTAATATACAATACACGTAAGCCAGCGGAATAATTGGACTGGTACAAGAAATCGCCAACAACATAATTATTATGATCAATGGTTTTTAATCCGGAATCGTATTTAGATAGCATTTTGGGGTTATCCAAATCGGTTAAATCAAAAATCAAAGTATTTTGAGTGTTATCCAATCCTCTTAATTCATTCAATTCATCATTCACAAAAAAATATTTTTGATCTTCTGAAAGCCACCCTTGGTGAATATATCTTTTGGAATTATTAGTCACTTCAAATTTGGAAATTATCTTTAGATTAGATTTATCTGTTACGTCAGCGATTCCCAAAGCTGTTTCATTACAAGTAAACGCAATTTCTTGACCATAATAATCACTATCTGGACCTTTATAAATAACAAACTGACCATCATGTATATATCCATCATTATATCTTCCGGTTGTTTTATCACCTAAGCAACCAGCATAAGTTGGATTAGCAGGATCATTAATATCTATGATATGTGCGCCACACATATATTCATCTTTGGATGCAGATCCAATCCCAACCGCGTAAGCAAAACCAGTTTCTTCATTAATAGCAATGTTATGGACTGATCCAACTAGATCATAATGATATGTCATTGAGAATTCCGTGAATTCTGTAACACCTCGAAGTTGAGTAAGATCAAAAATCTGCACACCATGATTTCCTGCATTATCAGCAACAACAAAGACATGGTCCTTATACACTTTCATATCTCGCCATAATGACCCGTTCGTTGTAGTCGGCAAAAAACCAAGAACAATAGGATTTACTGGGTCGGAAACATCTACGAAAGATGTTCCAATTAGTAATCCGACTAATGCATATTCTTTTCCTGTTGTAGAATCTATCCACCCCCAAATATCATTTAATTCTGTATTGTTTCCCCCATTTAAATCTTTTGGTGTAATTAAGGATAAAAGATCAATACTTTTGCAACTAAAATCGCCTGCTTTACCATTGATACATTTAGATTTTTGGCCCGATATTCCGAATTCTCTATTATTGCTGGAAACACTATGATTCTCCACCCAATTCATTTTATCATTTGATTTATAGATATATGCATTTTCACCATAAGTGGCTCCAATTATTAATTTTCCGTCAACCATATCCAATGATCGTCCAAACTTCCCATCCCTATTTTTACTCGGAGACGCTAAGGCGGATTTTAAAACAAAATCCCCAGATCCTTTTGAAAATAAAAAGGATTTTTCTCCATTAAAATTCCCAATCAATATTTTATCATTTTCAATGGAAATTGCTGCTCCAAAGTAAGATTCTATTATCCCATCAGGATTGGAAATGGTTAAAAGATTTTCCCAAGAATCATCATTTATTTTATATAATTCTACCAATCCTTTTTCATCATATCCCGGAGCTCCAATGATTATATAATCATCCGATAAATCGACGGAGAAACCGAACCGACTTCCACTTTGGTTATTATTCGGCATAAAAATATGATTTTCTTCCCATTCTTGTATTGCTGAATCAAATTTAAATGAAATCGCAACATTTCCATTTCTCGACCCAATTATTGACAAATTATTTTTTATAGCGATTGAATGTCCAAATAGACCATCAATATTGATATATTTATAAGAAAGGGTATTTCTTTCCTCCCAAACACCTGTTTCCTTGTTTTTGGAAAAAGTAAACACCACACCTTTTCCATCATTGGCATTCCTATCTGCAATTAATATTTGATGCTCCCCAATGGCCACCTCAGAACCAAAATCAGGCGTTGCAAATCTCTTTTTGGTTTGAACCAATTTGATTAGACTCCACTGGCCATTGTTTTCCTTATTATACAAAAAAGCTTTACCAATTAAATCAGTTCTATGAGGTGCTCCTACAATCATTAAATCTTTATGGACCGAAATTGAATAACCAAAATCAAATCCAAGCTCACCCTGGATTGGAGCCATAATTTCTTCCTGGTCAAGACCTCCTATGCCGTTGGATGAGTAAATATAAATGGAACCATTGTTTAAGGATGATCCTGTCTGGCCGACATAAAAAACACCCTCAGAAATGGCTACATCCCCGGAAACACCAAAACCTAATGAATTATGATCACGATTTTTGCGGGCATCGGGGTGCAAGAGGCTTTCTGCCAATAAAATGAATGGAATGAAAAAGATTAATTTTCGCATTTAAATTCCCGCTAATTTGAATTTACACTAATAACTATTCGATTTAATTATCATTTGGCGCCGAGAAACTACTCACAATTTTATCCATTATGGTATCGTAAAGATTATTGACATATCCTTGTACCGGTTGAGAATTTGACGTAGCCGCCACCACCATGGCCTTTGAGGGTATTACGATTATAAACTGGCCCGCATAACCCGCAGCATAATAAACTTTAGCGCCCTTTACCTTTGTTATCCACCACAGGTATCCATACCCCCAGCTTTGAGGTTCATTAAACGGAATTAGCATTGATGTAGATTTGTTGACCCAACCGGAGGAAATAATTTCCTCTCCCCCGGATTTTCCTTCCTGTAAAAAAAGTTGGCCGAATTTTAACATATCCCGCAATCGAAGTGTTAACCCATAGCCCCCATTAGATACGCCGTTTTGATCTACAGTCCATGTATAATCCTTTATGCCGATTTTTGAAAAGAGGTTTTTATCACCAAAATCCCTCGCGGATTGATTGGTTATTTTTGTGGCTACATCCGATAAAATGTGTGTACCGGCAGAGGTGTACCCCCACGAGGTTCCCGGGGAAAAAACCAGATTATTACTCAGAATATATTGGGGTGGGTCCTCCTTCTGCATGTAAGAAAGGTCATCGTTAATCCCGGAAGTCATGGTGAGCAAATTCGATAATTTGATTGATTTTTTCAAAGAATCAGTTAGACTGAGGTAATAGGCATCAATGGTACCAAATTCATCCCCAAGCAATCCCAGGTCTATCATTTGCCCATAAATTGCTGAAAGAAAACTTTTGGTTATGGACCATACATAATATTTCGTGGAAATATCGCCAATTGCATATTCCTCGGTAACGAGGCGACCTTTATAAACAACCGCAATACTATAAAACCCCTGCAATGATTTAACACTCTTGATCCCATCTTTAAGCTTTTCTGGGTCAATACCTACCACATTGGTTTTGCCAACTTGCCATTCTTCAGTTAAATCAAGGTTGCGCCAATCGAGTACAGGCTCAACAGAGTTAGCCTTATCTTCGCATGAAACAACGAAGACAATAAAGATTAAGAATAATCCCGAAAGATGTATTAATACGTTGCGGCGATTCATAAGTAACAATTTACACTAAAAAATAAATAAACCCGAAATCTGACCGGTTTTTAAGATGTGCCCTTACCTCGCTTACCGCTCGTTTTTTTACAGTTTATTTCGGGTGAATGAACCATACCGAAGGCGGACAATCCTGCCACGATCATTTAATTTGTAAATGGGGCGGACAAGCAGGATGGTTGTCCCACATTGAGCGGAGAGGGAGGGATTTGAACCCCCGATGCCCAAAGGGCATACCGCATTTCGAGTGCGGCGCAATCAGCCAGGCTCTGCCACCTCTCCAATAAATAAAGCACTAAATTAAGTGTTTCTACGAACTGAAAAAAAATCTTGGATAATTGAAAGCGATTGTTCTTCCATCACTCCGCCTTTTACAGCAACTTTTGTCTTGAACCGCGGATCACCGCATAATTGATATAAGGATCCGCAACAGCCAGCTTCCTCATCATAGCATCCAAAAACAACCATTTTTAATCGGGCATTTACAATGGCACCTGCACACATGGGACACGGTTCTTTGGTCACATAAAGAATACATTCATTCAAACGCCAATCTCCTTTTGTGTTGGCAGCGGCTGTTATGGCGATTATTTCGGCGTGGGCGGTTGGATCATTCAATTGCTCCCGTTGATTATACCCCCTGCCAATCACTTTTCCTTCATGAACAACGATTGAACCCACTGGTATTTCCTCAGCGGCAAATGCATGTTCAGCCTGAATTAAAGCCTGTTTCATCCAAAATGAATGATCCTGTTTCAATGGATTCCTATTTTGACAGGAGATAATCCTGAAGTGTCATGATCTGTTTGGCCATTTCGTTGCGGCCGATTAAGGTTGTATCCGTAATCGGTAGTTCACTGGAATTTAATGAGTCCAAAATTATAGTGACTTGTAAAATGGTTGAATCAAACTTACCCAGTGCAAAATAAGATGCCGCGAGGGTAATGCGTACGTCTAAATAATTTAAAAGTGAATCATGGGTAAATAACCATCCAGCTGTTAAGGGTTTTACCGTTGAATCCAGGAATGTTCTTCCGTATTGAACCGTCTTTGCATCCTTTCCCTGGGCATGATAGCCAAAGGTTAAGCCAGCCAGGATTTCTGCGTGTACATCGGTGGGATTCCAAGCATCCTGTTTTTTGGTTAATCCTGTATTGAAATGAGAAATGCTGCTGTCCAAGACCATCAATTTGGCATAAGTCCACCCCAGGCCGTTATATCCATCTTTCCAATTTGCGTCCTCTTTCACGGCATCATGGAACCATGAATTGCTGTTGAGGTAGTCCTTTGTCTTGTACAACACCCATCCGAAATCCACCATATCCTCTGCCGTCGCATAGTATTTTTTCCGACATGCATCAAAGGTGATCAGTCCAATAGTTATGACGAATAATATTGTTGCTTTACGGAAACTGTATCTCATCTTATTAACATAATCTTTTTCGTCTGGCTGCGGCCCATATCGGTTAATAAATGGACAAAATAAATCCCCGAGGCAACGGGCACACCATTTTGATCCTTCCCATTCCACTTCAACCGGTACCTGCCTATACCCTGCTGTTCATTGACCAATGTTTTAACATTGCGGCCAAGGATGTCATAAACTGTCAGGTTTACTTTTTGGAATGGACCATCAACAAATCCTAAATCATATTCAATGGTTGTAATGGGATTAAACGGGTTGGGATAATTCTGCTTCAAGGCAGTCTGTCCCGGTACAATCAATGTTTTCGGGCCCATCCTGAAATAACCCATTTTTTCTGTATAAGCCATCACTCGGTTGCCTTGGGTAATAGATGGTAATTCAACCCATCCGCT
>JAYEFG010000191.1:0-18969 GCA_034658595.1 Fidelibacterota bacterium | reverse complement strand
TCCATATTTTTCAGCAGGTGCTTTGTTGGCGTAATTATACTGGAATAGGAATCAATAAAGGTATTTCCTGCAGGCAAAACTTTCACGGAATGTGAGCCCTTTTCTTTAGTCAGCAATTTCAAGTCACTTCCATCAAAACCGACAGAATAAAAACGCGTTTCGAAAACCGATTCTTTATTCGATGTAAAATAAACAGTTTCATTTTCTTCATCCACGTGGATGATTTTTTTCACTTCCCAGTTGCCATCGGTAATTTGATGAATCAATTTTCCTGCAGGTGTATGGATAAATAAATGATGCCACCCCGACCGTTCTGACAACCAAAGGATATTACCATTCTTTAAAAATTTGTAATTGCGATGAAGTTCTACCCAGCCATTGGGATCCGCTTCACTCAATCCATCAATTGATTTTCCATTTTTTGTTGCCACCGTCAGAAAAGTCCATTCTTTTTGCAGACGGTTCATTCGCATAACGGTCAATTTTTTACTACCGGTCCATTCCAACCAGGGATAATATGTATCATCTGCATCGCCGATATCCATTTCTTTTCGGTGACCGTTTTTCACATTCACAACAAATATTTTCATGGTTGGGTTTGTCTGTCCTGCTTTGGGGTAACGAATTTTTTGCGTTTTAGGATACAGAGACAATTCATCAAACATGGTAAATACAGGAACCTGAGATTGGTCTTCTTCCCAATAGGCGATGTAGCGGCTGTCTTGAGACCAGCGATAGGCGTCGAATGAACCAAATTCTTCTTCATATACCCACCCAAAATGACCATTTGAAATCACCTTAGAACCATTGGAGGTCAGACGTTTTTCTTTATTCCTTAAAAAATCAAACACGTAAAGATTGTTATCATTTCGGACGTATGCCGCTCGGGTGCCATCGGGGGATAATTTCACATTCCGCAATCCAAAATTTTCTTTACTCACAGGAAGAATATTTTTTGTACTCAAATCCATCACATGGTATGTACCCGTAAAGGAGTGGCGCCAAATGCGTTCACGGTTCGACAACAATAATAGGTTATTTCCCGATGAATCAAAACTGAAGCGGCTTACCTTGAGTTTTTTCCCATTAATATAAAAAGCAGAACTGTCAACGAATTCGGTTGTATCCCGTTCCGGGAAAGTAACACGGACAATATCCCCTTTATATTCATCCTTTCCCCAAGTTAGATAAGCATTTTCATCGGAAAACCAGACCATCATCCCCAACCGGGCAAACTTAAAGGGTGATTTTCCCTGTACATCATCAAATGATAATCTTTTCCCTTCACCGAAAATAAAAGAACAAATAATAATTATGGGAAATAGTTTGTGGTTCATTGACTTAGTGTCCTTTTTATTTTTCTTAATAATTTTGTCATCATTTCAAAATTCAGGCGTCCTGTATTCACATTCCGCGGACTGGGGTGGTAACATCCCCACAAGATCATTCCATTGGGCATTACAAATTTGCGATCATGACCAAAGGGGAAATTTTTCATTTTAAGATTATAGTCCTGACGAAAGTACTTTAAGCACCCGTCAAACCCGATTTTACCCAGAGCCAGGATTATCCTTATATTTTTCAGCAATTTCATTTCAGCGCTAAAAAAATTTGCACAATTACGTAATTCCCCACTGGTGGGCTTATCTTTGGGCGGCACACATTTCAATACAGGCGTCATGAATGTATTCTTTAATTCCAGGCCATCATCCAGGGAATCGGAATTGGGTTGGTTTGCCAGACCCTCCGCGTAGAGGCAATTTACTAAAAAATCGGCTGATTTATCACCGGTAAATACACGGGCGGTGCGGTTTCCACCATGGGCGGCCGGGGCCAAACCAACCAATAATATTTCTCCCTGCGGATCACCATAACCGGGAATAGGTTTCCCCCAGTATGTCCAATCCATAAATTGTTTTCGTTTTTCATGGGCAACTTTAGTTCGGAATTTGACTAACCTCGGACAAGCGGAACAATTCACGACTTTATGATACAAAGCCGACATAGGTCCGGATTGGATTAAGGGGTGTTTTTCCGGTGTGGGGTGCAGGTCAGGCAATGGATATCATCAAATAAGTCTGCGAAAATTAGTACAGATGTACCCAAGGTCAAACGGGAGATCATTTTAAAAACTGTATACCATGTCTCTGAACACTTATATACCATCTCTACGGCCTATATAATGGGGAACTCAGGGGTTCAAATTTGCAATCAATTTATTAAACATAAACAATTATAATTTACATGGCTTTGTTCATTGCCTTTGGGATAGACAAAAACATAAATTTGCACCCCTTCTTTTGAAGTTCTAACCACTTTTTACTTAAGGACAAATTTTTATGGCAATGATGACAACACTCCGCAACCGTATGCACATTGTATTATGGACGCTTCTGGCTTTATTTTTGCTGAGTATGACTGTCGGTGGATTGGTTGGCGGTGCTAACATTATCGATCAGCTTTTGGGCCGGGTCAGTCCCTCCGAAGCAATTGGATCTGTGAATGGATCCCACATTACTCCCGATCAATTTAACCAGGCGGTGAATGTACGCATGGAAGCGCTCCGCAATTCCGGTACTGAAATTTCCGACCTACATATTGATGCCATCCGCGAAGAAGTGTGGAACGCCTTTATTGAAGAAAAGTTAACTGAACAGGCCATGGAGGACTTGGATATAACGGTTATGGATGATGAAATACTTTACCACCTGGAAAATAATCCGCCTATTGATATTCAACGTCTTTTCTTTGTGAATAATGAGTTCAATGAAGAAAATTACCACCAAGCGCTCAATACCCCGGGGATGCTGGACTGGGCGCCCATCGAAGCATGGATGCGCGATTATTATATTCCCCGTTTTAAACTCCAACAGCACATAAATATGTCTGCCGTTGTTTCCCGGGAGGAAGTCCGGGAAGAATTCTTAAAGCGCACTGCCGATTATACTATCTCTGCCCTGCATATCGCAACTACGGCAATTGAAGATCAAATTGTAAAACCGACTGAAAAAGAATTGTTGGCCGATTACAAATCCCGCTTGGCTGATTTTGAACAGGATGAAAAACGCCATTTATCCTATGTGAGCTGGGCTAAAACTCCCGCTAACGCAGATACACTGCAGATCAAGGAAGAAGCCCTGGCTATCATCATGGAATACAGTGAAGGCAAGGAATTTTCCGTTTTAGCCAACATTCATTCGCAAGATCCCGGAAACCAGGTTACACCAGATTCCGGCCGCGGCGGCGAGTTGGGCTGGGTCGGTAAAGGCCAAATGGTCGGACCCTTTGATGAAGCGGTATTTAAAGCCAAATCAGGATCGGTTGTGGGCCCTGTCCTCACCCAGTTTGGTTACCATATAATTAAGGTGGACAGCATCCGCAATAATGGTAAAGATAACCACCAGGTTAAAGCGAGTCATATTCTATTGAAAATTGATTTAGGACAAAATACGCGGACAGAATTACGGCGCAAGGCGACTCTTTTCAGTTATGATGCTCAGGATTACGGCTTTGAAGCTGCCCTGGATAGCCATGGTGTTCAATCCCTCCCCATCAAATCATTGGGTGAAAAGGATATGTTTATCGGTAGCCTGGGTGCATTTCGTTCTGCTGTCCGCTGGGCTTATAATTCCGAAAAAGGCACAATTTCCGACCCCATGGAAAGCGATAATTTTTACGCTGTTTTCACCCTGGATTCTGTCATCCCTGCCGGTGTCACATCCTTTGATGATGTACGCACCCAGGTTTATGCTTCAATCACCAGGAATATGGAAATAAGCGCTGCTGAAAAACTTACCGAAGCACTGAAAGAAAAGGTTAGGGGCGGTGCATCATTCGAATCTTTGAAACAGGATAATGATAAATTGGATTTTGTTCCATCGGACACAAAAAAATTAAGCAGTTCCTTTATTTCCCTGGGAAGATCGAATCATGTTGTGGGTGCCCTCCTGAATGCCAATGAGGGTGATCTCATCGGGCCCGTTAAAACCTTTCGAGGCTATGGCTTAATCAAAGTCAAAGGTATCAGCGCTTTTGATTCTACGGCCTGGGATATCCAAAAGGATTTGGTGCGGCTCGATTTGACCCGCCAAAAACAAATCCGCACCTACCAAAGTTGGATGGCAAACCTCAGGGATAAAGCTGAAATCGTGGACAACCGGAAGTATTTCTTTTAACAAAAGGATTGAAATGACGCTTAGCAGCTTATCCTTTCAGGTGTTTTGAAAAGGAACGATTCACAAGTTCATCCTTGCACACCAATGAAAGATATTGTCATTCCTTACTCAAATATATAAAATTCGAGTGATTTAATTCACATTACCATATATACAAAATATATTAAAGCAACTCCTCTTCCAATCTGGAGAAAAACGAAAACAGGTTTGTTAGAAATGTGGGACAACCATCCCCCGCCTTCATTTTATTACGCACGGGCAGGCTGGTTGTCCACGACAGGCCACGCCAAAGGCGTACAAGCAGGATGCTTATCCCACTTTTACCTAATCTTTGGGTCGATCCGGGTGCGGATGATCCACGCTGAGGGATAGCCTTTATTAACCAAAGATTGGCGCAATACCTCCGCCTTGCGCCGGTCAATGAAATTGCCGATTCGAACTTTATAATTGGGTGCTTCGAATACAATATAAATATTATTCCCGTATTCAACAGACAGTTCATCTCTAAGCCGATCTGCATTTTCTCTTGTACGGGTGGCCAAAACCTGGACGCGGAATCCTTCCACGATTACTTGTAATGAATCAGGATTACCTTCAGCCCGCACCTCTTCCGTATCCACACTGTATGGTGAAATAATTTTTGGCCAGCGCGGTTCAGGATCGTTGAGTTTATCCGGGTCAAAAATGACTTTTTTCTCTTGGCCCATGGCGAGGCCGAGTAAAAGAAAAAAACTTAAAACTCTCACAGGGCGCGTACCTCATCTTCCGGGACCCACCCTTTTTTACCGTCTAAAAGAATCACTTCAAACCAGCCGGGCTGAGAGGTGGTGATATCCACCTTCGTTCCTTCATGAATCCGAAATACCACGTTCTCTCCTCGGGCAATCGGCGCCGAACGAACATCTACAGCTGAAGCAATTACAATCCCCTCCTGTTTGTCCGAAACATTCCAATATTTATCCAGCATGATCCATCCTGTGGACAGGACAGCAATCAGTAAAATCCCATTTAGAATTCTCCCGGATCTTTTAGGGATAGTGCCATAGATTCGCAGGATATATAGTCCACCCAGTCCGATAAAAATAAGTCCGCCCAAGATAAGCAAATCCAAGATAGTTAATTTTTCAATATTCGAACGGTAAAAAGCCACAAGGAAAAAATCATCCGGCGGCAGAATACGGTCCCTAACCTGGGTACGAACATAATTCAAATTATAATTAATATCCCCATCCCTTGGAGAAAGAGCATAGCCTTTTTCGTAAGCCCAAACGGCGTGGCCCACTTCTCCCATGCGAAAATAGGCATTCCCCAAATTCAGGTAAAGGTCCTCATGTTCAACTTGCCGGGACAGGATTTCATAATGATTTGCCGCCTGCCGATATTGCTCAGTTTCATAATACCGATTCGCCAAATGGAACAAAGAATCGGAAGTCTGTCCTATGATTAAAGAAAAGAATGCGAAATAGGGTATAGCTTTTCTCATACCAGTTCCCGGTCAATCTTTTTCAATAGATCCCCTGCCTGGGATTGCAGTGTATCTTCTGATTCAGCCGCATGGGGCCCGAATCGGCCCGCGTCACAGAGTTTCGCTATGGAGACTGTTTCAATTATTAAATCAGAAGATATTTTTCCTGATAATTCCATTTCGATGGTTAAAGGATCCAGGTTATCTGACGATAAAAACAGTTTTGATTGGAGATAGCGGTAAATTACCATGGCCGTATGGGAAAATGGATCATCAACTGATTTGGACAAATCTTTAATGGCCAGTTTCAATGCGCCTCGAGACTTTCGGACATCAGCGGAGGAAATTCGGTTATCTTTCATTTTGGTGAAAATGCCAGGGAATACGAACAGGGCTGCGGCTATTACATAAGTGGACCAAACCCATATCGGGATGGACTGTTTTCCTTTGGATCGCCATTTTGGCGGCTCCGTGCGAATATAGCGAACATCTTCGCCAATCAAGGCCACATCCTCCCGATTAAATTTCGTTGATGCAATTTCCGTTTTATCACCGGGATTGACATGGACCACTACCGTTTTTGACCTGGCTGTCATGAATTGTACCATATTCGGATTAAAGTACGTTAGGGTTACAGGATTAAGACGAAAATTTCCTGCAGACCTGGGAATTAAAATGTATTCTAAATTTTGTTCTCCAGTTAATTCATCCCGAAACTCATCCCGTTTAAAAGATGAAGTTGGCGGGAAGACCTCCATGTTTTGAGGGAAGGGAATATTACTGATATTGAACTGATTCAGGTTTCCAGTACCCGTTAACCGGACTTTGAATGTAACAGCTTCATTCACCTTCACATTCGGCGTATCCACCCAAGATTCAATTTCAAAGCGCCCCACAGCGCCGGTAAAATCCGCAGGCGGTGTCTGGGAATAGGGCATTACATCAATTATCAAGGAATCGGATTGAACAAACTGGCGCTGGGTTTCCCGGAACATGGAATTGAAAAAGGGGTCATCGAAGACGCCGCCAGGGCGCCTGTTACGGGGAATTTCCACATTACAGGTAACTGTCATGGGGTCAATGGTTAATTCCCCTGTTTGGGTGGGAAACATGGCTGCCTTGTATAGTGTCGCTACTTTGTATCCCACACCTTGAATCTGGGTGTCCCTGAAACGCACTGTCTGGGCCACGCGTAAATCTTCATGCCAAAAGCCCACGCTTTTGGGGTACTCAATATTTTCTATGGATAAATTGACTCGTGTAAATAGACGATAAGTCACCGTCACCTGTTCCCCGGGAAAGGCCTGCTCCTTGTCCGTCTTGGCCTCGATAAACAGGTTAGCCATCTGGGAACGCCCACCACCTTTTTCCACCTGGATGCCGATGGGCTTGGTGCGGTACACCTGTTTCCCAATGGTTACATTCAGGGCAGGGATGTTCAATTTCCCATCTTTTTTTGCCAATAGAGTCCAGCTCAAACTCCGGGAACTGGTCATAGCGCCGTTGACCCATTGAATATTGGTTTGCTGGGCAGGCCCGCTGACAATTTTGAAATCTTTCAGGATGGGTGAAATATTCACATTCGGCGTTCCATCGGCATTCACAGCGATAATTTTGAAACCCAGGGTCTCATTTCTGCTTATCCGGTTCACATCCACGGATGCGGTAACTGTGATTTGACTCCACAGCACACCGATCATCATGAAGGCATGAAGCAATCTATATATATATTTTCTAATCATTAATTTGTTATGGAGTGGACTGAATATGTCAGTCTATGCATTAACGCAGTTAATGCAATCCAAAGGGAATTACCATTATTCATTTTCTTTAATACTAATTGATTGGTATTCATTAAAAAATCCCCTCTTGAGAGGGGTGCTCCGCATTATACGGGGCGGAGTGTGTTAGAGAATTATTCAAAAATATTTTACCAATCTTTCGCCAATTTACGCGATTTCGCCCGGGCAATTTGCCGCTTCTGCATTATTTTTTCATCCTGTTTCAATGCGTCTAAAATACTTTCCGCCTGTTTTAAATCCTGAGATTTTTCTTCTTCGGATTCTTCCTGCTGTTGGGGTTGTTGCTGTTCCTGTTGATCCAGATTTTTCTCCTGCTCATTTTCCTCCTGATCTTTGTTTTCCTGATCCTGGTTTTCCTGCTTTTCCTCGCTTTGATCCTGTTCCTGCTGTTGCTGATCCTCCGGCGGTTTCTGCTGGTATTTCAAGAATTCATAATTGAATTTCGCTTCTTTATCATTCGAATCAAGTTCAAGAGCTTTGCGGTAAAAAGCTAATGCTTCAGCTGTTTTCTGGTTTTGGTAAAAAGTATTACCCAGATTATACATGGCTTTGGATTTCAATTGATCATCTTTCGCTTGCAGTGATTGTTCGAACGCCTGTTTGGCCGTTTCCAAATCCCCCTGCTGAAAGGCAGATGATCCTCTACCGAATTGGGCTTCAGGCTGATTTCCTCTTTCTTGCAGCACTGCTTCATAATAGTCTTGTGCAGCCTTAAAATCCTGGTTTTGGTAATGGTTCAATCCTTTATCCTGTGCCGTAAGAATCGTTAACAAAATCAAGCTTAAAATAATAACTCTAATGAACAAACCGCCCCCGCCATTCTTCATCTTTTTTATTCCGTGTCGGCATTAAAATACCCGCCAGCATCAAGCCCATAGATAGAATCGCAAATGATTGATAACGATCCTCATATTCAGAATATACGTGTGATTTCAAGGTGCGTTTTTCCATGGAATCAATGGCATTCATAATGGTGCGGAAATTCGCCGGTTTATTGTCAAAAAGTACATAAGTCCCATTACCTGCATCGGCTATATCCCGCAAAATTTTTTCATTGAGGGTGGAGGTAATCAATTTGCCGCTGCCATCCCGTTTATAATCCCGTATACCCTGTTTGTCCTGCACCGGAATCAATGAACCAGACTGGCTGCCAACTCCAACGGTATGGACGATCATACCGCGCTCAGCCGCCTGTTCTGCCAAATCAACCGCCTGGCCTTCATGGTCTTCCCCATCTGTGACCAAAACCAATACCTTATATTTTGAATCATCCTCTGTGAAGGCGGATAATCCGGTTTGGAGCGCGGAACTTAATGCTGTCCCCTGGGTGGGAATCATATTCGTATCAATCTGGTCTAAAAACAGGCGCGCTGCTTCATAATCGGTTGTCAATGGCAGATACATATGGCTGGAGCCGGCAAATACGATAAGCGCCACCCGATCCCCCTTGAGCTGGCGGATCATTTGGGATATTTCAAATTTTGATTTTTCCAGCCGGTTGGGCTTCACATCTTCCGCATTCATGCTGGTCGATACATCAATGGCAAATACCAGGTCCACTCCTTTTCGCTCCACCGGGGCCAGCCTGACACCGATCTGGGGCCCTGAAGCGGCAAAGACCAGTATAATTGTTGAAAGAAACAGGAGACGCTGTTTCCATTGCAGGCGGTTGGTGTCCATCTTACTCAGCAGGCGTGCCCGAAGATTGGGCTCTGTTTCGGCCAGGATTGTTAACTTTCGACCTTGATAAATCCAGGATAGCCAAATGAGAAGGAGTGGAATATATGCATAAAGAATGGCCGGGAATCGAAATGCGATCATACGCGCCGCCTGTATAAGGTTCGATCTACCGTCTGACCGCCGATTCCTAAGACCAGGGCAGGGATTAAAAACCAGCCGAATAATTCTTTGTAGCGGGTATATTCCTTGATTTCAATTTCGGTCCGCTCCAATTCATCAATCCTTGCGTATACCTGCTCAAGGCCCAATACATTGGTTGCCCTGAAATATTGACCGTCGGTTCTTTTAGCAATGGAGCGTAATGTTTCTTCATCAATTTCATTGCGAATATACCCTCGGCCGGGAATGAAAGATACATCCTGGTTTGTACCGGCGCCGATCGTATAAATCTTAATACCGAAATTTGATGCCAAATCAGCAGCCGTCAAGGGATCTAATTCCCCCGCGTTATTACTCCCGTCCGATAATAAAATCATAACTTTGCTCTTGGCATCACTGTGGCGCAGGCGGTTGGTGGCATTTGCAATAGCCATACCGATAGCGGTCCCGTCATAGGACTGTTCCGCAACTTTGATTTCATCCATCAGGGAAAGGAGCACATCCTGATCAACCGTTAAAGGGCACTGGATAAAAGATTCCCCCGCAAAGACCAGTACGCCGATTCGGTCCGCGCTGCGAGAGTTGATGAAACCCTTGGCAGTGCTCTTAACCGCTTCCAGGCGGTTAGGCGGGAAATCTGTGGCCAGCATTGAGGAACTGATATCTATGACCAATACAATATCCACTACATCTACATTCGTTATTGAAAGAGAATCCCGCAGGCGTGGGCGGGATAGACCCATAAAAACCAAAATAAGGGTCATGTATTGGAGAAGGGTCAAAAACCGAATGCGGTTCCTACCCCTGCGTTTCATACGATCTGAAACCAATTCTGATGAGGATATACGAATGGTTCCCTCGTTCTTCTGCCCGGCTTTTCGCTGCCAGAAATAAATCAGAGGGATTAGGATCATTCCCGCCAGGTACCATGGATTTCCAAATGTGATCATTGATTATGTTATACCAACTTCCTTTTGGGTTAACCTACGATAGACTGTTGATTTTGTTTCAGGATTCGTGCAGCAATCACACAAAAAAGGGATCATGAAGATCCCTTTTTAAAATAATAAAATTATGGGACGATTTAATCGGTTTTTTTATCCGCTTCATCGTTATCAGATTCTATTGAATCCTGGGCGTCCTTTAATTCATCTTTTACACCGTCAACGGCACCCTTGAATTCACGAATTCCCTGCCCTAATCCTTTGGCCAGTTCCGGTAATTTCTTTGCGCCGAAAAGCAATAAAATCACCAGGGCAATGACAACCATTTCCCAACCACCCGGCATCCCGGCAAAAACTAATTCATATCTTGACATAATTTTTCCTCCGCTAAAATAATCATTTATTCAGACCCAAATTTAAAATGGTTAACGGAAATACCGCAGAAAATAATAAGCGGCGGCGAATCCGATAATACTGGTAAAATTAAATGTAAGGGTCAATCCAAACTTAATCGTAAACATGATTAAATCCAGTGTGATTACACCTGTTTCGCTTCCTGCCAATCCCGCCAAGTTGAATTCAATACTTTTCAGGAAAAATTCCTTTACCACACTGTCGGGCAAAACCCACCCTAATAATTCCCCCATCAGGGAGCCGAACAGGGTCCCGAATAACAAAATCATAATAATAACACTTATGGATCGTTTATTCATTGAATTCCTTTTGCTGGTGCTTGACTTGACTTTCATCTGCCAGCCGGTCATGGTCAATCATCCATTGGATGATTGACCATGAAATATAAATCGCCATCAGCGGGAAAAGAACCAAACCCTTGAATAGTATCAAAGCCAAAAGGATAATTAACAAGCCAATTAACCTTAGATTATTAGAACGGCCTTTTTTGAAACTGAGAAAGGGGAATTTTGCAAATCGAACCTGGCTCACCATTAAGAAACTCAATATGGCTACCTGCACCAATGCCAGCCGTGGATCACCCATATCCCCATACATTTGGGAATTGAACAGCATAAAACTGATAATTGATATGGCCGCCATTGGTGTGGGAAGACCGGTAAAATAGGGTTTCGGACTATCTTCAGCATCAATGTTGAATTTAGCTAAACGGATGGTCCCAAAAAGCAGGGGCATGAAACTGATTACGACACCAAGTATATTGGGTAGTCCTTCCACATAAACGTTGTAAATCAAAACAGAGGGAACCGCACAAAATGTTATCGTATCCGCCAGGGAATCAAATTCAGTCCCGAACCGGGATGAAAGTCCCATAAGCCGAGCCAGTTTCCCGTCAATCACATCGAATAAAACACCCACCATCATCACCCACCCGGCTTTGATCGGCTCACCGTTCAGAATGAGCGTAATCGCCAGGAAACCCAAAAACATATTGAACACCGTCGCCACATTGGGAATTAACGATCGCTTCAAGCGCTTTGGTTTGTTTCTTCTACGTCTCATGAAATTTTTCCTACTATAGTTTCACCACCGGTGACTTTCTGTCCTACTACCACCTGCACATCCACTTTTGCCGGCACAATTAAATCAGTTCGGCTGCCAAAGCGGATAAACCCAAGCCGCCCTCCCTTGTGCATTTTGGCTCCAGGTTCGGCATAACATAGTATTCTTCTGGCAATCAAACCAGCAATTTGCTTAATCTTATAATTTCCCGATTGATGCTCCAAAACTGTCACGACTTGTTCATTTTCTTCGGATGCTTTATGATCAAAAGCAGCCAGAAATTTTCCCGGTTTCCTCTCCACGGTGGTAACGATCCCATCCAGTGGAACCCTGTTGGCATGAACATTGAACACATTCAGAAAAATGGAGACTAATTTTGCCGTTTCACCCACTTCCGGATCATTGATTTCGATTACTTTCACGACTTTACCGTCGGCTGGCGAAACAATGAGGTTTTCATCCATGGGCGAAACCCGTTTCGGATCCCTAAAAAAATTAAGGCAAAACAGGAAAAAAAATCCAAGAACACCATACAAAATAGTCAGGGGTGTGCTGGCCGTCGCATGGGCATAGATCCCAATGGGAAATGTTACCAAAAACAAGGGGATTAAAATGATTCTGCCTTCTTTCGCAATCATACTAAAGTTTGCCCAGTATTAAGGATCTGTTTAAATAACGGCCGTTTCGCCACACGCGCATTTTCACTCTATCTCCCGGACGTAAGTCATTGATTTCAATGATTTCCAGGATATCATTCAGGCTGGAAACTTTTTGGTTCTCCACCGCCACAATTACATCTCCATATTCCAGTTTTGCTTTGGCGGCGGGACTGTTCTTTAGAATATGCGTAATAATAACCCCCTCGTTGAATGGAATATCCAAATACAGTGAAGTTTTACGATCTAAGGGTTGGGCCCGTAATCCTGTTGAAAAATCCCGAATAATGCGTCCCTTGGATTTCAGTTCCTCTGCAATGCGCCTGGCACGATTTATGGGAATGGCAAAGCCAATCCCAATCGACCCCTGCCTGACGCTGGAGCCAGTGTATATAAATGTATTAATACCGATCACTTCACCGTGGGTATTCAACAGGGGGCCACCGCTGTTTCCTGGATTAATGGCAGCGTCAGTCTGTATCATATCCTGAAAAATCTTCCTCCCCTGGATTCCAAAATCCAAGTCTTTTCCACTGACAATGCCAATGGTGGCTGTGGGCTGTTGGTTTACATCAAAAAGTCCGAATGGATTACCTAAAGCTACCACCCATTCCCCAATGATTAATTTCTCAGAATCCCCCATTTTAACATAGGGAAAATCGGATCCATCCAGTTTCAGCAAGGCTAAGTCGGTTATATCATCTACACCCACTACCTCAGCATTGTATTCTTCTCCCCCCGGAAGGGTTACAATAATTTTGGATGCATTTTCAATCACATGGTCGTTGGTAAGCACGTATCCGTCAGGACTGATAACCACCCCGGAGCCTGATCCTTTCACTTCCCGTTGTCGAATTTCCGGGGGAAAAAAATATTCAAACCAGGGATCCCGCTGAAAAGGACTAACGGCAAACCGTTGTACCTGGGTCACATTGATACTGGCCACAGCGGGACTTGCATTTTCAATGGCATTGGTAATGGCATTTTGTCGTGACCTGTCAATTTCAGATTGACCGCTTAATTGTATACCAATAAAAATGGTTGTTAATACAAGGATAATCCGTTTATTCATTATAGTCAACTTGCGTAAGAACGAGTCCCTTGGGTGGCGCTTTATAAATTTGTACATTTTCTGCAGGGTGATCAAGCAAATTTTTAAACTGTTCCAATTCATATTTTCCACGGGATATTTCGACCATTGTACCTACCAAATATCGAACCATATGGTGTAAAAATCGGTTTCCTTTAATTGTATAATTTACCACGCCACCATCCCCTTTCCATATAGAATCATAGACGATACACCGACGATGTTCCAAGTTTTCATTATTCCGACTGAAAGAAGTAAAATCGTGATTTCCGATGATGGCTTGAGCTGCTTCATTTAAAAGTTCCAAGTCCAGGGGACCGGTATGCCAAGTGTAATTTCGATCCAGTAAAAAATCATCCGTTCGGCAGCGGTATTGATAATGCCGTTGTTTTGCGGAAAAACGGGCATGGAATTCGGGCGGCACCACCAAGCATTCCATCACCCCCACGTCCCGCGGAAGGTTGCCGTTTATCGCATCTTTGAGCGCGCATGAATCTAAATCAGTTTTAAAATCAAAATGGGAAACCTGGCCGGTGGCATGAACTCCAGTATCCGTTCTTCCCGCCCCGTGAACACGAATAACTTCATCCCGGTTCAAAATCTTCAGTGCTGCTTCCAATTCTCCCTGAATAGTGCGGTCATTTTTTTGCAGCTGCCATCCCCGGAAGCCAGTCCCATCATATTGAATTTTTATTTTAAAGCGAGGCAATGGAATGGATTCCCCAATAAATGAAGGTGATTACAACTATTTGAAGCACATGGTCACCGTTAAAAGGGATCGGATGCATTACGCCCCTGGGAAACTGCTTCCCGTAGCCCCGCAGTTTCATTGCCATGGCAACATCATCGGCCCTGCGCAGCTGATGAATCAATAAACCGGGCATTTCTTTTGCCGCTGTTTTCACCTGCTCCCAGTGAGATAAGTCATTCTCCAAACCGAGCGCTTTCCTGCTATTTCGAACTGCTTGCCAATTGTTTTGGAACGTGGGGTAAAACCGTAAAGTTATGCCCAGAAATAAAAAGAAATTTTCCATCCATTTCCAGGATTTGCCCGTCTTCGCCCAGATGCTCCTGGCCACAACCACAATATCCTGGCTGGGTGTGAACTCAATAAAAAATGACATGGCCCCCACCATTAAGATTAATTTTATAAAACCAAAGACTGCTTCGTTAAGAATAATATTGAGTGGATTACCGGTCAAAAAAAGTGAGAAAATAGTATAAAGGATAAGCATAATCGGGAAATAAAGAATGAATGGTTTCAAGCGCGGGAGAACCTTTGAGACTTGTTTTTTATTAATCCATCCGATGATTAACAGGATTAGGAAATGTATACCCCATCCTGAATAGGTAGTTGACATGAGCAGAGATAATGAAAAGCCCAGGAAAAACCATAAATTGACGAGTGGATGCTTAAACATATTAAAAATGGATTGTAAGGGCGTACCCCATCGTTCCCGATTCTGGCTGGTACCAGGGTTGGACCGATAGTTTTTTATTTTTGGTCACTCGTTTTAAATAGGCGGCATCAATCGCCGAAACCATATGATTCAACACTATCGCACCGGCACTAAAGGTTGCAGCCCATTTCATTTGATCACTGAGAATCCGTTTTTTCTCAAATGCGTTGCGATTGGCATCCGTGTCCCAATCCCAACTCCATTTTTTATCTTCCGGATAGAGATCGTCCACTTCACGATTCCTGAGGTGCTCGTCGTTATAATCGATGATAGAATCAAAATTTCCTATATCCACCCAGTATTTATGATCTTTCCCTGCCGAAGATAAAGCAGCATGCTCCGTAGCAAAAGCAATATAATTTTTCTTGATGATGTTGGAAAAAGTTGTTGTTCCAATAATTGTAATAAATAATCCCGACTCAATATAAAAAAATGCACGGCCCCGCTTGGAACGGTTCAGGGATTTTTGACCCCACCCCGGTACCAGGGCTGATTTAATTACAGGATCCAACTCCTTCTTTTTTTTCTCCTGCCCTATGATGGGTGAAGAAAAAATGATCAGGATTATTAGTAGGGTTTTGAGCGTCTGATGAGCCATAGAAATTGTATCAAAGTTAAAATAAAGCACAATTGTGCGAAAACACTTCCATAACGGGCATAAAATGTCAATTCCCCATTAAGGGCAATCATTCCTTTAAAAACATCCTGGTCACCGAATAAAACTTTATTTTCAACCTTTCCTGAGGGATGAATAATCCCTGAGATCCCCGTATTGGCACTGCGGACAATACTGGTGCGCAATTCAACTGCGCGCAATCGCGCCAATTCAAAATGCTGTCGAACACCTGAGGAATTGCGCAGCCAGGCATCATTGGCTTCGATGGTAAGGAACCGTGCGCCATTTTGAACAAATCCCCTGGCAACGGCGGGATGACTGGATTCATAACAAATCATGTTGCTGAAAAAAATTGAGTCCAGTGGAAAGGTGGTGAATTCTGTACCGGCGGTAAAATTGGCTTGACCAAAATTGAGTTTTTTCAGCACGGGAAAATTATCGGACAGGGGGATATATTCCGCAAAGGGAACCAGGAATTTTTTATGGTAGATTTTATTACCATCAAGCCCAATGTAAATTGAACTGTTAAATACCCGGCGCCCTGTTGAATTTCGTTTAAAATCAACCGTTCCCATCAAAATCGGAATTCCCTTTTCCATCACTAACCATTCATAATCCCTTCGTTTGGAAGACACCCGCATATACGCCGGCAGTGCCGCCTCAGGCCACAACACCAAATTGGGATTTATAGCCATAGCTTCTGCATTTAATGAATCCATGATCTCATACAAACGGGGGCGAAATGAGGCCTCCCATTTCTGGTTCGGGTTGATGTTGGGTTGCAATACCGCTACCTCACGATGGGGCTGCTCTTTATCAAATGCATAGGCAGGCAAGCGGATGATGCCCATAATCCAAGGCAGTAGAAACAGCGCGGATGAACATAGGATAAAATTCCGTTTTTTCCCTTCAGAATGGATTGTTATGTACAGGAAAACGTTGACAAGTAAAAGCCAGAATCCAACCCCTTCGGTCCCCGTAATATCAACCATTTGGATAACCGGAAGAAACACTGTTTGTGTCGTGGCCAAATTCGCCCAGGGAAATCCCAATGGACCGAAACTGCGAATCCATTCCATCGTCACCCATAAAAACGGTATAATACTCAAACTGTTAGCAGTCTTATTTTCAACCCAGGCAACCAACCACCCCACCATGGCCCAAAATATTCCCAAGTATAAAATAGCACCAAAAAGTGAGAATAATACTGCCACCATACCGGCGCCAGAGTTCAACCCAATCCAGTAAAGTGAAATCAGGTTGGCAATAACAGAGCTAAAAAATGACCATCGGGCAGATTCCCGGGGCGACTGGGTTTGCCAAATATGGATAATGGGAAGAAACCCGAACCAAGCCGTTATCCCGGGTAGCGGCGGATACGCACATCCGACTAAAAAGCCAGAAATCATCGCCAATTGAAACGGCGACCGATCAAGAATTTTTTGCATTAGCGCGTACGGTCCAAATATTGCTGCAGAAAAATTGCTGCCGCCGTTTCATCGATACGACCCTTATTATGGCCGGTCTTAACATCCTGTTGGATGAGTGCTTTCTCGGCACTGATGGAACTCAATCGTTCATCCTCCATCACAACCGGAATATCAAGCGTACTTTTTAAATGTTCCGCAAATTGAGATACATTTTCAGTCTGTTTAGTCATTTGCCCCTGCATCCCTTTCGGCAGTCCTAAAACAATTCGCACAACCGTTTTTTCATCGATAATATTTTGAATTTGTACACATAAATCTTCAATGTCGGTATAGGTGATTGTTTTATAGGGTTTAGCAATGATCTTAAGCGGATCTGACAGGGCAAGTCCAACCCGTTTTTGGCCATGATCAATCCCCAGAAATCGTCCCATGCTTACTGCAGTATAAGTAAAATCAGTGTTGGGCGCGTTCGACAAAATCAATATTTTTGACTTTGGCGATTTTTCTCACAACCCGATCCAGCTGTTTCAGGTTATTCACCTGGATAATAAAAATTGCAATGGCCACCGCTTCTTTCACCTTAATATCAACAGATGTCATATTGATATTGAGTTTTGAAATGGTTTCGGTCATATCTTTTAACAGGCCTTTTCGATCCTGCCCAATAACTTTTAAGCGGACATTGAATAAATCTTTGCGCGCCACTTCCCATTCCACAGGCACTAAACGGTCAGACTCTTCACTCAACAGGGGCAAACTAGGGCAGGCCGACCGGTGAACGGTAATGCCTCTGCCGCGGGTGATAAAACCAATCATATCATCCCCTGGGATGGGGTTACAACATTTACCAAAATTGGCCATAATATTGCTTATTCCTTCCAATTTTATACTGCGGCTTTCTTTCCGCGCAAACCTGAAAAATCCGGAAGACTCTTCATCTTTAACGGGTTCTTCCTGGGGAAAAATTTTCTCCATGATATCCCTGACGGATATTTTACCTTTTCCCACCGCTTCCACCAGTTGTTCGGAACCGCCAAATCCAAATTTCGAATAGGCGTTTTTTACATCATCCATATGATTCAGCAGTTTTAAGCGCCGCAGACTTTTGGTGAGAATTTCTTCTCCCATCTTTATGCTTTCAACACGTTCTTTTTTAATTAAAAAACGTTTAATCTGGTTTCGCGCTTTGGATGTTATAGCAAATTTGAGCCATCCATAATTGGGACTTTGAGAACTGCTGGTAATCACCTCAATCGTATCTCCATTGTGCAACTCAGTATTCAAGGGCACAACTTTATGATTCACTTTAGCGCCGAGACAAGTATGTCCCACTTCCGTATGAACCTGATAGGCAAAATCAAGAGGTGAGGATTTCACTGGTAACTGGACCAAATCCCCTTTCGGTGTAAATACAAAAATTTCGTCCCCGAATAAATCAATTCTAAGCAGGTGCATAAATTCCTTCGGATCATTTTCTTCACTCTTAAGGATCTCCAGTAATTCACGCAGCCATTTCACATGACTATCCACGCTCTTGGCGTTTTTGCCTCCTTCTTTGTAGCGCCAGTGAGCAGCAACCCCAATTTCAGCTGTTTGTTCCATATCGTGGGTGCGTATCTGGATTTCAACCAGTTTGCCCTCAGGCCCAACAACCGTTGTATGAACAGACTGATACCCATTACTCTTGGGTGTGGCGATAAAATCTTTAAACCGTTCCTGGATGGGCTTAAACTTTTGGTGGAGTACACCTAATGTGAGGTAACAATCTTCCACCTTTTCAACCACCACCCTTAATGCCAGAATATCATAAATCTCCTCAAAGGCTTTCCCCCGCTTCACCATTTTCCCATAAATGGATGTATGGGACTTCGGCCGGCCGTACACTTGGGGTATTACATCATAATCCTTCAATTCATCCAATAGCGCCATGGTAATCTTTTTAATATATTTTTCACGTTCTTTATTGGATGATTTTAACTTGACCTCAATTTCTTTGTATGTATCAGGATTTAATGT
>JAYEFG010000190.1:0-5323 GCA_034658595.1 Fidelibacterota bacterium | reverse complement strand
AATGCAGTTTGGTATAATGTTGTTTGATGATCATTATTTTTTTTTGTTTCAAATTGCAACCAGGCTTTACCGGGCAGCTTCATTTCAGCAAATAACCTTAATGATTTATTTGACTTTAAATCTACAACCCGCCAAAAATCAAGAGCATCCCCAATACGTAAATCAGTTGGATTTCTGCGACCTCTACGCAACCCGACACCACCAAATATTCGATCTACAACACCACGAACCTGCCATAACCAATTGCAATAAAGCCATCCTCGACCTCCACCCAATGTGATGAAATTATCATACACCAACGACTCGCTAGCATTGATCACTGTAGCTCTTTTTTCAATGATAATACCTTCAAGAGATGCCAGCGCTACATTTTTTTTCCCATCTTGTAAACTGGAGGACAGTGCATCTCTCCAAGATGTGGGCGTGTGACCGGATTCCAGTCTTTTTAAAGTATTTTTTAGGGCCATCGTATAATTCATGGGTTTTATTTCAGGGAAAATTTCTTTCGCTGTATTATTTGTGACTACTACTTCATTTTTTAAACCGTCTATTAAAGGTTTTGCTATTGTCTTGGACACCGGTGTTACAAAATGAATCCAATACGATGAAAGCCTTGGCGTTAAAACCGGTACAGTAATGATAAAACGTTTAAGTCTACGAGCTTTAGCATAGCCAATCATCATATCCTTATAAGTGACAATATCTTCTCCTCCTATTTCAATTATCTGACCTATACTTTTATTTTTCTTTAAGGCTGCTACCAAATAATCTAAAACATTACTTATACTAATCGGCTGTACTCGCGATGTTACCCAACGAGGTGTAACCATAACCGGTATCCTTTCTGTCAAATCTCTTATCATTTCAAATGAAATACTACCTGAGCCAACAATAATTGCGGCCCTAAATTCAGTCACGGGGACACCTGATTTTGATAAAATAGAACCGGTCTCATGTCTTGATTTTAAATGGACTGATAATGATTTTTTTGGATTTCCTAAACCTCCGAGATAAATAATACGTTTTACATTATTTTCTTTTGCAGCGTATCCAAAGTTTTCTGCACCAATTTTATCTATATTTGAAAAATTCTTCTCTCCTAGCATACTATGGACCAAGTAATAAGCCGAATCAATCCCTGATAGCGCTTGAGAAAGTGACTTTCTATCTAATACATCTCCAGTGGTTACTTCAACACTTTTTAACCAAGGCCTACCTATCAGACGATCTGGATCTCTAACAATAACCCGAACATGGTAACCTTCTTGTAATAATCTTTCAACAAGACGACCACCAACATAACCTGTTGCTCCAGTAACAAGGATCAAATCAATTACTCTATAGATATGATAATTTCATTCCTCCTAAATGGAGGTAATGCAAAAGGTGAATTATATTGGGCAACTATAGCCTGTCGTTTTGGAACGATATTTTTGAGTTGCAGTAGTTGTATTAACTTATGATGAAAATATTTTGATCTTCTTTCAGTTGCCCATCCTCCAAATTGTAAAACAGCAACTTTACCAAGTTTTCTTTCTTCAATAATTACATTACTTGAAACTGGTTTTGGTAATGAATTCATTGTATGTTTTTTAGGCATGACGAAAAGGACTTCATACTTGCCTTCATTATTAACTGGACTATCTGAAATCACTGGAGCAGTCATATTAATTTTCATATTTTGATCGTTTCCACCAAAAATGTAATCAGCAATTATACGAAATCCAGTGTAGGTCGATTCACGATAACCATTCTCAATTTGGGTACGTGCAATAATCATACTATCATATTCTCTTATTTCAAACGGGCCCTCTTTTATAATGACTTTATACTCTGGCATTTCAATTCCTGTGGCAAACGCTATTGTAAAGATTAATATTAATAATTTTCGAGTGTTTTTTGTTTTCATCGTAGATGTCCTGTTTCATTTGGTGAAAGGTATGAGTAACGCCGTCTTTGACTTGTAACCCTGGTAAGTTTCCAAATTTCCCCATTTCTTATCGGCACTTTTTTCCAAAAGGTTTACGCCGCTGACCTTAGTCAATAGCAGTGTGACAAATATGGGTGAAATGAGCGTCGTATATTGCCAACCATTAAGGGCGGGAAATGAAATGATCGCCATACCGATCCAAATCAGAATTTCGCCAAAATAATTTGGGTGGCGAGAAATGGACCAGAGACCGGTCGTAATGAATTTTCCATGATTGGAATCATTTTCCCTGAACTTTCTTTTTTGCTCATCTGCAATCACTTCAAAGGAAATACCAATTATCCATATCAATGAACCAATAATGAAATATATATCTCCTTCCAAGTCTGTATTGTTCAAGATTAGGGTCAGGGCATTCGCAGTTGTTAAAAAGACCCAAAGTCCGGAAATACTGAAGAACATTAAAAATTTCGCAAAGGAAGTTTTTGCAACTTGAAAGCGTTTATCCTCTCCCACCTGCAAAATCCTGATCAGCAAAAACAAGCCCAGTCGTAATGCCCAGAAAATAACCATCGTTGCGACAATTTGAGTCCTTAAAGTCAGCGCATCAGGACCACTTCCTACGGAATAAACTGCAAAACCTATCATTGCCAAATAAGCAATGGTCCCAGTGATGTCATAGAATTTTTCTGTTTTTAAAAGAAATGAAGGTAAAAATATCAACCAGTGGATCAAAAATCCGATAGCGACAATGAATATTAAAGCGGGATAACCGAACAAAGTTGGGCCACCTCGCGAACCAGCCCATGCAAAGCCTGCTGCAATGGCAATTGAGATGATGGTACCTAAAATATCCCGCATAGCTAAGTCGCCTTATTTATTTTAATAATATTTAATTTTTGTAGGAAGGACGCGAATAAGTAACCTAAATCAATCTCAAACCATCGATTTGCAAAATTTATCTTTCTAGGTGCTTTATGGTGATTGTTTTGATAAAGTTCCCCCATCATCAAACGATCCTTTAACCATGGCATGGAATGATTAACTGTAGATGTAAATCCTGACCACATGGCTATAATCCAGAGGGGAGCGATAACAGAGCCTGGACCGTAATAACCCACGTATGTAACTAATCCTGATAAAGTGAGGAGGCTATCAACAAATGTGCCAAATACTGTAAAGATGATAATCAGCTTCACTTCATTGCGGTCAGAGGAAATAAAATAATAATGTGCAATTAAATAAGCGGCCATCACAACTGGGCCTATGAATGGAAAACCATTTGCGGCCCCAAGTATACAGGTCCACCAAGCGACTTGGAATCCAACGATATTTGATAAATTTTTCATGTTTGGTTACAAGAATATTAAAAGAAGAAATAATATTATACAATAGTTTTTTGAGCGATATGAGCGATTTATATATAAATATAAATAATTTACATTCATAGGCTTCTTAATTTTCCCTTGATCTCAGCAAAAAAGATTGTCAACTTCTCTTAGAATATATTTAATTTGATTACCATGAAAAGAAAATTTTGGCTGAGGTATTCTGTTTTCCTTTTTACATTTTTTGTTTCTTGCAGCAAAAATGTGCAAGAATATAAGCTTGATCGTCATTCACCAATTTATACCACCTATGCGGCAGAACTGAATCATTCGAATTTTATTATTGACCAAGGGTATGAATTGCAATACGCAAATGCGGACCAACCCTTTGGTTTTTCGTCCGAACAGGGCGGTGATTTTTTTATCACCTTCAAGTCAGATAGTGATTGGGTATATACAATCTCTGAGATGGCCTCTCCACCGCTAATTACAAATTCATATCCTAACTTGGTAACCGTAGAACTTCAACCTTTTAAAGATCTTTTATGCAGGGTTGATTTCCTGGTCGAAAGCTCCAATGCCCTTTTAGTCGACATACGAACTATCAATACTTTGTCAGAAAAAAAGAATCTTGAAATTATTTCATTTTATAACAACGATTATTCACCCTTAGATCATTTAGACATAAATGAAAATAATGCTTTTTTTGACAGTCATAAATATCCCGATAGTTGGACAATTAATCATAAAATACCATATCACGAAACATTAAAAAATATATTTACAGTCAGTGACCTGCACGTGGATATTCGGTTTTTAAATAGCGACGGATATTCTCCCACGCATCCGGAAGCAATATTAAAGAATTTTAGATTTGAACAACCGAATCCTGAAATACCGGATTCCGCCAGTATTCTGGCATTTCGAAAAAAGTATACGTTAAAACCTAATCAATCTGAAAAATTACGGTTCATTCGCGTCACTAATTCTCCTAATAAACAAAACATGCTCAATCAACAAGCTGATGATTTAGAAAAAATTCACTTTGAAAATTATCTCAATGAATCGAAACAATTATTTGAGTCCATAGAAAATAATTATTCATTCGCGAATGAAGATATAGAACTATTATGGCGTAGTTCATTCAATATGATGCGCCAAGTGTTTTATCCGCCGGAAGGTAATTTATCGAATAATTATTATGTGTTTTCTCGTGAGCCGATTTGGGGGTGGGGCCACGGCGGGCAGGTATTTCACGAAAGCATCACCATGCTAGCTTATGCGTTATTGGATCCTGTTAGTGCCATGAATTCTCAAAGGGTGTACGCTGAAACACAGCATCCCAACGGATATATAAATTACCGAACGGGTGCATACTTAAATGAGGTGATTGAACATAATGGACAATTAACCACCTCAGCGCCCTGGTATTCTTGGCTCAATTGGGAAGTGTATGTCATGACAGGCGATAAGGAGTTCCTTAAGGAAATGTATGCCTCAAGTAAGTCCTTTTATAATTTTTACATTGCCAACCGTGATACGGATAGCGATGGGTTATGCGAATGGGGCGGCCATGCCGTTTTAGAATCTGTGCGCGATGGATTGGTAGCGGTATGGGATGAAGTCACCTGGCCAGCAAATCTGGATGGTGTTGATATTAATTCAATGCTGGTAAAAGAAGCCAAATCCCTAGAAAAAATGGCCCGTGAATTGGGATTAGAAGATGAGGCCTCCCATTGGAAAAACGATTATCAATCCCGTACTCAATTAATAAATCAATATTGTTGGGATGAAAAACAGGGCTTCTATTATAATGTGGATAAACGGGATAACGATTTTACTTATTCTGAACTAAACGATCTGAAACGGGATGAAATAATTGGATTTTTGCCTTTATGGGCCGGTATCTCCAATCAAGAGCAGGCAAAAAGTTTGGTCGAAAAACTTACGGATCCGAATAGCTTTTGGCGAGAATATGGTATTCCGTCTCTATCAGCTGCTGATCCATATTATAATCCTAAAGGATATTGGAATGGTCCTGTATGGGTGGAGTGGAATTTCCTCA
>JAYEFG010000189.1:0-5344 GCA_034658595.1 Fidelibacterota bacterium | reverse complement strand
TCCCTGGGGCTGATATCCATTTTCAAATAAAGTATAAATAATGAGAATCATGGTTAGTTGTTTAAATATAATGGAAATAATATTTTGTTGATGATGATCTGCCCACATGTGGATCAGAGCAGAAATGATGATGAAAAGGAGTAACAAATCCATTTGTTGGAACTTTCCCGATTATTCAGTGGTTAAATCTACAAAACCTGGGAGGGAGTGCCGAAAGGCATTCCCTCTTTTTTTTAACTAACAGAACCCTTTAAAAGGGATTTAAAACGAAAAGGAGCACGCCATGCACCTAAACAAAACAGACGGATTCACAATCGGATTTATCCTCATTGCAGGTACAGCTATCCTGGTTAATGGATATGTGAAAAAGGATAATCCTCAAAAGAATCCTGTGATTAAAGAATCATTCACTTTCAGTGAGGAGTTTGATTATCCCACTGAGCTAACCCCTTCGACTCCTGAAATAGCTTTAGAAGAATTCAAGGAATTCAATGATGAACCAACCGAAGTTGTAATGACCTTTGCTGAAGCATTCGCTGAAGCCCGCAGGATCAATGGCCCCGTGGCCCTCTTCGAGTGGAACGGAAAATCCTACACAACCAGTTTTGCCGAAGAAATTGTAAATCCGGGAGAAAAGGTGGATTCCACGGAGATCAATCTCGTACTGAATCAACCACCTGAGAAATAAACAAAAGTAAAAGTAGAGGGGCAAATCTTTGCCCCTCTACAAAATCCACCCTTTTTCTACCAAATTATAAACAACAAACAGGATCACCATTAAAAATATCCCAAAGATGACATCGACAATTAATTTCCCTGATATTTTTTGCAAAACTACATCTGCCACACCAAAACAATCTGTAAATTCTGATTTTGGGGAATAATCCCTACCCTTCGGTTTTTACTATCACGGTAAACACGACCGAATCCTTTTCCTACGGCCGTTCCCAAAGCAGCGCCAAAAATAACATCGCTCAAATAATGCTTATTATCATGAATACGGCTTAACCCTGTGACACAAGCCATCATATAGGCGGGGATACCCACTTTCGAACCATAGATCTCTTGAGCAATTGTTGCAGTTAAAAAACTGTTTGACGTATGGCCGGAAGGAAACGCTCTTTTATTACGCCCATCTGGCCGCTGCCGCCCCACACCAAATTTTAAACCATAGGTCAATAAGCCATTGGCAACGAACGCTGTACTGGCAAATCGAAATTCTTCACTTTTATTTTCTGATGTTAAAATGGCTCCCCACAATAATATTTGTCCTCCTGCTCCCCAATAATCACCAGCCACGGCCAATTGGTTTGGCATCAATCCGCTGGATTGAGCATAGCTTAAAACAGCATTATCTTTCTGATAAGCAAGCCCTGCGCCGATCAATCCCGCAGCTAAAATCATTTGATTCCCTTTGGTAGAAACTGTGTTTTTTAATCCACCCCTGAAATAAGTCACTGCATTGGATTGCCCCATTAATATGGATGAAAGTACCATGTGGAAGAGAATTGATCTATATCGCATTATTGATTTTTCCTGAACCGAAATTAAACAAAACAATTCACATGAACTGTAATTATCACTTATGACATAATGCTAAAATTGAATAATTTTATCGCTTGAACGAACACTGGAATTACTATGATCATACACCCGTTGAGGTCTTTAATTTATGATTGGGGCCTAATAGAAGATATTTTTGCGAAATGTAGTGTCTAAGATATTAACCTCCATTTTTACTTTCTTGTCATGGGGCTTTTCCCAACAGGATTTTATTAGCATCCATCAAAATGAACTGGACTTCAATAAAGCCAATTATTTGGAACCCGCCTATAAACTTTTTGTTGGTCCCGCAAATCCAATCGAGCCCCGTGATGAAGGTCCTTCAAAAACAGTTTTCGGCTACCACCCTTATTGGCAAGGCACCAAATGGCAGAATTATAATTACGATCTACTTTCCACGATTGCTTATTTTTCAGCGGAAGCCAATGGTTCTGGAGAATTGACGAATCTCCATGGATGGCCTGCCACAGACTTGATCAATAAAGCCCATGCCAACGGTGTTGAAGTTGTGTTGACGGTAACACTATTTAATAAATCTGATTTGGAAACATTATTAAGCAGTGAAAACAACCGAAACAATTTAATTAAGAACCTTGTTTATGAAGTCAAACGTGCCGGGGCAGACGGCGTGAATGTGGATTTTGAAGCATTCCCAGCATCCCAGAAATCCAATTTAGTTACCTTCATTAAAAATTTGCGGAGTTCTCTCAGGGATTCCATCTCACATGCCCAGGTAACATTAGCGACGCCTGCCGTGGATTGGAGCAGCGCCTGGGACTTTAATGCTTTAGCCACTGAAAGTGACGGCCTGTTCATTATGGGATATGACTATCATTGGAAAGGCAGCTCCACTACCGGTCCTGTATCACCACTGAAAGGGGGATCCTACAATATTACCAACACGGTGAATACCTATTTATCTGCTACGGGTAACAATGCAGAAAAAATCATGTTAGGGATTCCCTATTATGGTTACCAATGGCCAGCTAATTCAGCAGAAAAGGGCGCGAGTACCACCGGTTCTGGGACCGCTGTGATTTATTCCACGGCAGAATCAAAGGCTCTTTCCTATGGGAAATTGTGGGACAGCACTTCTGAGACACCATGGTATAAATACCAGAACCCCGGCTGGTTTCAGGCTTGGTATGACGATAGCCTATCCCTGTCAAAAAAATACGATTTCGCACTTTCAAAAAATTTAGGTGGTATCGGCATGTGGGCCTTGGGCTACGATAGCGGATACAATCAATTGTGGAGTCTATTGAAAGAAAAATTAGGTGCGAAAACCGCACCTTCAACACCAGTCAATATTTCGATTACGAATCTGGGAAGTGGAATTGCTGTCATTGATTTTACCGGAGCGAAATCTGCATCATCTTTTCAGGTTACCCGTATTTTTTCAAATTCAAGCCAAACCGAAAATCTGGGCACTTTTACTTCTCGACCTATTCTGCTCCAAAACTTGACTACAGACGAACCATACTTCCTGAAGATCAAGGCAACAAATGACTACGGCAACAGTGATTACACAGAAGTTCTCGGCGTTGTTTCATCAGCTAGTTCGCCCAAAGTATTAATCGTTAACGGATTTGATCGTGTAACAGGAACGAATAATACTTTTGATTATATTCGGCAGCATGGGGCTGCGATTTATAATGCCAGTTACTTATTCGACTCCGCTAACAATGAGGCAGTGATTAATGCCAAAATCAATTTGGGTGATTATTCCATTGTAGATTGGATATTGGGAGAAGAAGGGGCCGCAACATCAGCATTCTCAGAAAAAGAGCAGAAATTGATCCAGGAATTCTTGAAAGGTGGTGGCCGATTATTCGTTTCCGGCTCGGAGATTGGATATGATCTTGCTGAAAAAGGGAACTTACCCGATCAACATTTTTATGAAAAATATTTAAAAGCGGAATACCTTTCCGATGCGGCAGTTGGGCAACAGGGCACTTATAGGGTAAATGGGGTTACGGGTACACTATTGGAAAATATATCCTTCACTTTTGATGACGGAACTCATGGCACCTACGACGTGGATTGGCCGGACGGAATTAAACCGTCAGGTATTGGGGAAATCATCCTGAAATATGAGGGCGCTGATTACAGTGCCAATGGCGGTGCCGGCATTGCATATAAGGGCAGTTTTGGTGGCAGCCCTCTTTCAGGGGCATTGGTTTATTTCAGTGTCGGGTTTGAAACGATATATCCTGAAACAAAACGAAATGATGTGATGACCAGGGTTTTGGATTATCTTGATGGTACCATCGCTTCAACCGGTGATGAAATTGTCACCTTTCCTAAAAAACTAAACATATCGTCTTTATACCCCAATCCATCCAACCGCTCCATCACAATTGAGTTTCAAGTATTTGAATTTTCTCCCATTGCCTACTTATCCATTACCGATATTATTGGCAGGGAGATAATTAAAATTTCTGTCCAGCCCTTAGCTGCAAAAATGCAAAAGTTCAACTGGAACGGTTTACTCCCCAATGGATTGGAAGCACCCTCAGGAATTTATATTGCCAACCTCTCTCAGGGGAATAACATTGTTACAAAAAAATTCACCCTGCTTAAATAATGAAAAAACTTTCTCTTTTACTTATTATTATTATGATTGGATGTGGGCAATACCCAAGGTCAATCCACAAAATTGAACTGGAAGAAGAGAAGAAAGAGACGCCAATAAACTTGGCGAAAGTGCAAGTCGGTTTAGATATATTACTTGAGGAGAGAAAGGAATTGATTGCCAACAAGACCATTGGTCTTGTTACAAATCAAACCGGGGTTGATCACAATGGAATTCCCAATTATGAACGAATTATGGCCTTGGATAATGTGGATCTGAAAGTCATTTTTTCTCCTGAACATGGCCTATTCGGAAAAGCTGCTGCTGGTGAAAAAGTCAATTATAACGGTGAAATCAAAACACTCCCAGAGGTTGTCAGTTTGTACGGCAAAAACCGAAAACCAACCTCAGGTCAATTGGCTGGGCTGGATATCATTATTTATGACATTCAAGATATTGGTGCACGATTCTATACCTACATTTCTACCTTGGGTTTGGTGATGGGAGCTGCTGCTGAAGCCGGGATTCAGGTGATTATACTGGACAGACCAAACCCAATCACAGGCAATCATGTGGAAGGCCCCATATTAGATTTAAAGCATAAATCATTCGTTGGATATTATCCTATTCCGATTCGATATAGTTTGACAGTGGGCGAATTGGCTCAGATGATCATTGGGGAAAAATGGATTGAATCCATTCCGGAGTTAACAGTTGTCCCCATTAGAAACTGGCAACGATCCCAATGGATGGATGAAACTGATTTACCCTGGGTGAAACCATCGCCCAACATCCCGGATTTGGTAACGGCAATTATTTATCCCGGTATGTGCTTATTAGAAGCCACCAATGTGAATGAAGGCAGGGGCACCCAAAAACCATTTAAATTATTTGGTGCACCTTGGATCAACAAACAAAGGCTTGCCATTTCCCTAAATAACCTGGCTTTACCGGGCGTCGTATTTAAACCCGTATCCTATATCCCCATAGATATCCCCGGCATGGCGAATAATCCAAAATTTAAAAACCAGGTGTGCTATGGCTTGGAGGTCATTGTAACAGATCGAAACCAATTCAATAGTGTAGATACAGGAACTATGATCCTGTCAACCCTATTCAACCAATATCCAAATCAGTTTGAGATTAAAACGTCAGGCATTAACCGCCTGTGGGGTCGCCAGGGATTATCATCTAAACTCAAGTCCG
>JAYEFG010000188.1:0-19149 GCA_034658595.1 Fidelibacterota bacterium | reverse complement strand
CAATTTTTATCCAAAATTATGCAAACCCTCGTTAAACAGCGATTGATTAAGGCAACGCGTGGGCGAAAGGGCGGAATCAATCTCGCAAAACCGGCCAGTATGATATACCTGCATCAAATTGTTTATGCCATTGACGGTTTGCCGCCGGAAAAGGAACAATGTGTAATTGGACTGGACCTTTGTGCTGATGACACGCCCTGCCCCCTCCATGAGCAATGGAAACCCATTCGCCATCAATTGAGACAATTGTTGGAATCGGAGCCATTGGATGATTTGGCGAAACGCGTTTTAGAAAAACGACAAAGAATGAATAATTGAGATCGAAAGACTAAGGAAAAATAATCTATAAATTATGGCTGAATTATTTGTTCATTCACACTATTGGACACTAAATTCCCCGTCTATTTTTGAGTTCATTTTACTGAACACCGAATCATTCTAGATTAATCAGGAACTATTAATGTACACTGACCACCATAAAGAAAGTTTCTGGACGAAGTACGTCTTCTCCACTGATCACAAAATCATCGGTCTCCAATATGGTATTACCTCATTGTTGTGGCTCTTATTTGGATTTTTGCTGATGATGATTATGCGGTATCAATTGGCCTATCCCGAATCCCCTGTACCATTTATCGGTGCCCTATTAGGTGAAGGAGGAATCCTTCCTTCTGAAATGTACAATTCATTGGGTGCAATGCATGGTACAATCATGATCTTTTTGGGCGTAGTGCCCTTAGCTTTTGGAGCCTTTGGAAACTATTTTCTGCCCCTCCAGATAGGTACTATCGATATGGCTTTTCCCAAACTGAATGCCGCATCTTACTGGATGTATTTCGTTGGATCGATCGTTATGATTGTAGGATTTTTTGCACCCGGAGGCGCCGCAAATTCCGGTTGGACATCCTACCCGCCATTGTCTGTTACGGCTACCATGGGACAAACGATTTGGTTACTCGGAATGGTGTTCTTGATTACATCATCTTTATTGGGTTCAGTGAATATTTTGGTAACAGTTATTCAGCTCCGCGCGAAAGGCATGACATGGATGAAACTGCCCATTTTTGTATGGACCCAGTTCATTACTGCTTTCCTGTTGCTTTTGGCATTCCCGCCATTAGAAGCGGCCAGCGTGTTGCAATTGATGGATCGCCTCGCCGGCACAAGTTTCTTTATGCCCAGCGGATTGGTTGTATCAGGCGTATTACAGCCCTATGCAGGGGGCGGAAGCCCATTATTGTGGCAGCACCTGTTCTGGTTCCTGGCTCACCCGGAAGTATATGTGTTGATCTTACCGGCATTTGGTATTGTTACCGAAGTCGTAGCCAACAATACACGGAAACCGATCTGGGGTTATAAAGCTATGGTTTACGCCCTGATCTTCCTCGGTTTTATGTCTTTTATTGTTTGGGCTCACCACATGTATATCACCGGGATGGGGACATCCATGGGCGCCTTTTTTCAAACCACGACAATGATTATATCTATTCCGTCCGTTGTGATTTTAACAACGTTATTTCTTTCCCTGTGGGGCGGTTCAATTCGGTTTAATACACCCATGTTGTTCGCCCTTGGATTTATTCCCATGTTCGGGATTGGTGGATTAACCGGGCTTCCATTGGGTTTGGCTGCGGCCGATATTCATCTCCATGACACCTATTATGTTATTGGCCATTTCCACTATGTTGTTGCACCGGGAACGATCTTTGCCCTATTTGCCGGCATCTATTATTGGTTCCCCAAAGTGACTGGTAAACGTACTAACGAAACTTTAGGAAAACTGCATTTCTTCTTTTCATTCATTTTCATGAATGGCATTTTTATGCCCATGTTTGTCCAGGGTTTGGCTGGTGTATCCCGTCGCCTCTGGGATGGTGGAGAAATCTACGCTCATGCCGCAGACGTCCTTTATTTGAACGAAGTAATGTCCGTTTCAGCTTGGCTCCTTGGATTAACCCAGATCTTTTTTATCGTGAATATGATTATTAGTCTGCGGGGTAAGAAAACGGGTGAAGCAAATCCCTGGGGCGCTACGACAATCGATTGGACGGATACAACATCACCACCATTGGGACATGGAAATTTTGAAACAGTTCCTTCCGTTTACCGCGGACCTTATGAATACAGTGTGCCCGGCGCAGAAAAAGATTTTACACCGCAAAGTGAGAAGGGTTAAGATTTATGGATATCCCATTTACCGTTAAAGACAGACCGGATACTGGTCTTTACAATGGAAAGTTAGGCATCTGGTTATTCCTGGCGTCAGAAGTAATGTTGTTCGGCGGTTTGTTTTCTGCTTATATTTTTTTACGGACCGGCGCAGAAACCTGGCCCATAGGCGCTGATATTTTAAACGTTCCATTGGCAACTTTGAATACCATGTTCCTGATTACTTCATCCGTAACCATGGTAATGAGTTGGGCCTCATTGAAACTGAAAGATTTCGGCAAATTCAAACTGTACGCCGGGTTAACTCTGCTGCTTGCATGTGGATTCCTGGTGGTAAAATATTTTGAATACACCGCCAAGTTTCACCATGGGTTATTCCCCTCCACCAATAATTTCCTGGGAATTTATTTCACTTTGACCGGCCTTCACGTACTCCACGTAATTGGGGGTATCATTGTGATATTCTTTTTCTGGATGCCCGGTGCGAAAATGTGGGAAAGTAACCCGGACCGTTTCACCAACCGGATTGAAATTGTGGGCCTTTACTGGCACTTTGTGGATCTGGTGTGGATATTCTTATTCCCAGTACTCTACCTATTATAAGGAATCATCATGGCAGATTTAACTCCTGAAGAAATCAAACATCACGTTAAAACTTACGTTATCGTTTTTGTGGCCCTGGCCTTTTTAACCATTGTTACAGTAGCAATTTCTTACCTGAATCTGGGTGTAGGTGCTTCAGTAACTATTGCCTTAATCGTAGCCACCGTCAAGGGTTCCTTAGTCGCTTGTTATTTCATGCACTTGATTGATGAAAGAACAACCATCTATTGGACGTTGTTGGCAACTGTTGCTGCATTCCTCATCCTCATGTTTGTACCCTTGAGTACGATGTTAGACCAGGCCAAGATATAATATGTCCATTAAATCTTTTCACATCCTGTTCATCATTCTCTCCATTGCCATCACAATTTGGTTTGGCATTTGGGTATGGAATCAATCTGTTCTTTGGGCAATTGTTTCATTTTTGGCCGGGGTCGGGCTGGTGATCTACGGGACAAAAGTCTTAAAAAAATTCAAAACAATTTCCTGATGAAAAAAGCGGTTATCATTGCATTGGTCCTTGGTATAGCACTTCTGCCGGAAGCGGGTTATGCCTGTGCCACCTGTTTTGGGAATCCCAATGCAGCCGCCACACAGGGAATGAATAAAGCCATTATTACCATGCTTGGCGTTACCGGAACGGTTTTGGGTGGTTTCGGATCATTCATTTATGTCCTTCACCGGCGTGCCAAGAAATATGCACAATCATTAAAAAGTAAAAAGAATTAATTCGGAGGTAACCTTCGGTGTTAGAACTGCTTAGATATTTCGGACTGCCAACGGTTTCTGCTTCAACGCAAGGACCCGCTATTGATAATATCATTTCGATTGTTCACTGGTTAATGGCCGTATTATTCGTCGGTTGGGGTATATTTTTTATTTATACCCTGATTCGTTTTCGGGAGTCCAATAATCCCAAAGCGGACCATGATGGTGTAAAAAGCCATTTTTCATCCTACCTGGAAGTAGCTGTGGCTGTGATTGAGGTTGTATTACTCATCGGTTTTGCTTTTCCCATCTGGGCCAGCCGTGTGAATGATGTTCCCAAAGGACCCGACGCTGTGCAGATTCGGGTTGTGGCCCAGCAATTTGCTTGGAATATTCATTACCCGGGTCCCGATGGTGTTTTTGGTAAAACATCTGCTGACCTTGTGGATGAAGTTGAAAATCCAATCGGTCTTGACCGTGATGATGAATTTGCGAAGGATGATGTGTTTACCGTTAACCAATTGCATATCCCCGGCAATACACCCATTAATATTTCCCTGTCATCAAAGGATGTACTTCATAGTTTTACCCTGCCGGAATTGCGTGTGAAACAGGATGCTATTCCCGGGATGGAAATTCCAGTCTGGTTCGAAGCCACCATGACGACTGAAGAATTCCTCAAAACCACAGTTGGTTCTGCCCGGGAAGGCAAAGGATTTGAAATCGCCTGTGCCCAACTTTGCGGGTTAGGTCACTTCCGCATGAAAGGATTCCTCACCATTCATGATGATGAAGGCTATGCGGCCTGGCATGAAGAACAGCAGGAATACCTGGCTGAAGAGGAAGAAGACGATTGGGGTGATGACGAAGATTGGTAAACCCGGTTACCTTGTTTAAAATTTAATGAAACCCCTGTTTTCCTGGCTGAATAAACAGGGGGTTTTTATTGGGATTAATTCAAAAATTAACCGTCAGTAAATTGTAAATTCTATGCCTGATTTCGGGGGAAATAATAAATCATGAATTCACCATCCCACACCTGGCTTCGTCGCCTATCCAAACTGACCGTATTTTCAACATTGTTCCTCATTTTCGCCGGCGCTTTGGTGAAAAGTCACGAAGTTGGACTATCCGTTCCCGATTGGCCCACCACCTATGGAAAACAGATGTTTGCCTTCCCCCTTACGGATATGGTGGGCGGTATTTTCTACGAACATGGCCACCGGATGGTAGCTACGATTGTGGGCTTTTTTACCTTGGTCCAAGCCATTTGGCTGGGGTTTTCATCGGAACCCCAATGGCTTAAAAAACTTGGATATTTTGTTTTGGGAATGGTGATTCTCCAGGGACTTTTTGGGGGAATAACAGTATTATTTTTCCTGCCGGCGCCTGTATCTATTATCCACGGTATCCTGGCGCAAACTTTTTTCATAGCCACAATCGTTCTGGCCTATGGATTATCCATTGAACGATCAAATCGAATTGAAACAAATTGGCCCTTTGATTTCCAGAAAGGTGCTATCATTGTTGGCGGCTTGGTTTACATTCAACTGATCCTTGGGGCGTTAATGCGGCACACAGCATCCGGGATGGCAATTCCGGATTTCCCCACCATGGGTGGATTGTGGATCCCAACTTTTTCTGAAACAATGATTCATAACATTAATTCCACCTTATTTGACCTGGATATTGATTCGGTTACACGGGGACAGGTAATTATTCATTTTATTCATCGCTTGGGTGCGGTAGTCATTACAGGTGCCATTGCTTTCTTTGTCTACTGCTACGGTTCATCCCTAAAACAGGATAAAACAGCCAAGTTTAACATCGGGGTGATCATCGCCATTGTAACACTGCAATTCACCTTGGGTACTGCCACGGTACTGACGGAAAGGTCACCCTACATTGCCAGTTTTCATGTGGTCACAGGGGCTGCCTTGCTGGGGGCATGTTCATTATTTATTTTGAGAACCCATCCTGTAAAATGGTCTGAATGGAAATCCGGATGAAGTTTAAAAAACATAAAGCCCAATCTCTGTTAAGCGTTTACCTGGAATTGAGCAAACTCAATATCCTTTCGCTTGTATTGGTGGCGACTTTATTGGGTTACTACCTGGGGAATCAGGGGATTGGTTCCTGGGAAAAATTATTGTTTACATTATTGGGTGTTTCCTTAACAGCAGCTGGCTCCGGGGCTTTAAATCATTTTTTGGAACGTGAACAGGACAGCCTCATGGAACGGACTAAAAATCGTCCTTTGCCATCGGGATTGATCTCACCCATTCATGTAATCCTCTATGGCGTTTTTATGGTGGCAGCCGGGAGTATCCTGTTGGTGTGGAAGGTGAATTTGTTAACGGGGTTTCTATCCATAATGACGGTCTTTCTTTATATCGTTGTATATACACCTTTAAAAAGAATTACTTGGCTCAATACATCCGTTGGATCGATTCCCGGGGCCATCCCCATTATCGGCGGTTGGACGGCTGCCACAGGAGAAATCGGAACTATGGCCTGGATCCTGTTCGGGATCATGTATCTCTGGCAGCATCCCCATTTTTATGCCATTGCCTGGATGTGCAAGAATGATTACGCCGCCGCCAATTTCAAAATGCTGCCCGTGATTGAACCGGAAGGGTCACGGACCATGCGCCAAATATTCTGGCATCTTTTGCTCATGATACCGATTTCACTTTTGCCCGTTGTAGAAGGATCATTGGGCAAAATCTATTTGGTTGGTGTAACCATCATTTCCTGCGCTTTCTTTTTGTCGGCAATTCCTTTGGCGAAAGACAAATCCAGGCAGAGTGCATTGTTATTACTGAAGGCATCGGTGTTTTACCTTCCGCTACTACTCATTATCATTATTATCGATTTAGGAGTTTAATCATGTCCCAAAAGGCACGGTTTATTGTTTATGGTGTTGTAGCTATAATTCTTGCCACAACCTATTTTTTAAAGGTTCTCAAATCTAATAGCGGTTTGCCAATGATTGGCACGATTCCGGAATTCAGTTTTACCGATAGCAGGGGTGAAGAGATCACCCGTGGGGACTTAAACGGCAAAGTATGGGTGGCTGATTTTATTTTTACCACTTGTAACATGGCTTGCCCGGTGTTGACGGGTAACATGAATCTCGTTCATAAAGCATTCAAAAATAATAACGATGTGCGCATTGTATCCATTTCGGTCTATCCTGAATATGATACACCGGAAGTGTTAAGGGAATATGCGTCCCGTTATGATGCCGATACGAATCGCTGGCATTTTCTCACAGGCCCGGAAGAATCGGTACAGGATATCATCAAAGAAGGGTTCAAGATGGGCGATTATGAGGACATTATTTTTCACAGTGAGAAGTTTGCATTGGTAGACCGCAAAGGACGAATCCGGGGATATTATAGCGGGATGCAGACCGAAGAAATGACAAAGCTGAAACAAGACATGAAAAAACTTTTGGCTGAGCATTAATGCCAAAACAGGATAATTTCTGGTTGCGGATCATTTATATTGTTTCGATTATTATTTCTGCAGCCGTGGCCTTTTTAATCTTGGGCCCCAGACCGGCAGGCATGGAAAGTGCTTTGGATGTTTCAGGTCTGCCATTCGTTAATGCAACCTTAAACGGAATCACCACCTTATTGCTCGTATATGGATATATGTTAATTAGGCAGAAAAAACGCCAGCAGCATAAAAAAGTCATGCTGACCGCCTTCGGGACCTCCGGAGCATTTTTAGTCAGTTATATCATTTACCATTGGTTCAAAGCAGGTCCGAAACAGTATACTGGCGATTTTTCAGAGGTCTACTTTTTCATTCTGATCACCCATATTATTTTGGCGGCTATCATCATTCCATTGGCTTTGGTCACTCTTTACCGCGGTTGGACTGATGATATTGCAAAGCACCGCAAGATTGCCAAGGTTACCTTGCCTCTTTGGCTCTACGTATCGGTCACCGGCGTGGTAATATACTGGATGCTATACTGAGGGGGAGTGAAACGCCCCGATAATCGGGGTTTAAAACGTAAAGTGTTACCTATTACCTAATTACGTTTTAAATAATTATTAAGATGATTTATAATCTTTTGACCAGTCCACCGAACTTTTGGTCGATCTCAAACCCTAACTTATAGAATAGTCCCGATTGGAAAAAACCAACAGTGAGGAATTCAAAATTCTTTATTCTTACACGGTTGAATAATTCTTCAATGAGGCGAATACTGAGATGGCTGTTACGATAGTGAGGCGCTATCACAACTTTTTCTAAATAAGCAATCCCCGGGTTCATTCGTTTCCAAAAAACACCACCGGCTAAATAATCTTTTTTATCCATTAATAACAGGAATTCGTGCTGAGCTTCAAACTGGACATCAAGTTTTGCCTCCAGCAGTAAGCGATGGAATCGGGCCACTTCCTTTGGATGAAAGGGTGGGCGAATTTTAAAGGTATGGCCCGATTTATCTTCGATCAAAACAACCAGGTCCAGGCGTGCTTTTTGGCCCACATCCCGAGTGATGAGTTCCGCGTAATCAGCCGCATCCACATGCTCAAATACAAGACGGGTGAGAAAATATTTTTCAGAATCAGTCAGTTCAATTTCATTGTGAATAAGATGGAGGTGCGTCTCAAGGCTCTCTTCTGATATTGATCCGAACCGCATCTGAATCATGAGGTTATTCAAGCGACCAAGCAAATCGGGGTTGGTGTCCCGGAATGCTGTCATGAGAAAAAAGCGTATTCGTGTTTCAGGATAACGCTCAATGAGTGACTGCAGGTTGTAGTCCTTGTATAAATCCTGGATAATGACACCCTGGGCTTTATGAGTAGCACCCGGATTTAATTCCAGCCACCGCCGATAGCGGAGGGAAGCAAAAACAACCTGTTTCCGCAGCAGACCAAGGGTATTGACTTCGTCCAGGAATTGCTTTACCCGCTTCGGTGTTAAATTGAATTCTTTGTTTGATTTTTTGATAGTACGAAGGATTCTGGACCCTGCTATCGTACCGAATACTTCCAGGGTAACTGTAAACAGAATTTCCCAATCAGCCATTTTTTTAAGACCAGGCAGTTTACTTTCTGTTGCCAGAATAAAATTTTGATAAAGGGATAAAAAAACGTCTTCAATTGAAGATGCTTTTTTATGTCCTGATATAGACACGAGGCGCGTCCCCACATAGTAATCAAATTCCGGAATAATAACATTTTTGGGTGAAGCGTCAGCGATCATCCGCGTAGAACCGGTCCGCTTCCAGAATTCAAGATAAGCAGCGGTGCCGTTCCAGATGAAGTGCAGCCAGCGCATTTGCCATCGATCCGGATATGCACCGGAGGATATTTCGCCATGCTTTCGGCCCAGGTATTGAATGACCGTTTCACCGGGAATGTATTCTTCTGTATAGAATTGGTAATCAGGCCAGTAGGCGCCAAAATCTTCCACAAGTTTCTGTTTATGGATTGAAGCACCCATGGATATGAGCCAATTGGTTTCCCGGGTAAAACGGCCGGTGGCAAGATCATCATTAATATTCATGACAAAATTAGTGGCATTTCCGTCTTTCAATTGAACCAATACCCTTACCACATGTTTTCCATGGCCTTTTCCCAAGAGGGTGAACCAAACACCTTCAGTGGCAATATCATCGAATTGAATTTGGTTGCCATTAGAAAAGATGAATGTGGACTCACGAATTAAGGTTGTTTCATGTACGGCCTGCACAATTTTCTCCTGAAGGCTGCCCGGAATATTTTGGTCAAATTGGAGAATTGTGCCCCAGTCAAAATCAGCTTCGGATTGACCATCCTGTATCCAGGTTCTGAAGCCATCCAATAAAATAGTTCTGTTTGCCCGTGCCAATTCAGCCAGTTTTTGTTTCTGTGAAACAATCATCCAAAGTGTTAGCTCTCCCCGGACTTGTATAAAATATTGGGGACTTTTAATACCTAAATTTGTAATCAAATTGATTAGTCCTACGGCAACAGTATCATCTTTTTTCGCAATTTTTGCAGAATTCATCAAATCAGTCAGCAATTCTAAAATGGACTGAAAATGGCGTTTTTCAATTAAGCCTGGATCAAGGGATGCAATGGTTCCCGATTGACCGGCATGAATGGATTGCCGGTACAGATTGATAAACATTTTTCCACCAATATGGGGCATGAGTATTTCAAAAGCCCGCAGCCAGATGGCTGGGTTGGGATGGTTCTGGATTCTTAATAATTGATCCTGGATCACCGTTTGATAATTGGCGGAATTTAAGCCTTCCCGAAAATGATCCAGGGCAGATTTAATATGTTGATCGTTCTTTTGAAACAGGTTTACAGTGGCCAGGTGAAGTGTTCCTAAATCCGGTTTTCCTTCGGGATAAGGCATGGCCTCATCTAACGGTTGATCCTTTTGATTGAAAGGTAGTTTAGTATGATTCACTGAAAGGGTGCGGTAAGGCTCAAAAGATATAACCCGAAAACCCACTTCACCGATAAAATCCATGAGTGCGCTGTTTCCGAGCCAAAGCGTGGGATCCCGCAGGATTTTTTCAAAACTGATTGTTGTATCCTTCGCGTGGTAAACAAAATCACCAATTTTTAATGCTGTTTTGGTCCATTTTAAACCTAATCCTTCATCCAGTTCATATTCACGAATTAACTTCCCATCCCAGCGAAGGTCTCCCCGTGTCAGGCGTTTTTCCCGCAGGAGCCAATTGGGAATTTGGATTTCATAATCTTCCCGAATAAGACTGATATAATTTTTTTCATACATGGGTTCAATAATATCTGAAAAATGTTTTAGTATAATTTTTCGTTTATAAGTTTTCTTTGGCGTGAGTTCGTCGTAATCGAGGTCAAAATCCCGTGGGATGATGGCATAATTCACAATGCGCTCATAAGCAGGGAGAAACGTATTCACAGAAAAAACCAGCGAACTGAAGTAGGTGCGGATTTCTTTTTGCGTCATGGTACTTAAATCCACCGTGTCATTCTTTGGATCGGGGTAGAGCAGTATCGTGTTGAATTCTTTTCCGTCCCCCACTAAAAAGACCGAACGGATGGCTTCAAAATCCTGGAATAAATTTTCGATCTTTTGGGGTGAAATAGTCTGACCGCGGCTGTTTTTGTAGATCTCCTTCTTCCGGTCAACAATGAAATAGTGGCCCTTTTTCTCCTGAAAAATATCACCGGAATGAAACCAGCCATCCATAAGGGAACCCTCGATAGCATCTTTATAATAACCGGGAGAAACGTATGGCCCGCGCATCAATAATTCATCATCTTCTCCCAGTCTCAGTTCAATCCCCGGGAGCACTTTACCCACGGAGTCGGTCATATAATCATTTGGCGGCGTCATTGTGATGCCGCCCGTGGCTTCCGTCATACCATATCCACTAAGCAGATTAATATTATTTTGGTGGAAAAATTTGAAAATGTCCGGATCGAGGAATCCCGCAGCGGAGAGGCCCCATTTTAATTTTCCACCGGTGATGGATTGGGTCACTTTCGAAATTTCTTCATCTTCGGATTTTTCAATAGGAAGAGAGGCCGCTACCTGCTCCTGGATTTGAATCCACCGTTTGGGAATGGATATAAAGACCGACGGCTGGGCTGTTTTGAAATCCCGCAGTAGTGTTTTGAAAGAAGTAGATTCAGTAAATGTATAGGTGGATCCCCAGAAGATGGCCCCCATCATTTCAAACCATCGGCCAAAAGTGTGGTAGAGTGGGAGGTAACAAAGGAACCCATCTTCCGGGCCAATCTCCGGCAGGGCCAATGCCCGGGCAAAGCGCTTCGAAATTATATTTTCTTGGTTAAAAATAATGCCCTTGGGTTTATCTGTCGTACCAGAAGTGTACATGACAGTTGATAATGATTGTAGATTTATGGATTTTGGATTGTTGATTTTTGATTGGTTGCAATTCGCGAGGAAATCATTCCATTCTTCATTATCATCAATATTTATCATGTTCAAATCGGTGGAATCCCGTTTCGCTTCGGGGAGCAATTCATGAGCACGGTCACCTCCGGCGAACAAATGAGTGATCTCGGCGTGGTTCAACACGTAATCCAAATGGTCCGGAGAGAGATTCATGGGGATGGGCACCACACGAATTCCATAAGTGAGGCAGGCCAGATCAATGAGAACGCCGTTTATATTATTTGGCGTCAAAATACCAACTGTATCATTATCTTTTAAATTTGAATGAAAAAACGAGCCGATGGATTGAACAATTCCCCAAACATCATTATAGGATTGAGAAACAATTTTATTCTCTGAAATAGTCTGGAATAATGGTTTATCCCCATACCGCTCCACGCGCTGTTGGATAAGGGCATACACATTAAAATTTGATTGAAGAATAAGTCGGTGAAGAAGGTGAAACCATTCATCCACTTTATCTTTTTTATAGATCAACCTATTGACTGCCGGGAGGTGGCCGATTTCTAAAAAATCATGAATGGCCTTTTCATCCTTGGAATTCAATAATGCATTGGCCGATGCAAAGAGGTCATCTGCGCTGCATTGATTATTGAAAACATTTTGGATCGTTTTGGTGGATTCAGCCATCTATAAAATTAGAAAATTCAATCCATACATCCCTCATCTATATAGTTGTTCAATGTTAATGGAATCAGTAAGTTTTCAGGCGTTTCGAAGAAATAACATTCAATGGCAAAACAACCTCAATACTCTAAGACACAAGTCGCCAAATACCTGGCTGATGCGCCTAAGGCTGTAAAAGCGTATATTACTGATTTAGAAAAGCAGATCAGCAATTTGTCCAATATTGGACTGGCCCTCTCCAAAGAGAAGGATATGAATAAACTATTGGAGATGATCTTGCTGGAGGCCAAGCGGATTGCCAATTCGGACGGCGGTACGCTCTACATGATGACCCATGACCGGCGCCTGCGCTTTGAGATCATGATGACTGATTCGTTGGATTTTCATATGGGGGGCACATCCGGGCAGGATATTCCTTTTTATCCTGTGAAACTCTATGATGATGAGGGTGAGCCCAATAAAACAATGATTGCCGCTTATGTGGGTATCACCGGTGAAACAGTGAATATTGAAGATGCCTACAAAGCCAAAGGATTTGATTTTTCCGGTACCAAAATGTTTGATGAAAAAACGGGCTACCATTCAAAATCCTTTCTTACCGTACCCCTGAAAAACCACGAGGATGAAATTATCGGTGTCCTTCAACTTTTGAATGCGCAAGAGACAAAATCCAAAAAGATCATTTCTTTCGCTTCCGATGTACAAGAGATGGTAGAAGCATTATCCAGCCAGGCTGCCGTAGCCATTACGAACAAAAACCTGATTAAGGATTTAGAAAATTTATTTGAATCCTTCATTAAACTTATCGCTTCCGCCATTGATGCCAAATCACCTTATACGGGTGGCCATTGCGCCCGAGTGCCGGAAATCACAATGATGCTGGCTGAAGCGGTGCAGGATACGAAAGACGGTCCTTTTGCAGATGTGGCTTTTACCGAAAAAGAAATGTATGAACTGAAGATTGCCGCTTGGCTCCACGATTGCGGTAAAGTGGCTACTCCGGAATTTGTGGTGGATAAAAGTACCAAGCTGGAAACCATCTATGACCGTGTCAATGAAGTTGAAACACGGTTTGGTGTTCTCCGCCGGGACGAAGAGATCAAGCGCTTGAAAAAAGAATTAAAGATGGAACGGGATGAATCACTTTCAGCCGATGAAAAAGAAGACAAAATAAAAGCACTGAAAAAAGATTTTCGTAAAACGCTACGGACATTAAAAAGTGATCTTGAATTCGTAAAAGATTCCAATGTGGGGGGTGAATTTATGTCCGGCGATAAAAAGGATCGTGTTCGACAAATTGAGAATTACCGTTGGAAACCCAATGGTAAAATGGAGAATTTTCTTTCTGAAGATGAAGTCTACAATCTCACTATTCCACGGGGGACATTGACACCGGAGGAGCGGAAGGTTATTAACGATCACATTGTAGTTACCATCAATATGCTGAATGAATTACCCTACCCGAAACATTTGCGAAATGTGCCAGAATTTGCCGGCGGCCACCACGAAAAACTGGATGGTACGGGCTATCCCATGGGATTGACCAAAAATCAAATGTCGGTCCAGGCACGGATCATGGCTATTGCGGATATTTTTGAAGCATTGACTGCCAGGGATCGTCCCTACAAAAAAGGAAAAACTTTGAGCCAGGCCATGCGTATCCTGGGCTTTATGAAAAATGACGCCCACATTGATGTGGACCTGTTTGACATATTTGTAAAAGAAAAGATCTACCTGAAATATGCTGAGGGCTATCTCGATCCTGAACAGATTGATGAAGTCCAAATGTAATTTTGACCTTGATCTGAATTAGATATAATTGCCATGACTTTCGAAATTGCCTTCGTCCTGTTCATCATTGTTTTGGCTTTCATCCTGTTTGTGACAGAAACATTCAGCCTGGATGTGACCGCTTTAGTGATTTTGAGCATTCTATTTCTGGTTGGATTTTTAACACCGGAGGAAGCCATTTCAGGATTGGCGAATCCGGCTGTGATTACTATTGCACTGTTATTTATATTGAGCCATGCCCTCCAGAAGACGCGCGTTTTGGAATATTTGATTGTGCGCATCAACCAGCTTGTATCTAGGTCGCGTACATTAGGTCTGGGCGTTTATCTGCTCACGATTGGATTTGCCAGTGCCTTGGTAAACAATACAGCCATTGTCGCAATTTTTATGCCCGTCACAATACGCTTGGCCCATCAATATCACATGAGTCCATCCAAATTGTTGATTCCCTTAAGTTATGCCGCCATCTTGGGCGGTACTTTGACACTGGTGGGTACCTCCACCAATTTATTGGTGAATTCAATCTATATGGCCAACGGCGGTACTGAATCACTGGGAATGTTTGAATTTGCCAGGTATGGTTCAATTATAATGGTCGTTGGATTAATTTACATTTTACTGATCGCACCCCGCTTACTTCCCTCTCGAACTGTTACATCCAGCTTAACCCAGAGTTATCATCTGGCAGGATATTTAACCGAGATGAAAATAACGGCCAATTCCCCCTTGGTAGGGTCAACCTGTAAAGATCGTCAGGTAAATCAGAACTATGATGTGATGGTTTTGGATATCCAAAGGGAGGGCCGCTTGATTTCCCAAAATGTGGGCGACCGCATTTTAAAAGAAGGGGATATCCTTTTTGTGAAAGGGACTGTGGATAATTTTCTTAGGATGAAGGAAGTTGAAAACGTCACCCTGCTCACAGATGAAAAACTGACCCAAAAAGAGTTGGAAAAAACAGACAATATTTTAATGGAATGTATGATAACAGATAAATCTGATTTAATCGGCCAGTCTTTAATGACATCCAACTTCCGCCAGCGTTTTGGCACTTTTATCCTGGCGATACGACGGGAGGGCACCATTCTTCGTAAGAAAATCGCCCATGTAATTTTGAATACATATGATACACTGTTGGTTTATGGTTCACGAAAAAATATGGATAAACTTGCAGAAAGAGGCGAATTTATTTTACTGGGAGAAGTCCATGAAAACCTCAGAAAAGTGCGCTTCTGGTGGATGAGTATTATTACCCTGGGGATGGTTGTACTTTTAGCCGCTTTAGGAATTTTTCCCATTTTGAAAGGCGCTTTGATCGGCACGGTTTTATTAATGGTATTACGGGTTTTGAAACCGAATGAAGTGTATCAATCCATCAATTGGCAGGTTATTGTTTTAATTGCAGCACTAATTCCACTGGGGCTGGTCATTCAATCCACGGGAACAGCCGCATGGATTGGGTCATCCATTTCAAAGATTATTCTTTCAAGTCCTGTCAATTGGCAGCCTTACGTGCTATTAGCCTTGATATATTTCATAACGATGGTCTTAACGGAAGTTTCTTCTAATGCGGCTACGGCGATTATCATGACCCCCGTCGTAATGGCCGTCACCACGCAAATAGGTGTGGATGCGCGCCCCTACATTTTTGCTGTTTGTTTTGCTGCCTCCGCTTCATTCATTACACCGGTGGGTTACCAGACCAACCTGATGGTATATGGTCCCGGGGGATATAAATTTTCCGACTATATGAAAGTGGGGCTACCTTTATCACTGACACTTTTGATCATTGCAGTCCTTTTCATACCCATGATCTGGCCCTTTAGTTAGGAATTTTCGTCATGCCAACGTATAACTTAGTGAATCAGGAACCATGGGTACTTTCATTTCCTGAATATTTAATATAAATTAATATTTAACGTATAAAACTCCTCTAAATTCTGCGCTCATGAATCCGTCTGATCATAGACCTTCACGTTTAGCAGGTTTTCTGGATAATCCTTCAAAATCCATGTGGACCTTGGCGATTCCCATCATTGCGGGAATGGGAATCCAAACATTGTACACTATTGTTGATATGATCTTTATCGGTAAACTGGGTGGTGACGCCATCGCGGCGGTAGCTTTTAATATGCCGGTCTTTTTTATGGTGCTTGGATTATCCTTTGGGTTGGGGAGTGGTGTAACAGCCTCCATCGCACGGTTCATCGGAGCTAATGATAAGACGAATGCAGATAATGCGGCTGAACACGCCGTTGCAATGGCTCTGGCGATCAGCGTAACTCTGACAACCCTTGGGTTAGTTTTTGGCCAGGCCATCCTTTTGAAAATGGGATGTACGCCTGAAATATTACCCCGGGCTTGGGAATATTTGAAAGTCAGTTGTTATGGAATCTCATTCGGCGTGTTTTCCATGTTTTTCCGTTCCATCCTGGCTGGAGAAGGGGATATGAAACTTCCAATGCTGGTGGCTGGTTTGGGAACGATACTCAATATTATATTAGACCCGATTTTTATATTCACCCTGGGTTTTGGTGTGGCGGGAGCGGCCTGGGCAACCACCATCAGTCAGGTTGTGGTCTTTCTTGTATTTGTTTATATGTTGTTCATCAAGGAACACGCTTATGTGCGGTTTCGTATGGGGGATTTTTCTCTGTCCAGATTCATCCTTATTGATATTATTAAAGTGGGACTTCCGGCTTCCATGTCCATGATTGTTATGTCTTTAGGGCAGTTGGTATTTAATCGACTGTTAGTAAATTTTTCTACGGATGCGGTAGCAGCATACCAGGTTGGCGGAAGAGTTGAAATGGTCATTTTCCTACCCATTATGGGAATAGCATCGGCATTAACAACCATGGTTGGCATGTTCTTCGGCGCCAAAGAACATGAAAAGATCAGATTCATCACCAAGTACGGAATATCAAGGTCCTTATTTATCACAACCATCGGGGCTGCTCTATTATATATTTTTGCACCGATTGTTGTGACGTCATTTACAAAAGAGGTGAATATACAAAATATTGCCATAGGATATCTCAGGATGATTTGTACAATTTTCCCTCTCATATCTATAGGGCTTTCCATTGGGCGTATACTTCAAGGGATTGGATTGGGGATGCCATCATTCGTCATAACTGTTATTCGTGTTATCGGTGTGGCGGGCCCTTTGGCTTATTTTTTCACAAGAGTAATGGATAAACCGGTACAGTGGATGTGGTATGCCATGGTGGTATCAGCCATTGTCGCCACCATCATTTCGGTTGTTTGGCTGCGTTCTGAATTCCGTAAATTGCTGCCGGAAGATTCACAATAAAAGGGGGATAAATGAACTTGCTTTCACAGGTTGACATACATGGCCACCCCCAAACGCAATATGAGTAAACTTCCCCATAAATAATGAGCACCTTTCAGACACATTACAGAACCTGCAATCTTTGCGAAGCCATGTGCGGATTGGTGATTACAACTGATAATAGTCAAATAAAATCAATTACTGGGGATGATAAAGATCCCCTGAGCCGAGGCCATATTTGTCCTAAAGCACTGGCGTATAAGGACCTCCATGAAGATCCTGATCGATTGAAGTTTCCGGTGAAGAAAATCGGTTCAGGATGGGAGCAAATTTCCTGGGAGGATGCATTTGAGGAAGTGACCGACAAGTTAATCGGGATTCAGAATACTTATGGCAATAATGCGGTTGGTGTTTACCAGGGGAATCCATCGGTTCACAATTTTGGCACCTTACTTTATGCCCCAATATTTTTATCTTTTCTGGGTACAAAAAATCGGTTTTCCGCTTCTACTGTAGATCAAATCCCCCATCAATTTGGGGCTTATCAAATGTTAGGGCATCAATTATTAGTACCGATTCCGGATATTGACAGGACACAATATATGCTCATCCTTGGAGGGAATCCGGTTGTATCCAATGGTAGTCTCATGACAGCGCCGGACGTAAGAAACCGGCTGAAAGCAATCCAAGGTCGTGGCGGGAAATTCATTGTGGTCGACCCGCGGAGAACCGAAACAGCGAAGCTTGCTGATGAACATTATTTTATCAAGCCCGGTACAGATGTTTATTATCTCATGGGTCTCATTCAGGAAATTATCAAAAATGGATGGATCAGACAGGGCCATCTAAAAAATGTAACCAAAAACCTGGACGAATTTATTAATTCAATTCCCGAGATAAAATTAGAGGAAATATCAAGTATAACGGGTATTTCGAGTGTAGCAATCAAGCAAACTGCAAAAGAATTTTCAGAGTCGGAATCCGCCGTATGTTATGGCCGGATGGGGGCCTGCACGCAACAGTTCGGCGGCACGGTTCATTGGTTAATTAATGTGTTAAATATCATCACCGGGAATTTTGATTCTCACGGCGGGGCCATGTTTACCACACCTGCTTTTGATACCTTGGCAAATTCTCAAACCAGGGGACATTATAATAAGGGTCAAAGCCGGGTTCGTAATCTTCCTGAATTTGCCGGTGAATATCCTGTCGTAACAATGGCAGATGAAATGCTGGTGGAAGGGGATGGACAAATTCGTGCAATGGTAACATCTGCCGGCAACCCGGTACTTTCTATCCCAGGTGGAGAAAAACTGGAGAGGGCCTTTGGGGGGCTGGACTTCATGGTTTCGGTTGATTTTTATATTAATGAAACAACGCGCCATGCTGATATTATTTTGCCGCCCGCTTTTAACTTGAATGGTGGCCATTTCGATATCATTTTTAATGTGCTGTCTATCCGGGATACAGTGAAATATTCCAAACCTGTATTTCCCAAAGAACCGGGGACGAAATACGATTGGGAAATATTTATGGAATTGACAAAACGGGTTGCCCGTAAAAAGGGAAAGAAATATTCGAAGCTAAATTATTTTTTATCCAAGAAATTCGGGCCGGAATGGCATCTGGATTTGGGAATTCGAATCGGGAAATACGGTAGTTTAAAATCATTATTCAATTGGAATGGCCTGACTTTGGGTAAAATTAAAAACCAAGTCCATGGTATCGATTTGGGGCCTTTGAAACAAAGTTTACCGAACAGATTATTTACTAAGGACAAAAGAATAGATTTGGCGCCCTCAATTTTTATTGAAGATTTAGTCAGGGTAAAATCAAATTTAACCCAAAATAATCTGAATGGGGGGCTGACGCTTATCGGCCGTCGTCAACTCCGCAGCAATAATTCCTGGATGCATAATTGCACCTCTCTAATGAGTGGCAATAATCGGTTTTTAATCTTGATCAACCCTGCCGATGCCCAATCAAATTCAATCCTTGATGGACAAAGGGTGATGGTTGAATCAAAT
>JAYEFG010000187.1:0-19164 GCA_034658595.1 Fidelibacterota bacterium | reverse complement strand
ATCGCATTGAATTGCAGAACGGTACTATTGTCAATGGTGAAATTATCCAGGAAGATGACTTGGGTATCATTGTTCAAACAGCGATCGGACAACTGGCTATTGAACGTGATCGTGTCATAAACATCACCGAAGATTTACCGCCAAATTCCAGGGTTGAATTGGTGGGTGAACCATTTGTGAATGCCTTTCCGGACCGGGAAGAGATTACGGGAACACTAAAAAATGTGGGCACAAAACGGGCTGACTTTGTCCGCATTGTTGCCAATCTCTGGTCTGCTACAACAGAACTTGTGCAAAAGGATTCCGTTTTTATCGCCGGGAAAAAGCAGAAATATTTAACCGGTATTCAGTCTAATACTGCCTTGGATCCAGGTGCAATGAGTCAATTTAAATTGGTGATTTCCTTATCAAAGGGTGATGAAGTTTCCTATCGGACCTATGATATCCGCTGGGAATCATTTAAATAATATTTAAAACAACTGTGTCTGGTAAACGTCGTGGAGGCGCAGCAAACCGGCACAGGACTTACTATTCCCATTCACCACAGGCAAAACTGAAATCTGAGATTTCCTGTCCTCCATCATCGTTACTGCATCTTTCAAGAGGGCATCCTTCGTTATTGCTACAGGATTGGATGTCATCACTTCCCCAACCGTTAATTGATCAATGTCCCCACCGGTTGCCAAACAACGGCGTAAATCACCCTCTGTAACAATGCCTAATAATTGGTTGTCCCCATCCAAGACTAAGGCGGCGCCTTGGGGTTTTTCGGTCATTTCGATAACCACTTTTCGTAAGCGATCATCCATACTCACCGCCGCAACATTTTCTATCGGCTGCATGATATTGGCTACCGTTAACCGCAGGCGCCTCCCCAGATCACCGGCGGGGTGAAGTTTAGCAAAATCTTCATGATTAAATCCGCGGTGACTCATGAGTACCGCCGCTAATGCGTCACCAATTGCCATAGTCAATGTTGTGCTGGAAGTGGGAACGATGCCCAAGGGGTCCGCTTCTTTTTCCACCGATGCATCCAGTGCAATATCCATTTGATCCACCAAGGGTGATTTCATATTACCCATTATACCAATAAGTGGTGATTCAAATTCTTTAAGGATTGGAAGTAAGCGGATTAATTCTTCAGTGGCGCCACTTTTGGATATGAGAATGGTTGGGTCCCCCGGTGCGTAAATTCCCAAGTCGCCGTGCACAGCTTCCGCCGCATGAAGGAAAACGGCTTTGGTTCCAGTACTGCATAAGGTGGCTACAATTTTCTGGGCAATGAGTCCCGATTTCCCCATCCCGCAAATCACCACTTTCCCTGGTTGGTTCACAATAATTTCGCTGGCCTTAACGATACTGTCATGGACGCGATCAGCGGCATTGATCAATTCCTGCCCTTCTACCCGAAGGATTTGACTGGCAATATTTTTAAGCTCTAAATTGGTCATCAGATTCGAAATAAATTACATCTTCCCGGCAATCTTTACCATAATTGCATTTTGGGCATGTATTCTGTTTTCCGCTTCATCGAAAACGATTGATTGGGGCGATTCCATAACCGCGTCTGTTACTTCCCGTCCCCGTTCTGCAGGCAAGCAGTGCATGAACAGGGTGTCCTTCCCGGTGGATGCCATCATGGCGGAATTCACCTGAAATTCAGAAAAAATCTTTTCCCGTGTTTCCGCTTCTTCTTTCTGTCCCATAGATGCCCATACATCGGTATAAATCACATCAGCACCTGAAACACCCGCTTTCAAATTATGGCTGATCTCTGCCGTAGAGAGACCTGCACCTTCCACAAGCTTTACGGCTCTTGAATCCGGTTCAAACCCCGCCGGGCAAACACAGGTAAAATGGAAGGGGATTCTTGCAGCGAGATGAAGCCACGAATGAACAATATTGTTTCCGTCCCCGACATAAACGATTTTCAAATTATCTAAATTTTTCCGATGTTCATAAATGGTTAAAATATCCGCCATTATCTGACATGGATGGTTGTAGTCCGTCAGACCATTCACCACCGGGACAGAGGCAAATTCAGCCAATTCAAGAATATGTTTATGGTCAAAAAGGCGCGCCATAATCATATCATTATAGCCGCTGAAAACACGGGCAATATCTTTTATCGCTTCCCGCTTTCCAATTCCAATATCATTCGGACCAAGGTATAGGGCCTGGCCGCCGAGACGGAAGAATCCAGTCTCAAAAGAAACTCTGGTCCGGGCCGAAGGTTTAGCAAAGATCATAGCCAATGAATGATCCTTGAATGGTTTATAATCTTCCCGATTTTTCAGCTTTGCTTTAATCTCCTTGGCTAAGTCCAGTGTCTCCCAAATTTCATCGGCGGTAAAATCAGTGATGTGTAAAAAATCTCTCTTCATTACTTTCGCCTTATTTCTTGATCCATTTTCCATCACCCATTTTCCATTATCCCTACAATATGTATTTACTCAAATCCTGGTCTTCAACAATATCTTTTAATTTGTCATCCACCATCTTTTTAGTAATAGTTATTGTCTTTCCCCGGCCGCTGGATTCATCAAACATATAGTCATCCAACAGGGTTGTCATAACAGTATGCAATCGTCTGGCACCGATATTTTCCATTTTAGAATTTACTTCTGCGGCGATCTTCGCAATGGCGCGGATAGCCTGTGTTTCAAATTTGAGGGAAACATTTTCCGCCCCCAGCAAAGCCATATATTGCTTAATCAGGGAGGACTCAGGATGCTTCAGGATTTTGACAAAATCATTTACGGTTAATTTGTCCATTTCAACCCTGATGGGGAATCGCCCCTGCAGTTCAGGAATCATATCCGAGGGTGAAGAAACGTGGAACGCGCCGGCAGAGATGAATAAAATATGGTCCGTTTTAATTATGCCGTACTTTGTCGGCACTCGGCTTCCTTCTACGATGGGCAGCAAATCTCTTTGGACTCCTTCCCGGCTTACATCCGGTCCTGACCCTCCTCTGCCACTGTCCACAATTTTGTCAATTTCATCGAGGAAGACAATGCCATTATTCTCAACTCTCGTCTTGGTCAAGCGCACCAGTTCATCTTGATCCATAAGGCTGTCAGCTTCTATTTCAATCAGGGTATTTCGTGCCTCTGAAACGGGCAGTTTTCGACGCTTTTTCTGTCCGGGAATTACATTGGAAAGCATTTCTTTCAAATTCATACCCATATCATCGCCGCCAAAAGGGCCAAACACCTGCATCATGGGCATTGTTTCTTCCGTCACTTCAATTTCGATTTCCCGTTCTTCAAAATCACCGTGTTGTAATTTTTGCCGTAGGCGGTCCCGCGTTTTCTGACGCCGTTTTTCTTCTTCCTTGGTAGGTTTATGCGACCCATTACTGGGGAAAAGGGAGTCTAAAATCCTTTCTTCAGCAAGTGTTTCCGCAAGTGCCTGTACTTCCGTATGTTTTTCCCGTTTGATGATACTCATGGCTACATCGGTCAGGTCTCGAACGATTGATTCCACATCACGGCCCACATAACCCACTTCAGTGAATTTACTCGCTTCTACTTTTACGAAGGGTGCCTTAGCCAAATTGGCCAGGCGGCGGGAAATTTCAGTTTTTCCCACACCAGTGGGGCCGATAAGAATAATATTGTTGGGGACAATTTCATTCCGCATCGCACCGTCAATCTGCTGCCGTCGCCAGCGGTTTCGTAGGGCAATGGCTACGGCCCGTTTTGCTTTGGATTGTCCCACGATATAGCGGTCCAATTCCTTGACGGTTTGCCTAGGCGTGAAATGGCTCATTTTGCCTCTAAAACTGTAATGGAATCATTGGTATAAATACATAATTCGGCGGCAATCTGCAGAGATTTTTCCACAATTTTCTTAGCTGAATAAGTGGTACTCTTCATGAAAGCCGTGGCCGCTGACTGGGCAAACCCGCCACCGGAACCGATGGCAATAATGGGCCCATCCGGTTCAATCACATTACCGTCACCGGACACAATAAATGCATGGCGTTTATCCATAAGGGCTAACAGAGCTTCCAGATTGCGAAGGTATTTATCCGTCCGCCATTCCTTGGCCAATTCCACTATGGCCCGTGTCAAATCACCTTCATATTCATCCAGTTTAGATTCAAATTTGTCAAACAAGGTCAGGGCATCAGCAGCGGCGCCTGCGAACCCACCGAGGACAACACCTCTTTCGGATTCGAATTGACGTACCTTCACCGCTTTTTGCTTAAAAGCCATGTCGCCAAACGTCACCTGGCCGTCTCCACCAATGGCAATAACACCTTTTTTTCGGACACCAAGAATGGTTGTTGAACGAATTTTAACGTCCATTTATTTCTCCATTAATAATTTGAATAAACGGGAATTTGCCGGCAATACCAGGGTTGTTTTATCATCCACTATTTTTTTGTAAGCATCCAGAGTACGGACAAATTCATAAAATTTCGGATCGGCAGAATAGGCATTGGCATACACTTCCACTGCTTTCGCATCCCCTTCACCGCGAACACGTTCCGCTTCTTTATAGGCATCGGCTAAAATAATAGTTTTATCCTTATCGGTGGATGCGCGAATTTTTTGTGCCTCTTCTTCTCCTTCAGAACGGAATTTATTGGCCTGCCGTTGACGTTCCGCTTCCATCCTGGCATAAATCGATTCCTCATTTTGAGCGGGCAAATCAACACGGCGAATCCGAACATCCACTATCTTGATACCATAATCCAAGGTGGCATTGTTACTTCCAATGGTGACTTTTTCCATGAGTTCTTCCCTGTTTTCCGTAATGATCTCAACCATGTCATGGGTTCCCAATTCACGGCGCAATTCAGAATAGACAATATCATCCATACGGCTCAAAGCTGTAGGAATCGCTTGAACCGTTTTCAAGAATTGCAGCGGATCAACTATTTTCCAGCGGACATAATTATCAACAATTAGCGATTTTTTATCCTTACTCAGAATTTCTTCCGGCGGTGAATCATACTCTAATAGACGGTCATCAAATACGACTTTTTCCTGGAAGGGATAAGGCACCTTCATATTCAGGCCCGGGGTTGTGATGGTCCGAACCGGTTTTCCAAACTGCAGGATAACCGCCTGTTCTGTTTCACTCACAACAAAAACCGATGTAAGTCCAAGCAGGACAAGGATTGCCCCTATAGCAATGAATATCTTTTTCATGATTATTTACCCCCCTTTGCATTCAGATTCAGCAAATTAATTAAATTTCCACTTTCAGAATCCGGCACTACGATCTTTTCACTTTTAGCCAGAATTTCCTCCATTGTTTCCAGGTAAAGCCGTGTTTCTGTTACACCTTTTGCCTTCCGGTATTCTTTCAACACAGCACTGAATTTGGCCACATCCCCTTCGGCACGAGCAATTCGTGCTTCCTTATATCCTTCTGCTTCACGGATCATGGCCTGGGCTTCTCCCCGTGCTTTCGGAATGACATCATTGCGGTAGCCTTCGGCCTGGTTCACCATTCGGTTTTTATCTTCCTTTGCAGAAGCCACATCCTTGAATGCGGCGATCACCTGTTTTGGCGGACTGACATCCTGCAACTGAACAGCTACAACTAAAATTCCTGTTTCATATTTGTCCAAAATATTCTGAATCAAGGCTTTGGTTTCTTCCTGAATCATGAATTTTCCAGCAGTAAGCGCTTCATCAATATTATGTTTGCCTACAATGGTTCTCAATGAAGCTTCTGAGGCTTCCCGAACGGTGAGTTCCGGTTTGATGAAGTTGAATGAATAAGCCACGGGGTCCTTAATCTTGTACTGGACAATCATTTCCGCATCCACAATATTCTCATCTCCGGTGAGCATGAGGCTTTCCCGTTCAACCGTTTGGTATTGATTTCTTCCCACCGTGCGGAAACCAATTTCAATCCGCTTCACTTCTGTTACTTTTGGTGTTTGCACTGTTTCAATTGGATATGGAAAGTGGTAATTCAGTCCCGATTGGGCGGCCCTTGAATATTTCCCGAATGTCTGGACGACACCCACTTCATCCGGCCCTACCACATAGATCCCTGTGAGCAGCCACAGTACTAAAGCGATTCCCATGATGGGAAGCGCCCCAAGTGATAATGTGGGTACCTTTATTTCCTGGTCCCCAACAATGATTCGTTTGTATTGCATTTTTTCTCCTTTATTAATGGGTTAATTGCCGCCGAAGTCTGGCGACAGAAAAATGTAATTGTTCTCTATATTTTGCCACCGTCCGTCGGGCCACGGGAAATCCTTCTACCTTCAATTGATTTGCCAAATCCGTATCCGTGAGCGGTGAATCTTTATCTTCATTATTAATCAGTTTTTTCAATAAATCTTTAATGGCGTTGGTGCTGATCTCTTCACCACTGGCCAATGTATATCCTTCCGTGAAAAAGGACTTTAATTCAAAAATACCATAAGGTGTATCCACATATTTCCCACGGGTTGAGCGACTGATGGTGGATATATCCATTTTAATTTCATCAGCAATATCCTGCAGTTTCATGGGAATGAGTGTTTCAATTTTTCCGTTAAAAAATTCTGGCTGTCGCTCAATAATAGAATTCATCACTGCCGTAAGTGTATGGCGTCTTTGTTGAATGGCCTGGATGAACCAGGAGGCAGAGTCATATTTTTCTTTGAGGTATTTTTGTGTTTCCTGGGATAAATCCACCTGGTTCATCATAGTTACATATTCGTTACTCAAGTTCAGTTCCGGAATCCAGGAATCATTCACAATCACAATCCACTTTCCGTCCCGCTGGACTGCCAATAAATCCGGAATAACCGTTTCGGTTCCGGTGCCGACCCTGCCCTCTCCCGGACGTGGATTCAGGTGGGTAATCTCATCAATAATTTCACCGAGTAAATCTTTGGAAATATTAAGATTATTCTGGAGAGTACTGTAACGATGGTTGGCAAAATCATCAAAATATTCGGAAACAATCTGATACCCTAATGTCTGCTCTTTCCCCTTCATCTGGATTAACAGGCAATCCTGCAGATTCCTGGCTGCAATTCCTGGCGGATTTAATTGGTGGATTTTTTCCAGCACGTCCTCCACTTCTTCATCTGAATGTCCATAGCGATCCGCGATTAACACAGGGTCTACCGCTAGATAACCGTTTTCATCCAGGTTCCAAAGGATTTCTTCAGCTACGACCCGTTCCCGGTCTGACAGGGTAAAACTATCCAGCTGGCGTACCAATCCTTCCACAAAGTCCACCTGTTCCGCCATGGGAATATCTCTGGTTTCTGTCCGGGTATTGTCATAGATATTGGCCGGTTCATATTCATCTGGATCTTCTTCATAATCCACTTCAGCAGATTCTTCAGTAACGGCCTGTTCTTCCTCTTGGGGGTCGGGCTGGTCCAGAACAGGGTTGCTTTCCAATTCATCTAAAATTTTCTGTTCCAGGTTGGAAACATTGAGCTGAAGAATACTGGCTTGAAGCACCTGCTGGGGCGAGAGGGTCTGGCGTTGGGTCTGACTTTGTTTTAAGCGCGGCATTAAAGTGTGAATCGTTCTCCTAAATACAGCCGTCGGGCTTCTTCATCATTGGCTAAAAATTCAGATGTACCTGATTTTAATATTTTTCCGTCAAATAATAAATAGGAGCGATCGGTAATAGAAAGTGTTTCACGTACATTGTGATCGGTGATCAAGACACCGATATTCCGCTCTTTCAAAGAATGGACGATGGATTGAATATCTTCAACAGCAATGGGATCCACACCGGCGAAGGGCTCATCCAGTAAAATAAAATCAGGATCAATGGCCAATGCGCGGGAAATTTCCACGCGGCGACGCTCACCCCCGGATAAATTATTTCCTTTATTCTTACGCAAATGCTTGATAGAGAGATCATCCAGCAACTTTTCCACTTTTTGTGCCTGTTCAATCTTGGATAGACTGGACATTTCCAGGACTAGATGGAGATTATCTTCTACAGACAGATTCCCGAAAATGGAAGGCTCCTGGGAAAGATATCCAATCCCCGAGCGGCTTCGTTGATACATGGCCCGTTCAGTAATATTATTCTCATCTAAATAAATTTTCCCTTTGGTAGGTTTAATCATCCCGGTTATCATGTAGAAAGTGGTGGTTTTCCCGGCACCGTTGGGTCCCAGCAGTCCAACGATTTCACCCTTATTCACATCCAGGTCCACATCACGGACCACCCACCGTTTACCATAGCGCTTGTGGAGTCCCTTTGTACTAAGTTGCTGATGGCTATTTTTCATCCTTATCCTCATGAAAAACACCGGTGGGTTTTAGAATCTTCCAATTATCCAATTCCACATCGGATTCGAAACCGACCCCATAAAGTGTATCCTGACCTTCTGTAATGAAAATGACAGAATCTTCCGTGTATACTCTTTCTCTCAAATTATCCCAGGAAAGGGTATCGGTAAAAAGCGTGACACCGCTGTCAGACACCACCACTACATCCCCGATAGCAATCAGAAAATCTCTTTCTTCTTCCACTTCAGCTAACCTGGATTTCAGGTTAGTGGTATAGACTTCCTCTTCATTAAAAAAATCCGCATCTACATTTTCATCTAGGAGGATATACTGGCGCTCGTTATATTTTTCTAAATGGCCCGATCGAATGACCGCCCGCTTTGCCCCTTCATTGGTAAGAGTGATGATGGCATCCCAACTTTCAGCATCCGGACGGCCTTCCCGGGATTCACCGGATCGCTTCTCCTCTGTCATCTCGCATCCAAGGATAACCAATATCGTGGCCAAATAGCAGGAAAAGTATTTCACTTTTGATTCTGTACCTGTTCACGAAGCAATTCAATTACTTCTGTGAGTCGTCCCTGTTGCGTGAGAATCCACTCTACCGCTTCACGAAAAGCACCATAGCCGCCGCCTTTTTCCGTAACAAAAACAGCCGATGCTTTGGCCGCAATTGAAGCATTCTCGGTAGCGATTGGAACCCCAACTAATTGCATGACAGGAATATCAATCATATCATCACCTACATAAGCAATTTCTTCATCGGATAAACTATATTTTTCTTTCAATGTTTCGTAAGGTGGAATCTTATTGAGTGTACCGTTAAATACATCTTCGATTTTCAGTTCTTTAGCTCGCTCGACCGTGGCATCGGATTTCCGACCTGAAATAAGTGCTAATTTAAGTCCTGCAGTACGGGCCAAAACGACCCCGGCACCATCCGTTACACAGAACCGTTTCAGTTCAAGGCCGTCCTTTCCTTTGTATATAGCACCATCAGTCCAGACACCATCAACATCGGAAATGATCATTTTCACTTTATTGATATCGTAACTCATCCTTTTGCCGCTTCATGAATTTTTATCAGGATAGAAAGCAACCTCTCAAGCTTATCCAAGGGCCATTGGGTAGCGGCGTCGGATTTTGCCGCTTCAGGGTTATCATGGACTTCCATAAAAAGTCCGTTGCACCCTGCGGCTACTGCTGCTTTTGACAATGTGGGTATCATATTCCGCTGGCCGTCGGTGATGGCTTTCCCTCCGGGCACCTGGGCAGAATGGGTGGCATCAAATACCACCGGGTAGCCTGAGGCCTGCATGGCGGGGATGGAAGTCATATCGGACACCAATCCATAACCAAAAGATGATCCCCGTTCTGTGAGTAAAATATTGTCATTCCCGGTGGATGCCACTTTTTCAGCGGCATGGGCCATTTTGCCCGGGGCCAGAAACTGGCCTTTTTTAATATTGATCGTTTTACCGGTTTCTCCGGCGGCTATCAAGAGGTCGGTCTGGCGGCAGAGAAAAGCGGGAATCTGTAAAACATCTACAACTCCAGCCACCGCCCCGCACTGATCCGGTAGGTGAACATCGGTCAAGACAGGCACTCCAATTTCACTTTTTACATCGGCTAAAATCTTTAGCCCTTCGTCCATGTCTAGACCACGAAACGATCCAACTGAAGATCGGTTGGCTTTATCAAAAGAACTTTTAAAAATGAAGGGCACATTCAATTTTTCAGTAACCGTTCTGATCGCTTCCGCCATCTTCAGGCTATGATCTCTCGCCTCGATAACGCAGGGGCCAGCGATGAGTGGCAATGTTCCACCATCGAATTCTACATTGCCGACTGTTATCCTTTTACCCATTATGGTTTGCCATTCAAATGTTTCACCGATGCTTTAATGAATTCCCGAAATAATGGATGGGCTTTGCTTACCCTGCTTTTTAATTCAGGATGGAATTGGCCCGCCACGTACCAGGGATGATCAGGCAGTTCTACGATTTCCACCAAATTCAGTTCCAAATTGACACCTGAAATTTTCAGGCCGTTTTTCACCAATCGATCCCGGTAGCGGTTGTTCACTTCCCAACGGTGCCGATGGCGTTCAGAGATTTTTTTCTTTCGGTAGGCGGCATAAGTTTTTGTCCCTGGCTCAATTTGGCAGTCATAAGCACCCAAGCGCATGGTGCCGCCTTTACGTTTAATTGCTCGTTGGGATTCCATGAGGTCAATAACGGGGTAGCGGGCCTTTTTATCAAACTCAGTACTGTTGGCCCCTTGCAATCCGCAAACATTCCGGGCGAACTCAATCACGGCGCATTGGAGACCAAGACAAATTCCTAAGAATGGAATATTATTTTCACGGGCATATTTACAGGACAAAATCTTTCCTCCTGAACCGCGGGAACCGAATCCCGGCAGGAGGAGTATTCCATCCATATTGCCAAAAATTCGTTCCGCCTCCTTATCGGACTTCACATCCTCTGTGGCAACCCAATTCACATTTACCCGGGCATCATTCTCCACACCGGCGTGGATGAAGGCTTCCAGGACACTTTTATAGGCGTCGGGAAGTTCGGTGTATTTCCCGCACATGGCAATATTCACCTGTTCCCTGGGCTGCTTGAATTTTTTGATGAAAGTCTCAAGGTAGGATACATCCACTTTGCCTACCAATTCCAGGCGTTCCATGATAATTTCCCCCACCTTCTGTTTATAGAGGGTTAGGGGAACTTCATAAATACTTTTAACTTCTGTTCCTTCGATCACGTGATCCGGGTTTACATTGCCGAATAGACCGATCTTTTGTTTCACTTCTTTGGTGAGGGGGTATTCAGTCCGTGCCAGGATCATATCCGGCGTGAGACCGATCTCCCGCAGTTTCATCACCGAGTGCTGGGTGGGTTTTGTTTTTAATTCTTCGCTTGCTTTGATATAGGGTACAAGGGTCAAGTGCATAATGGTATGGTTGTGGTAGCCCACTTCCAGGGATAATTGCCGGATCGCTTCCATGAAAGGCAGGCTTTCAATATCACCCACCGTACCGCCCACTTCGCAGATAACCACATCATATTTCTTGGGCGTATTGACCGCTTTAATTCTGGCGATAATTTCGTTGGTAATGTGTGGAATCACCTGGATGGTGGCGCCGAGATAGTCGCCCCGCCGTTCCCGGTCCAATACTGTGCTGTACACTTGTCCCGTGGTGGCGTTGTTATCCTTGCTCATATCCACGTCGATAAAGCGTTCGTAATGCCCCAAGTCCAAATCTGTTTCGGAGCCGTCATCCAAAACAAACACCTCTCCATGTTGATAAGGATTCATGGTACCGGGGTCCACATTCAAATAAGGGTCAAGCTTAAGAATGGTGACACGGAGACCGGCGCTCTTCAGCAGGTATCCTATAGAGGCGGCAGCGATGCCTTTCCCCAAACCGGAGATTACACCCCCCAATACAAAAATATATTTTACCGGATTCTTGGTCGACATTAAATCCTCTCAAACTGTTTTAAATCGTCCATCGTATCAATGCCTTTATTCACTTTATCTGCCAGGATCACCTTAATGGGAATTCCATTATCCAATGCCCTGTACTGCTCCAACTTTAACGCCAACTCATTTTTGGAGGGTGCCAAAGCGGTGAATTTTTCTAATGTTGCCTTACGGTAGGCATAAATCCCCATGTGATGGTAATATCCTCCGGCCTCAGTTGCCACTGGTTCGCGTCGGAAATTTACTGCGAATCCATCCCCATCCAGCAAAACTTTTACTGTATTTACATCCGTGAGTTTTTTGGCATCCATATCCTTACCCGCCGCCGTGACCATTTGGATGCTGTCATCCTCAAATTTGGCCACTAATTTGTCAATAAGTGCCGGATCAATCTTCGGTTCATCCCCCTGGATATTCACTACTAAATCCGCATCCAAATCCGCCACTGTTTCTTGAATGCGGTCTGTACCTGAGACGTGATTTTCAGAAGTCATGACAGTATTCACCTTAAATGGTTTCAGTGCTTTTGCTGTTTCCTCAGTATCGATGGCCACGATCACATCATCCAATAATTTTGCTTTTTGGGCTTGTTCGTAAACATGAACCACCATGGGTTTCCCATCAATGAGATGAAGAATTTTCTTTGGGAAACGGGTGGAATGAAGCCGCGTCGGGATGACACCGATCGCTTTCATCTTTATACACCAACCATTTCCATTAGAGACAGGGGTGGGGCGGATGTAAAAAACAACCGAATTCCCTCAGTCCTGTACCTAACGCTTAACATGAAATAATTGAATGAAAAATATCTGGGAAATTTAGGTGATCCTTCCTGCCTCCTCCAAGAAGGATAAAGAGAGAACTATTCGAATCTTAAGGATTCAATGGGATCCAAATTGGCGGCACGCCAAGCGGGGTAAATACCGAAACCAATACCAATGAAAGAACATACTGCCATGCCGTAAAAGGCCCAATCCATGGGCACCACGGCGGGAACTTTAAGAAGGAGGGCAATAAGGTTCCCCCCGGCAATCCCTAAAATAACACCCACAACGCCACCGAACTGGCTTAAGAAAATGGCCTCCATGAGAAACTGGGTGAGAATATCTCGTTTTGTGGCGCCGATTGCTTTTCGAATACCGATTTCTTTGATTCGCTCCGTGACGGAAACAAGCATAATATTCATGATTCCGATTCCGGCCACAAGGAGGGCAATGACACTCACCGCACCGGCAAATAGCTTTATGCCACCAGTAAACCCCGCGAATGTTTCCATGAGTTCTTCATTAGAAATAACAGCAAAATCGTTTTCTTCTTCGGGAGGTACCTTGCGAATTACACGCATGAGGCCAATCACTTCGTCCATGGTTTTTTCATACATTTCGGTCGATTCTGCTTCAACATTGATGGCCAAGGATGTCCATCTGTTTGAGAACCGTTGGATATAAACTGAAATAGGAATCATAACAAAATAATCCTGACTTTGGCCGAAAGCCTGTCCTTTTCTTTCGGTAATACCAATTACTGTATAATCCAGTCCCTTAATTTGAATAACCTTCCCAATGGGATCTTCAAACGGAAATAATATATCGGCTAAGTCCGGGCCAAGGATGGTAACACTTCGATAAAAACGAATATCATCTTCCATAAAGTTTCGTCCATCTGCAAGATACGTTTTGAATGATCGTAAACCCCACTCATCCACACCCGACACCTCAGTCGTTTTCTTTAACCGTTTATCTTTATACTGGATATTTCTTTCGCCAGTCCCATCAACTACACTGACTTGCAAGGGCAATTTTGCCCGTTGTTTTAGTTCCTCATAATGGGCATATAGAATATTTTTTCGTTTTCGAATTTTATCATTTGCACCACCATGAATTCGAATAGCAGGTGATTTTTGAATCATAAATGTATTGGAACCAAAAATATCCAACTGGGAATTAACTGATGATTCTAATGTGCGGATGGCAGTCATAACACCTATCACCGAAAATACACCAATACTGATTCCCAATAATGTAAGGATAGATCGAAGCTTGTTTTGGCGAATGGACTCAATGGCCATTCGAAAACTTTCTTTAATCGTATTTTTTAAATGTGATTGCTTTTCCATTACTCGTATCGCAGTGCATCAATGGGATCTAAACGGGCAGCTTGATATGACGGAACCAAGCCTGAAACAACGCCAATTACAACGCTGAGGATTATGGATCCAACGGCCAATCCCACAGGCATTGATGAGGGGAAAAATTGATTAATAAGGAGGCTCAACCCGCCGGCTAATCCCATGCCCACTAATCCTGCAATGAGACATATTAAAACGGCCTCCATGAGGAATTGCCCCAAGATCATAGTTTGGGTGGCACCCAAAGCTTTTCGAACACCAATTTCTCGCGTACGTTCCTTCACCGAGACAAACATAATATTCATAATGCCTATACCGCCCACAATTAGAGACAATGCAGTAATGAATAATCCTGTACCGCCGATGGCCAATTTGATTGCCTTGTATTGGGCTTCCATGGTAGCAGATTGATTGATAGCAAAATCATCTTTTTCCATAGGTTTTAATCCACGAAGTTGTCGCATAATACCATAAATTTCTTCTTTGGCTTCATCATAATTTTCCGTGTTCACCTTAACTCTCACATTCATCCAACCTCGACGTGAGAACAACCGTTGATAGGTGCCAAAGGGCATCACCGCCTGGTTATCCAGGCTAAATAACCCCATAAATTTTCCCTGCTTTTTGAGAACACCAATCACCCGAAATTTATGGGAACCGATTTTGACATATTTATCAATTGCATCTTCGTCAGGAAATAATCCCTCTGCCACATCGCCGCCAATCACCAGCACCCGGGAACCAGACCTGTTTTCTCCATCGGTAAAATAACGTCCCGTCACCACATCAGCGGATTCATTTGTGGCCATATATTCTGGTGTCGTACCAAAGAAACGTGTGTCTGTACGTAAATCTCCCCGAATTATACTACCGCCTCGCTCGGACATGGGTGCAACCGCAGCAACAAACTGGGATTTCTCTCTGAGCTGCTCCACATAATTTTCTTTAATGCGCGGACGATTTCTCAATTCCCACCAATCAAAATCACCACCAAACCAATCCATGCGGCTGATTATTAAAACATCCCGACTGAGAAAGGACATACTTTTTTCGAAAGTACGATCCAATCCTGAAATAAGTGTGCCCATCAAGGTGACAGATAATACACCAATGACAATACCCAGGGCCGTTAAAATCGAGCGAGATTTATTCCCAAAGATCGATCCAAGGGAGATACGCAGATTTTCCCAGAATAATCCTAGCATGGTTGGTTACACCGAGAGCCCAGAGAGGCACAGAGATATAAATTAATTTTTTCTCTGTGGTTCTCTGTGTCCTTTGTGATCTCTGTGTTCATTTTCCCGGTCACTATGCTTTAACTTTGCGCTTTGCAGATCGAATATCGTCTTTGATTTTGCCGTCAAATAAGTTAATTGTCCGATCCGCATGGTCCGCAATATATTCTTCATGTGTCACCAAAATTATCGTATTGCCGGCATTATGGAGTTTGTCTAATATTTTCATAATTTCAACACCACTTTTGGAGTCCAGGTTTCCCGTAGGTTCATCCGCTAATATAATGGAGGGATCATTTACCAAGGCCCGGGCGATGGCTACCCGTTGACGCTGTCCACCGGATAATTCATTTGGTTTATGATGCATCCGATCGGTGAGACCGACGGCGGACAACGCTTTTTCCGCTTTTTCTACCCGTTCGCTTTTGGAAATGTTGGCATAAATTAATGGCACTTCCACATTCCGCAGGGCCGTGGCTTTCGGCAGTAAATTAAAGGTCTGGAATACAAATCCAATTTTCCGGTTCCGAATGGACGCTAATTGATTATCATCCATTTCATGGACTAACTCTCCCTCAAATTCATATATTCCTTCCGTCGGTGTATCTAAACAGCCGATCATATTCATAAGGGTTGATTTCCCCGAACCGGATGGGCCCATGATAGAAATGTATTCATTATGATTGATTGTCAGATCAATCCCATCTAATGCGCGGACCACTTCTCCACCCACATCATAATGGCGTTTGATTTCTTTAAGTGATATGAGATCGACCATGGTCAATCGGACTTTGAGGTTTTGATCGAAATATTAAAACCCTTTTTATCGCTTTCATCATTCTCACCAGTGGTAACTGCTTTATTGTGAGCCAAATCTTTGCTGATGGCACGATAACTCCCCGTAACAATTTCTTCCCCTTCATCGATGCCACTCAGTACTTCATAATGGGTTTCAGATGAAATACCCACTTTTACAGGACGAATATGAACCACTTTTCCATTCTTGGGTGCTTTTTTCTTTTTACCCTTTTTTTCATCCATTTCAGATAATTTTCCATCTCGAAGTACGCCGCCAGGTTTATCGGAAACTATAAATACCAATTCTTCCATTTTCTTCGCTTTTGGTTTTTTGGTACCATCTTTTTTATCTGAGCCTTTTCCTTTCACAAAGGTCATTTTTTCAGATCCTTCAGGGCGGACCGTCAAACTTTGGATCGGAATGGCCAATACATCATCTTTCTTATCTGTAATAATATTAGCGGTAGCGCTCATGCCGGGACGGATTCCATCCGGGACATCAATGATCCGGATCTTCACCTCAAAATTGGTGACCTGTTCTGCGGATCCAACGGAAGAAGTTCGGGCCATGTGGGCAATCTCGCTCACTACACCGTAAAATAATGTATCCTGGAATGCGTCAATCTCAATTTCTGTCGTATCCCCTTGGGAAACAGAAACAACATCATTTTCATTTACATCAACAATGACTTCCATACGATTTAAATCGGCAATAATCATGAGCACTTCTGCCTGGAACATGCCGCCCACGGCCATTTCGCCTACTTCCTTATTCACCGCGGTGACGATGCCGTCTTGGGGTGCCACAATGCGGGCCTTATCCAAATCATCTTTCCGCGATTCCAGAGAAGACTTGGCCTGCTCCAAAGAACTTTTGGCAATCTGATGTGATGCTTGAACCGCTTCCAGTTCCTGATCCGATGCCAAGTTTTGTTCATACATTGTTTCCACACGTTTTTTTGAGGCCGACTCCTGTTTGACCCGCGCTTCTGCAGACCGAACCGAGGATGCGGTAGAATTGTAGTTGGCCAATAGCTGCTTCCGATCCAAAGTGATCAAATGCTGACCTTTAATAACATGGTCTCCTTCATCCACAGTGATGGTATCAATCCATGCGGATGATGTTGCAGAAATTTTTACTTCCGTTTCCGGTTTGATTTTTCCACTGGCATTCACTTTATGAATGATTGTTTGTCGAACAATTTTTTCCGTTTCCACTTTGATAGCATCATCATCTTTTTTACCCAGACTTGCTGCAATCAGTATGGCGAGTAATACGCCGCCGCCGCCAAAGATGAGCCATTTTTTCTTTTTAGTTAATTTTTTCTTAGCCACTGTTTTCTCCTCTAATTTATTTATTCGTATCCAGTGTTCCCAAAAGGGCTTTTAAATTTGCTTGTTCAATATAAGCGTCATATTTTGAACGAATAAGAGATGATCTCGCCCTTACTACCGAAACCTGCGCATCCAACACTTCTAAAATAATTGTGGATCCTTGGGTATATCTCACCTGCGCCAGTTTTAAATCTTCCTCTGCAGAAATGAGAACAGTTTCATTGATTGGGATAATTTCCTGGTAATTATTCAATTGATCAACCATACTTTGCAATTGGACGGATAGATCTTGTAGTTGGGTCAAATATTCCGATTCTTGTTTATCCACAGCAATCTTCGCCTGTTGAATTCGAGTGCTGATACTATTTCCTGAAAATATTGGAACAGAAATGGACACTCCCGTATTCAATCGTTTTTGATCATTAAAACTGTTGGTAATTGCATCGCCGAGATTTTCTGCACTGCCGGAATAACTGGCATTTGCACTAATGGTGGGCAAACGAGATCCTTTGGCAATTTTTGCACTAAGTTCTGCGCTTGTGATTTGATATTGCTTCGCTTTAACGCTTGGATTGAATTTTTGAATCAGTTCAAATCCAGTATCAATTTCAGGAATGATCTCCAAGGGTATTTCCACTTCTTCGACAGAAAAATCTCGATCTGTCCCTATTAACCCCATGGCATTTTTCAAGGTACGATATGCATTTTGGAGGATTGCATCATTATTAATTACATCTACTCTCGCTTGACCAAACCGTACTTCTGCTTTTAATAGATCTGTTTTTTTCGCTGAACCTAATTCATATTTTTGTTCCGCCAATGCTAACTGCTGTTGTGAACTCATGAGATTAGATCGAGCTACATCCAGTAACTGCGAAGCCTTGAGATAATTGAAATAGGCTGAATGTACGTTTCGAATAATATTGCTGATCACTTGACGGTCAAACTGTTCTGCGATACGAAAACTGTTTTTAGCCTGACGTATGGTATTCCACCACACACCACCATCATAAATATTCTGCGAAAGAGAAATACTGGAAGATGAGCTTGTTAGGCTGCTAATCTTGTCTAAGGTAATTTCTCCGGTGGTTTCATTATAACCTCCGGTCTGTACGGGAAACCGAGACTCGCTCATGTTTCCCGAAAACCGGAGTGAGGGCAAAATCCTACTGTAAGAGCCTTTAACACCTTGTCTGGATGATTGTAAATCCAATGCCGATGTTTTCAACGCTTCCTTGTTCTCTAAAGCAATTTCAATCGCTTCCCCCAGAGAATAGGATTGACTGAAACCCAAGGCAAAGGGTAACAGAATTATAATTCGTTTAATAATAATCAAAATCCTTTCTTATCCAAAAATACTCATGGCGGCGGAGCCGATCCCGGCAAAGATCACTAAGCCAAAGATCCATAAACCCACCATGGATGTCAGAGCAGTTTTGGTTGATTTATTATACAGGATACCCACTGCCACGGCCACGAGGAATACCCGCCAGAAAGCAAACACATCAATCCCCGCTAAAAAGCTATTAAAAAATTCACCTTGCTCGCCAATCCCTAACACACCCAGACTGGTAAAAATCATAATGTTGTCTGTCATGTATTGAATGGGCGTTTTGATAATATATTCAACCACCGACGGCAAATAGGCGAACGCACTGATGGTAAACACCTGTCCGTATTTTCCCCCGCCCCCTAAAAATAAATTGGCAGTAAGCATAGCAAAAAGAGCCCAGAAAGCGATGCGTATGGGCCAGGAGATTGCCATACTTACATAAGTAAAGATGGCCGATATTCCTGTTTTGGAATACACCCTGTCATAAGCACCGGAAAGTCTTTCATCTTTTTGCTCTTCTGTGAGATTGGTATTTTCGATCGCTTTTTCAATTTGTTCAAATTGCATATCCGCAATTAAATCTTGCAGAATAAACCCGGAAGCGATGGCCAA
>JAYEFG010000186.1:0-5392 GCA_034658595.1 Fidelibacterota bacterium | reverse complement strand
TTACGATTTGCAACCGCCTTTAGATTATTGAAAGTTCGCCAAGCATTTATGGAAGGCCAATTGGTTGAGGATGTTTTTAAGATAACAAAAATTGATCCGTGGTTTTTGAATCAGATCAAAAAATTAACTGAATATAATAATATAGAGACGCAGCCACGCCTATCGGCGGGTAAACATGCTGCGTCTCTGCGTGATTTAAAACATAACGGTTTTTCCGATAAACAAATCGGGCGCATGACAGGCAAAACTGAATTGGAAATTCGGGCCCAACGAAAACAGGAGTATGTTTTCCCAGCATATAAAGTTGTCGATACATGCGCTGCTGAATTTGTAGCCCAGACACCTTATTGTTATTCCACCTACGATGAAGAAAATGAGATCACACCTCTCAAGGGCAAGAAGGTTATCATTTTAGGTGGTGGACCGAATCGCATCGGGCAGGGGATTGAGTTTGATTATTGTTGCGTCCAGGCTGTATTTGGATTAAAAGATCAGGGCTATAAAACGATTATGGTGAATTGTAATCCCGAAACGGTGAGCACGGACTTTGATTTAGTGGATCGACTTTATTTTGAACCGGTGACTTTCGAAGATGTATTGAACATTGTGGAATTTGAAAGACCCGATGGTGTGCTAGTTCAGTTTGGCGGACAGACCCCCTTGAAAATTGCCAATGCTCTGGCGGATGCAGGTGTCCCTATTATTGGGACGTCCTCAGAAAATATTGATTTGGCTGAAGATCGGGAAAAGTTCGGCCGTATTTTAGATAAATTAAATGTAACCTGCCCAAAATATGGCACAGGTCGAACTTTGGATGAAGTGGTGGAAGTGGCAGAACGTATTGGTTATCCAGTCCTGGCCCGGCCCAGTTATGTATTGGGTGGACGTGCTATGGAAATCGTATATGCCAAGGAACAACTTATTGATTATATATCAAGGAATGCGGATGTGACCGAAGGCCACCCAATCCTTATTGATGAATTTTTAGAAGATGCTTTTGAATTTGATGTGGATGCACTCTGCGATGGTGACTCAGCCCACATTGGCGCAGTAATACAGCATATTGAGGAAGCGGGGATTCATTCCGGTGATTCAGCTTGCGTACTCCCGCCTTATCGCATTACAACGGAAGCCATGGATGAAATCATTCGCATCACCAAGGCTTTGGCCCTTGAACTGAATGTGATTGGTCTCATAAACCTTCAGTTCGCCTATAAGGATGGCCAAGTTTATGTTTTGGAAGTGAATCCAAGAGCCAGCAGAACAGTTCCTTTTGTCAGTAAGGCAACCGATGTTCCATTGGCAAGAATTGCATCCCAATTGGCCATAGGAGCCAAGCTATCTGAATTTGATTTAAAAGAGTGGGATGCAATTAATCATGTGGCGGTTAAGGAGGCAGTGCTCCCATTTAATAAATTCCCGGAGGAATCTATTTTCTTAAGCCCGGAAATGAAATCAACAGGTGAAGTGATGGGCATTTCAAAAACCATGGGAGAATCCTTTCGCAGGGCATCCATCAGTGCCGGCAATATTTTGCCTGATTCCGGTACGGTTTTTATTTCTGTAAATGATTCTGATAAATTGAATTCAATTCCTATCGCAAGAGATCTTCATGAAATTGGGTTTAGATTGGTAGCAACCGCAGGTACAGCCAAAGAATTAAAACGAAATGGAATTCCTGTAAAGTCTGTTTTTAAGGTAGGCGAAGGACGCCCCAACGTGGTGGACGGTATTAAAAATGGAGAGGTAAACTTGGTAATCAATACACCTATGGGTGCACAGGCTCGCTATGATGAAGAATCTATCGGGCGATCCTGTATTCAAAAAGGGATAGAAGCGATCACCACCCTTTCCGGTACTGAGGCCGCTGTAAGGGCAATCCGGCTGGGTGGGGGAAAAATTGAAGTGAGATCACTTCAGGAATATCATAATTAAGTGTTGGTTCACATTAATAATATCTTTTAGGTTCACACCAATATGTTGAACGCACGGCGCAATAGTAGGCAGGAACGACGTCGCCCCAATCACTTGGAGGGACACCGGTAGAGTCTAGCGTCTATTCATAATAAAAAGATTTTGATGAAAGCCCTCCGGATGTCCCGGGGGGCTTTTTTATTTACACATTAGGCTTTACTAAGCCTTCCTGAAAGGAATATCATGAATAAAGAAAAAATCATACTGGCGTACAGTGGTGGACTGGATACGTCCATCATCTTGAAATGGCTGGTGAATAAAGGGTATGAGGTCATTTGTTTTATTGGCGATGTGGGCCAGAAAGATGACTTTAAGGAAGTTGAGAAAAAAGCCATGGATTTAGGCGCTTCTAAAGTGCATATCAAAAACCTGCAGAAAGAATTTGTCACGGATTACATTTATCCCGCTTTGCAGGGAAACGCTCTTTACGAAGGGCGATACCTTTTGGGTACGTCCTTGGCCAGGCCCGTTTTGGCGAAGGCACAGATTGAGATTGCCCGTGAAGAAGGGGCCCCCATAGTTTCCCATGGTTCAACCGGGAAAGGAAATGATCAGGTTCGCTTTGAATTGGCTTATTATGCTCTGAATCCCCAGATTCAGGTTTTCTCACCATGGAAGGATGTTGAATTTCTGGATCAATTTAAGGGACGAAATGATCTATTGTCCTACGCAGAAGAATGGGATATCCCTGTCACAGCCACAAAGAAAAAGCCATACAGTGAAGATGAGAATCTCATGCATATCAGCCATGAAGCAGGCGTTTTGGAAGATCCATCTTGTCGCCCGGATGCATCTGTTTTCAGCATGACCAATGGTATCAGTGATGGGCCTGAAATGGAAACAATATTGGAAATTAAATTTGAAAATGGGATTCCAATTCAGGTTAAAAACTTGGATGATGCTACAGTCAAAACGGATAGTCTTGAACTATTTTTATATTTGAATGAATTTGGAAGCCTCCATGGTATCGGTCGGGTGGACATGGTAGAAAACCGGTTCATAGGTATAAAATCCAGAGGTGTGTATGAAACGCCTGGAGCAACCATCCTCTGGGAAGCGCACCGGGATCTGGAAGGGGTCGCTATGGATAAAGAAGTGATGCATATCCGGGATATGTTGATTCCAAAGTTTGCAGAATTGATCTACAACGGCTTTTGGTTTTCACCGGAGATGGATTTTCTGTTAACCTCTATCAATAAAAGCCAGGAAGCGGTGGACGGCACCGTGCGAGTCGCCCTTTTAAAAGGGAATGTCATTTCGATCGGTAGAGAATCACCCACTTCCCTGTATGACCAAGATATGTCCAGCATGGATATAGAAGGAGGCTTTGATGCCACCGACTCTCAGGGATTTATCAATATTAATGCGATTCGGTTAAAAGCACATTCATTGGTGCTGCATCGCAGAAATCCATATAAATGGAGAAAGGAAACCAGTCATGGGTAAACTTTGGGATAAAGGGATTGAACTCAATGCTGCAATCGAAGCCTTTACCGTAGGTAAAGATCTTGAATTGGATTTGACGCTTGTGCCCTATGATTGCAGGGCTTCCATGGCTCATGCCAAAATGCTGGGGAAAATGGGATACCTAAAAGCTGATGAGGTTTTACAGCTTGTTGCGGCACTTGATCAAATTGTACATTTGTATGAAAAAGAGGATTTCCAGATCGAGGGATCCCAGGAAGATTGCCATACAGCCATTGAAGATTACCTCGTTGAACAACTGGGGGAAATAGGGCAAAAAATTCACATCGCCCGCTCCCGAAATGACCAAGTTTTAACGGCGCTTCGTCTTTATTATAAAGATGAATTGAGCCATGTTAAAATTCTCGCAGCTCAATGGATTGACACTTTGGAACAATTAGCTAATGATAATCAAAACATTGAATTTCCTGGATATACCCATATGCGAAAAGCCATGCCTTCCTCCATATCCATGTGGGCAGGTGCCTATGTAGATAGTATTAAAGATGACCTGAAAATCCTTGAGGTCGTTGAAATATTGATTAATCAATCCCCATTGGGGTCTGCTGCAGGTTATGGTGTCCCGATTGAAATTGATCGGAATATGACTGCGAAGGAGTTGGGGTTTGCTAAAATGCAGGAGAATCCAATTTATTGTCAATTAAGCCGGGGCAAATTCGAATTATCGCTTTTGCATGGCTTGTGCCAGGTCATGTTGAGCATTAATCGTATGGCTTCAGATTTGATTTTATACTCCATGACTGAGTTTGGATATATCTCCCTACCGGAAAAATTCTGTACGGGCAGTTCAATCATGCCGCAAAAGAAAAATCCCGATGTGCTGGAGCTTTTACGGGGCAGTTATCACATCATGTTGGGATATGAAACACAAGTCAAAACGCTCACGGCAAATCTCATTTCCGGATATAATCGGGATATTCAATTATCCAAAGAACCGGTGATGCGAGGCATCAAATTGGTGAAAGACTGTCTTGGTATTTCCGCCGCTGTTGTTTCGGGATTGAAGGTAATTAAAGATAAATGTCGAGCGGCCATGACGGATGAATTGTACGCCACCGAGAAGGCCTACAAAATGGTAAAAGAGGGGATTCCCTTTCGGGAAGCCTATAGAAGAGTTGCGGAATCACTCAGAGATGGAGAGTAGCTTTTTCAATCCCTCTAAATATCCAGCTTTTCCCAGTCCATAAATTTGACCGACACACACATCCTTAATAACGGATATTTTTCGAAATTCCTCCCGGGCATGAATGTCGCTCAAATGGACTTCCACTGTGAGAATATTCACGGAAGCAATGGCATCCCGGAGGGCATAAGAATAATGGGTGAAGGCACCGGGGTTAATGATGATGCCATCAGTTTCTCCCATTGCTTCATGAATGGAGTCAATGAGATCACCTTCATGATTGGATTGAAACCAGGCAATGGCATGACCCTCGGCTTCAGGCTGATCATTCAGCCAATTTTCAATATCGATTAATGTTTCACTGCCATAAACATCCGGTTCACGGACAACGAGCAAATTCAGATTGGGGCCATTAATAACAAGTATATTCAATTGAGCACCGTAAGAGATTGTTTAATCAAATCTTCCGTAACATTGGTGGAGGTTATGGCATTCCCCAAGCCGTCCAGAACCACAAAATTCAACACACCTTTTTCAGATTTTTTATCAGTTCTTATAAAAGGCAATAAATGATTTCCATTAATATGGGGGAGAGTAGGGAGCGGCAACCGGCTGATGGTTTTACTCAATATTAATCCTTCTTCTTTTGAAAGTAGATCGAGTTTTTCTGATATATAACCAGCACATTTCATTCCAAGAGCCACTGCTTCTCCATGGCGAATTTTACCATATCCCAAGTGAGACTCAAGTGCATGTCCAATAGTATGCCCGAAGTTGAGAATCCTTCTTAGATCGCCTTCTCTTTCATCT
>JAYEFG010000185.1:0-5412 GCA_034658595.1 Fidelibacterota bacterium | reverse complement strand
ACTATCGGTAACGGCACCACCGTAAACAAAGCATTTAAACGGAATTGAATTAAATTTAATAGCTACTGAATCTACAATATCACTAAAAGTGAAAAGAAACACTTCATTGTGGGTATTATCAATATCTGGCCAAAGCCGGTTTGTATCATTAGGTACTATTAAGACACTTTTTATGTTAGTTGTGCGAAACCCGTTCATTATCACAAGCATGAGATCACTTGGGCTTTTGTTAAAATAGAAGAATTGACTACTTCTTTCAGGTGGTTGTTCAGGACAGCATACATCACACCCTTTAAAAACCAAGGATAACATAACACACGGGAAAAATTTTATCATTTGAAATTTTCCCAAAATTGAAACAAATCGTCCATAGCAGTTTCAGTATAAGTAATGGTTTTCATGCATCTGTAGTTGGTGAAACTGGGCCAGCTATATCCCCATTCTACACAGTAACCATTGGGATTGGCATCGATTAAATTGTTCCTGAATTGGAACAAAGTGTACTTAATGTCTTTATTTAAGTGTTTTAACTTCAAAAAATCTCTTCTTTCGAACTTGTATGGAAATTAACCTAAAATGGGAATAAAATCCCCCTATCAATTATTATGAATAATATGAATCAAATTCTCTGGACACCCACGCAAGATCAAATTGATGCCTCCCAAATGGAAGCATTTCGAAAACAAGTCAACACTCGTTTTCATATTGAACTGAAAGATTACCACGAACTTCACAAATGGTCCGTCACTAACATTACGAATTTCTGGAAAGCGATCTGGGGTTTCATGGCCATCGAATTTTCTTCCGATTATACCCAAGTGGTGGATGATGAGACTAAAATGCCCGGGGCCAAATGGTTTGAAGATGCTCGGTTTAATTTTGCAGAAAATTTATTACGCATTCGTTCTGATAAACCGGCGATTCATTTTAAAGGAGAAGACCAACTAGTTCGGACCATTTCTTATAATGAACTCTATGAAGCAGTAGAAAAGACTTCTTCCGCTTTAAGAAATATGGGCATTCAAAAAGGGGATCGCGTGGCAGGCTTTATGCCCAATATGCCTGAAACAATTATTGCCATGCTGGCCACAACCTCCATTGGGGCGATCTGGTCCTCTTCTTCCCCCGATTTTGGCATTAAAGGTGTTTTGGATAGATTTACCCAAATCGAACCGAAAGTCCTCTTTGCTGCCAATGGGTATTTCTATAACGGTAAACCGTTCGAATCCTTAGAAAAATTAAACTCTATTTTGGATCAACTGCCATCGGTAGAAAAAGTGGTCGTTACACCTTACACCGAATCAGACCTGGATATTTCGTCCGTAAAAAATGGTATTTTGTGGAAGGACTTCCTCCAGGAAAACCCTGCAAAACTCGAATTTGAACAACTCCCTTTTGACCAGCCGCTTTACATTATGTATTCCAGTGGCACCACGGGATTACCGAAATCTATCGTCCACGGTGCCGGCGGTACATTGATTCAACATCTGAAAGAATTGCGCCTCCATGGGAATATTGGTGAAGATGATACGGTATTTTATTTCACTACTTGCGGATGGATGATGTGGAACTGGCTCGTGAGCAATTTAGCCATCGGCGCCACCATTGTCCTTTACGACGGGAATCCTTTTTATCCTTCACCAAACACAATGTGGGATATGGTGGATGATCTGGGTATCACCCATTTTGGCACATCCGCCAAGTTTATTGATGCCTGCCGCCAAGAGGGCCTTTCTCCCAAGGATACCCATTCACTGGCGTCCGTAAAAACCATTTTTTCTACTGGTTCGCCACTTGTGGAAGAAAGTTTTGACTATGTATATGCGCACATTAAAACAGATGTTCAATTATCTTCCATTTCAGGCGGGACCGATATTATTTCCTGCTTCGCAGGGGGAAATCCAACCCTACCGGTCTATCGCGGTGAACTCCAATGTGTTGGACTGGGGATGGATGTGGCGGCTTACGATTTTAAAGGCAATCCACTGGAAAATGAAAAAGGCGAACTGGTTTGCCGAAAGGCATTTCCATCCATACCCATCTATTTCTGGAATGATCCCGATGGACATAAATATCACAGCGCCTATTTTGATGAATTTCCCGGAATTTGGTATCACGGCGATTTTATTGAAGTGAATGAACATGGTGGCGTTACGATTTTTGGAAGGAGTGATGCGACGCTCAATCCCGGTGGCGTCCGGATCGGCACAGCTGAGATTTACCGCGTGGTGGATGCCTTTGAAGAAGTGGGGGATAGCCTTGTGGTGGGACAGTCCATCAACGGCGATGAAAGGGTAATCCTGTTTATCATGCTGAATGAGAGGTCATCGTTGACTGAAGAATTAATTATAAAAATCAAAAAGTCCATTAGATCCAACTGCTCTCCCCGCCATGTGCCGGCCATAGTTTTAGAGACAAAAGATATTCCCTACACCATCAATGGAAAGAAGGTTGAAATCGCTGTGAAGAAGATCATCCAAGGCGAGGATATTACCAACAAGGATGCCTTGGCCAATCCGGAATCGTTGGATTTATATAATAATTTGGAAGAACTCGTGTAGAGATCCCGAGGGCCGGGACAATGCGTCTCTACTATAAAATTTAATGGATACATTTAGCCACGCCCTATGGGGTAAAGGATTATTCGGATATCGTGGCCATCCCTGGATGGCCCTTTTTTTCGGTGCCATGCCGGATTTATTTTCGTTTGGTATTTTATTCGTGATGAGAATTCTCAGTAGCGATTTTCATTTTGGTAGTCCGCCCCCGAGCGAAACAATACCCTGGTGGGTATACATTAACTATGATATTTCACACAGTTTTGTGAGTGCTTTTTTATGTATTGGGATTGTATATAAATATCGGAAAGATATTGCCTTTGTTATGCTGGGTTGGCCATTTCATATTCTGTTGGATTTTCCCTTTCATACCCAGGCGTTCTTCCCCACGAAACTGCTGTGGCCACTAACGGATTTTTCATTCGATGGGATCCCCTGGTCCCGGCCGGAAATATGGTTTCCCAATTTGGCGGGGATTATTGTTTTATTTATTTATAGAAGATATAAAGTTAGATCTCAATAGGTACGACAAGCATCCTGCTTGTCCGCCTATGGCGTGGCTTGTCGTGGACAATCAACCTGCCCGAATAATTCGTTCAGGCGGGGGATGATTGTCTTACTTTCTCATCCGTTACAATTTTGAAAAAGTGATTACGATAAATAGTTAAACCACATTGCATTGCGTCTCTACAGAAAAACATTTGGATGTAGAGACACGGCATGCCGTGTCTCTACCCTACTACAATATCAATTAAACTGGTTCAGGATGTCCACTAGGTCTGCCACCCGGTTGGAATAACCCCATTCGTTGTCATACCAATTCAGTGTTTTGACTAAACTCCCTTCCACAACCTTGGTGAATGGTGCATCAAAAATGGAGGAGTGTGGATTCCCAATAATATCCGTGGATACAACCGGCAGTGTAGAATATTCAACTACATTACTCATTCTTTCACTCTTTGCAGCATTCATTACTGCATCATTGATGTCATCAACAGTCACATCATTGCCGAGACGAAATACGCTGTCCACCACGGAACCATCAGGCACCGGTACGCGCATAGCGATCCCATCCAGTTTACCTTTCAATTCCGGCAATACTTTGCCTACAGCTTTAGCAGCACCTGTGGTTGTTGGAATAATATTCTCCGCTGCGGCACGGCTGCGACGCCAATCCGAATGGGGCACATCTGCCAACCGCTGATCATTTGTATAGGCGTGAATTGTATTAATTACCCCATATTTAATACCAAAATTATCATTCAGAATTTTAGCCATAGGTGCTAAACAGTTCGTCGTACAACTGGCGTTGGAAATAATCTTATGATCGGCGGTTAACCCATCATCATTGACCCCGATAACCAGGGTATAGTCAATTTCATCCTTAGCAGGTACCGTCAAGATAACCCGGTTTGCGCCTGCATCAATGTGCTGCTGGATCTGGGATCGTTCACGAAAGATACCGGTTGCTTCGATGACAACATCCACATTCAAATCATTCCATGGCAATTGAGATGGCTCTCTTTCTGCTACCATTTTGATTTCGTTGTTTGTTGTTTTCATCACATCGCCATCCAGGGTTACTGTATCCTCAAAACGACCCATAACAGTGTCATATTTCAATAGGTATACCATAGCATCATTTTCTGCAATGTCATTGATGGCCACAACTGAAACATTTTCTCTATTATTCAAAATCCTAAATACTGAACGGCCAATCCGTCCGAATCCATTAATTGCGACCCTCATCTTATGACCCCCTCAGGGATGCATAGGCATCGGCTAATTCTAAAATCCGGTTAGCAAAACCCCACCCGTTATCAAACCAGGATATTGTTTTTAACAATTTACCGGATGCGATCATTGTAGCGCGGCTGTCGAAGACCATTGTATCGCCACTGCCGATAGCATCACTGGAAACTATAGGATCATCTGTATAGCCAATGATATCATTCAACCCATTTTCACTGGCATCTTTAAAGGCGGCGTTAACCGCTTCAATTGAAGGCATTTTTTCCATTTCAGTGGTCAGGTCGATGCATGACCCATTGGCCACGGGAACATTTATAGCCATACCGCTGATCTTATTCTCAAATTTAGGCATAAGCTGGGAGACGTAATCCGGGGCCCATGTTTCGTTCGGAATAATATTTTCAACAGCGGACCGGCTGCGACGCAAGTCAGATCGAACAGCATCAGCCAAGGGCTGATCAGATGTATAAGCGTGAACGGTGGTCATCATAGCCTGTTTCACACCAAATACATCATCCAAAACTTTTAACATGAGTGCCAAAACCTGAGTGGTTGCGGATGTGGTAGAAATGATCTTGTCATCGGACTGGATTTCACTATCATTCAACCCTTTGATCACAATTCGGTCCACATTATCAATTGGCGGTTTAGATACTAAAACCCGATTCGCTCCCGCATCCAAATGGGGTTGTAATTCACTCCGATGGCGGTAAACACCTGTGGAATCAATTACAATATCAACATTAAACGCATCCCAAGGAATTATGCCGGGAGTACCACCAGCTAAGAGTCTAACGGAATGGTCATTATACTTGAGATAATTTCCTTCAATGGCTATTTCATCATTCATGGAACCATGGATTGAATCACGGACAAGGAGGTAATGCATAGCTTCAACATCACCTAAGTCGCTGATTGCTACGAAGTCGAATTTGGGGTTCTTATGGCCAATCCGGAAAATATTCCGGCCTATTCGGCCAAAGCCAAATAGCCCGACTCTTAAAGGTTTTTTCATAATATTCCCTAATATTATTAAGTAGTTTTTAAAAATATATTAATATGCTATACCTACGGAATTTAAAGTTACCTTGTTTTTATTTAT
>JAYEFG010000184.1:0-5432 GCA_034658595.1 Fidelibacterota bacterium | reverse complement strand
GATTCAGGATATATAACGATTCATTGGAAGTATTTAGCGAATAATATGTAGACTTATATTGGTGCGGGAGCAAAAAAAACTTCTGATTTGCTAAACCTCCTCATTAACCTCATTTTACAAATCAGGATTCTCTCGCACAGGACGTAACGTCTTGTGCGAGAGTTAATGTTTTTCATTACTCTTTCAGAATCCCTAACTGTCGGTATTTCTCCTGGTATTTATGAAATAGAGTCTTATGCCGATCATTCATATCAATTTTCCGTCCTTGGATATAGGCTTGAAGAACATTTGTTCTGATCTCCAATGGATCGCCGTTGGAAATAAATAAGGTGGCATCTTTCCCAGATTCCAAGGAACCCACCTTATCATCAATCCCAATTACTTCTGCAGCAGAAAGGGTGATGGAACGCAAAGCTGCATCTTTGGGGAGACCATAAGCTGTTGCCATGGCCGCCTGGTTTGGCAAATTCCGCAATCGGTATGCGCCACCGGCTGAACCGGAACTGGCAATACAAAATTTTACACCTGCTTCATTTAACATCGATGGTCCCTTATAGGCCTGGTCATAGTCCTCAAACCGACGGGATGGCAGTGCTGTCACCACTTCATAAATGACGGGCACTTTATTTTCTCTGAGTAAATCAGTCGTCCGCCAGGCATCTTTGCCGCCTACCATAATGATCTTCACCTCCTGACGGTTTGCCCAGTGAACAGCTGCTTCAATCTGGCGCACTTCATTGGCATGGATATAGATAGGCAACTTCCCCTGCACATAGGGAATCATGCTTTCAAGACGTAAGTCCTCATCATGATAATCTTCAGCCGAGCGGGATTGGGTTTGACGTAAGCGAGCGTAAGCACGAGATTCTTTGATCATATCGTCTAATCCCTTTAAGGCTTTTTTCCGTCGTTCCGCTTGTTTTTCCGCTGGCACACGAAATCTTCCACCGGACCGAATACCCATTTGTGGCCAGTTAATATGCAACCCGCTGGGATGGGAAAATGTAGCATCTTCCCAAGTCCACCCATCCATCATCATAATCGAAGACTGACCGGAAACCAGGCCGGAACTTGGGGCCACATTGGCAATCAAGACACCGTTGGAACGGGTGGTGGGTATGATTTCTGAATCTGGATTGTAGGCCACATTGGCCCTGACATTGGGATTGAAATCGCCTCTTTCAGAATGATCATTGGTCATTTCAACTGCATTCACTTCCACGAGGCCAATGCCGGAGACAGCAGCGATAAAACCGGGATAAACATGTTTACCTTCCAGGTCAATGACTTCAGCATTGGCCGGCGGTGCTATGAATTCACCCACGTGAATAATTTTTCCTTTATCAAAAAGAATGGCCCCATTAATGACACCATTAGAAACCGTATGGATTACCCCATTTTTAAGCAAAATTGGATGTTTCTGCGGTGGTGCCGGAATCTGGTCATTGGCGAAAAGAGTCGAGAAGAGTAGTGTTAATATTATCCGTTTCATTATTCTTCTCCTTCAAAAGTATATGATTCAAAAGCGTCACAGGATTGAAAGCGGTTACCCCGTCTTCCTTCGGCTTTCATCTTTTTACCGCCATTATCCGGTGCCTGTAAAATTTTCTGGATCAAGTCATTCCGCACTTTTGCATCCCGGTTGCGGAAATATTCATTCTGCTCCAAAGAAAAATACTGTTTTCCATCCAGCCAGGTTTGTTCACAAACGGAATAGGTGGAGAGGGGATGGCCGGACCAGATTACAAAATCCGCATCCTTCCCCAATTCCAGTGACCCAACATGTTTATCGATCTGCAGCTGTTTGGCAGGATTGATAGTGACGAATTTCAGCGCTTCCGCTTCATTCAGGCCGCCATATTTCACTGCCTTAGCCGCTTCCAGGTTCATCCGCCGGGCCAATTCATCACTGTCGGAATTAAAGGAAACGGTCACGCCCGCATTGGTCATAAGTGTGCCGTTATATGGAATGGCATCCACCACTTCATATTTATAGGCCCACCAGTCAGAAAAGGTGGATGCGCCGGCGCCGTGTTCCGCCAATCTTTCCGCAACTTTATATCCTTCCAGGACATGCTGGAAGGTGGCCATGGTGAACCCAAAATCTTCTGCAATGCGTGTTAACATCAGGATTTCATCTTGTCGGTAGGAGTGAGAATGAACCAACCGTTTACCCTCCATGATCTCAACCAAAGCATCCAACTCCAGATCCCGTCGGGGGGGAATTGCACTGCGTTGCAGTTTCACATCTTTTTTATAAGTGTCCCAAGTCTTTTGATAATCACGGGCCGCAGTGAATGCATCCCGGATAACCTGTTCCACACCCATCCGTGTTTCAGGGTAACGGCCGTAAGAACGTTTTCGTTTTACATTTTCTCCAAGGGCAAACTTGATTCCTTGTGGCGCCGGCTTAAAGATCAAACCATCAGAAAAACTGCCCCAGCGCAGTTTCATAACCACATTTTGGCCGCCGATTGGATTGGCAGAACCATGGAGCAAATTTATGGTAGTTAGACCTCCCGCGAGGGCGCGGTACATGGCCACATCGTTCGGATCAATCACATCCCGCATGCGCACTTCTGCCGTTACATTCTGAAATCCTTCATTAATGGATTCACCTGCCATATGGCTGTGGGCATCAATCAGTCCCGGGGTGACGTGTTTTCCTGTGCCATCAATCACCAGTGCATTTCCCCTGGGAAGAGAAATATTCCGAGCGATCTTTTTCACTTTCCCATCCTGGAAGAGAATATCCCACTCTTTCAGAACACCTTTCGGTCCGGAAGTCCAGATCGTGGCATCATTAATTAATATAGTTTTTGGACTGGGTACATCTTTGTCAAGGCCATAAGCCCCTTCCGGGAAAACAAGCGCAAGATCACTGGCTTTTTCCTTTTTGGATTTCTTTTCTTTTTCAGCCTTGACTGAATCCAACACCGCCGTCCAGCCAGAGCTGGAACCATCAGGATAGAATACATATCCGGTGGCTTTGCCACCAGTGATGGTGCCTTTAAATCGTGTGACACCTTTTTGAAGTATTGTATCCGCATTGACGGAGAATGATATCCTGTCCTGGTCCAATTTATAATTGGAAAGCTTCAGGGTTTTTTCGTCCACCTTGAGCGCACCGCCGCCGGCTTTCACAGAAAAGGTCCAAGTATTATCCCCTTCTTTAAGGGTCCAGTCACCTGAGGCGTCCACGATGGGATCGGGTGCAACTTCATATTCGTTCCCGTCGATCCAAACTGACTGCACTTTTGATTCTCCGTCAAAATAATTGCCGTCGGTGACCACAAGGTTGGCAATAAAACCAGGGGCCACTTTGCCCAATCGTTTGGCCTGTCCGAATTCTTTAGCTGGATTAGTCGTGAGTGCTGCCAATGCAGCCAACTCATCCAATCCGCGGTTCACAGCTCGCGCTAGGTTTTTTCTAAAATCCTTCTTATCCTTTAATTCTGCGGACGTCAGTGCGAATTGGAATCCTGCATCGGCCAGATTAGCTGCATTGTCCGGAGCCATGTCCCAATGTTTGAGTTGTTCCGTGGAATATTGAAGGGCGTTCTGAGGATCCGCCACTTCTGGCTTGGCTGGGAAATTCAAGGGGACGATCATGAATGATGCAGGCATTTCTTCAATACGGCGGTATTCATAACCATTGCCCATGATCCAAAGATCCAATTCAAATTCATCGGCGATATTGGATGAACGGTCGATGTACAATTCGTTTCCCGTTCGAAATACAAATGGGTGCTTATTCCTTTTTGCGTTGGATAATTCTTCTAAAGAACGGTCTGCTTGAATCGGTTCATTACCATCGGGATATTTGGCAAGGATGGCCTGGCTTTTGCTATACCAATCCGCATCCAAAAAGCCCTGCCGAATAAAGGCAATAGCGCCCAAAAGAGAAGTGGGATATTCTTTAGCGCCCCACCCAGCGGCTGCATATTCAACCACTTGGGCCACATTGTTCGAAAGTACTTTTGGTATTTGACCCAATTGAACCAACCCGGAACTGCCCTGGAAAATGCCACCTTTTGGCGTTACATGGGCCGTGGTGAATCCCAATCCATGCAGTTCTTTCAAACTTTTTTTCTTGGGGTGAAACAGGTCAGTGCCTTTGAGATAGGCCCGCATATTCGAATTCCAGTTGGCCTGGATGGATGTATCTTTCTTTACCGTTTTCACATCCAACCAGCTTTCGATGAAACCGGCATAAATATGTTTGCCATCAATGTCAATAATGGTGGCTTGTTTGGGAATCTTTACTTTTGCTCCGACAGCGGTGATGATGCCGTCGCGCATAACAACCGTTCCGTCTTCGATGGTTTTGCCCGGTGATGCATGGACCGTTGCATTGGTAAGGGCCCAAGCCCGGGGTGGATTTCTATGGAGTTCCTTAGCCGGCCCTACCTGTGCAGGTAGGACGGAAATAGCCCACATTAAAAGAATCATTTTTGTTTTCATAACGCTCCTCAAAAATTGGGTCCACGTAAGTGCGTGGCCGTTATTTTTTTTGTTAAATATTTATATGCATCATCAACCGTATCACAGATTTGGAACAGGTCCAAATCAGATCGGGAAATTACACCTTTATCCGCAAGAAACTCCCAATTCACCACATTATTCCAAAAGTGACTATCGAACAAAACGATGGGAATCTGCTTGCGCAGTTTTTTGGTCTGGATGAGCGTGAGAACCTCCATCACTTCATCCAATGTGCCAAATCCACCGGGCCAAACCACCATGGCTTTAGCCAAGTAGAGGAACCAAAACTTACGCATAAAAAAGTAATGAAAGTTGATTTCAAGATCATCAGAGATCCATTTGTTGCCGGATTGTTCAAATGGCAGGGAGATGGATAAGCCCACAGCGAGCCCTTTGGCTTCTGCGGCACCGCGATTGGCCGCTTCCATAATGCCCGGTCCACCCCCGGATGATACGATGAACCGTTTTTTCTTTTGTTTTAGTTTTTTGCTCCATTTGGTCATGCGGAATGCCAGCTCCCGGGCCGCTTCGTAATATCGGCTCATTTCCAAATCTGTTGCTAAAATCGCTTTTTTCTTTTTTGAAATATTTTTTGGTGCATTGGCAATTGCAGCTTTTGCATCCGCTGCAGACTTCAATCTTGCAGAACCAAAAAAGACAATTGTATCCTGGATTTTATTGCGTTTGAATCTTTGGAGGGGACCGTAATATTCAGATAATAATCGAACTGTCCGTGCATCAGGACTGCCTAAGAATTCTTTGTTATAGTAAAAACGATCTTTGTTTTCTTTCTTCATTATTTACACTCCAAGTGTTTATTCTTTATTCTTTTTATTGACGAGGAAATTAGTACAGGAAAATATTAAATGTGTGTTAGAATATTGCTTGGACCCATATAATAATTAGAAAACTGATTTTCCAAACGAACCACCAGGAAGTGAAATATT
>JAYEFG010000183.1:0-19457 GCA_034658595.1 Fidelibacterota bacterium | reverse complement strand
AACCTGATTTTAGCAAAAAAATATTCAAAAAGTGTTTAAAAGAATTAGAAAATAGAGGATTGGTAAAGGTTTAATTTGAATAATTAAAGGATACTAGATCCTAATCCAAAATGAGATGATTAATCTCATAAAACCCCGCCCAGTATTGGGGTTTTTTATTATGATTCACTCTTCTCACGGGGGCTTTTTTGTTTATAAAAGAACACCCACATTGGTGGATAATCCTGTGTAATTTTCACTGCATTTTATCCCAAAGGGTTCATTATGAAAAAAACAGCTATTCCTTCACTCATTTTTATGTTTTCGGTTTCTATGGCGCAGGATATGGATTACGAAAACCTTATAAACGCCAAATGGAATCTGAAAAATTATATCGTTAAGGGACAAAGTCTTCCCCAAAAAGCAGCTTTAACTCAAGATGGAATTAATCCTGTCATTGATAAGTGGCTCGAGTTATGGAAAAACTGCAATGGTAGCTGCTATATGGTATTTTGGTGATAAAAATATTGTCAAAGATAGTGTTTCAAATGGACCTGTTACTTTTATTCTTATTAAAAATAAACAAGACAACGTGAAAATAGTTCACACGCATTTTGCTAATTATTAAATTGACTATATGATCTGAATTATGGACAGAAAAGAATTCTTAACAACAAGCGCTATTTTGGCGGGGGCGACAATTTTACCCTCAAATTCCGTCTTTGCTGAAAATATAAATAACAACGGCATTGACAAAATAACAGATGAAAACGGAAACTTTATCCACCAGCCATTACCTTACAATACCGAGCACCTCGAACCATTTATGGACGCAGAAACACTGCACCTGCATCATACCTTCCATCACGGCGGTGCGGTAAAAGGAGCCAACAAAGACATAAAAATGATAAAAAAGGTAATGAATAGTGGCGACTTGACGCTGATTGATCACTGGACAAAGAAACTTTCATTTCACCTTTCCAGTCACATTTTGCACAGCATATTCTGGACAAACCTGGCAAACAAGAAATCCAGACCGACGGGTGACTTACTTAAAAAAATTGAAAAGGATTTTGGCTCTACCAGCAAAATGCAGGGAATGATCGCAAAAATATCAAAATCGATAGAAGGAAGTGGCTGGGGAATTCTTGCGTATCAACCTTTTTCTAACAAATTGTTGGTTCTCCAATGTGAGAATCATCATAAACTGGCAGTTTGGGGTGCAGTTCCACTTTTGGTCATTGACGTATGGGAACACGCTTATTACCTGAAATATAAAAACAGGAGAGGCGACTTTGTGGATGCCTTAATGAATATTATCAACTGGGATAATGTAGCACAAAGATATGACATTGCTTTAAAACTCAAATGAAACGCTTCTGGCTCAAATAGTTTCCTTACGGAGATTCATTTATGCCAACAATAATGTAAAATTATTTTTCCTGCTCCCCCCGATGGCGTTTATCAATTTCCTTTTGAATGCGCATAATGCCGTGGGCGATCTCTTCTTTAGCACCGTCTTTTTCCACCCCTTCAATGATGAGGCCGTTATCCCCATATTCGCCTCGGCGCCTTACTGGGCCATCGTTATGGAAATCACTACTGGTTCAGAATATGGTTTGAATGGCTCGATTCGCCTGACGCGCCCAATGGGGGAAGGACGAATTTGATTTATGGAAATGAAATTATTCCTATTACGCTTAAACTTGGGTGGTCTTACATTTTTTTAAACCAATAAAGCCAGACGTTTTTACTTTGAGAGGATTGGGGTAAATTCGTGTAAATAGGAGAGTCTGAAATGAGAAAAGAAACCATAGTTAAGCATATCTTCTTTTCCGGTCTGATTTTTTTTGTAAGCTGAGGATTCATATGATTCGCAGGATTTATTTATTCATTTTAATCCCCCTGGTTGGCTGCGGTAATTTAATTGAACAGCAGTCCAAAATTGCCCCAATCTCACAAGCGTTGAAGAACTACCAAAAATATTTTTCTTCGAATCAAAATATACTGAATCCCATTGAAGGCATTTGGCGTGAATTTGTGGTGGGCACTCTCTATGAAGATGGAAATGTCATCCAAAGAAAGGAAGTTCGAAATCGGGCCACCTGGATCATTATTAAAAAAGGCGGAAAATATCAGGTCCTGAACGATTATGGGGAGCAGAATAAATATATCGCCTCCTTCAAGCAGGGGAGTAAAAAGGATACCTATACATTCAATTGTTTATATTTAGAATCAAAAGACCGCATCATTACGGAAGCCAGGCTGGTGAATAATAACCGGATCGAAATGGCCTATGACGCACCCCAAGGTGTGATTGAAGAAAATTACCGAGAATTCGTTGGGATGGAAATGAACCGCGACCCTGAGAAAAAATTAGAATTGCATTGGCAATTCAATTGGCTGAAATCTTTTCCAGTGGATTAATGTATGTAGGGGAGAGGCATGTTTACCCGCCGATAGGCGTGACCGCTCCCCTACAGTAAAACCATGATTGAATCCGTCATTCTCATCCTATCCGCATTCTTGACTTCAATGCTTTCAGCCATCATCGGCATGGGTGGCGGTGTGACCCTCCTGGGGATCTTGGCCATTGTTATTCCTGAAGGGTATAAGGTGGTGGCCCTCCATGGGGTGATCCAATTGGTGAGCAATGTGACCCGAACCACCGTGTACCGGGAACATATCCATAAACCCATTTTTCAGCAATTCCTTGCGGGCCTGATCCCGGGATTGGTTCTTTCTGCCGCCATCATTTACGGCCTCACTCAATATTATGAGGTATCCTCGGCGGCGGAGATTAAGATCGATTTTCTCAAACCCCTTATCGGCTTTTATATCCTCTGGTTTCTATATTTAAGAAAAAAGGAAAAGGTGGTTTCAGAAAGTGCCTTTCTATGGATGGGGGGACTGAGTGGGTTGGTCACTGTTTTTATCGGTGCCGCAGGACCGCTTATTGCACCATTTTTCATCAATAAAAATCTCACCAAAGAAAATGTGATTGCCACCAAAGCGGCCTGTCAGTCCGTGGGACATTTTGGGAAATTGCCTATTTTTATTTTTTTGTTCGGTGTAAACTATATGAATGAGTGGACTGTTCTTTTGCCATTGATTATGGCGGTGTATTTTGGTACCAAGTTTGGCAAGAAGATGCTGGGGAAACTGCCCGAATCCACATTCCGGATGCTTTTTAAAGTAGCCCTAACATTGATTGCGGTCAGGCTGGTGGCTGTTGAACTGGTCCGATTAATATGAAAATTGTCGTTATCGGCGCCGGCATCTTTGGTTCATGGACCGCCTTTCACCTGCAAAAGGCTGGGCACCATGTCACCTTGATTGACCGTCATGGCCCGGGAAATCCCAAAGCCAGTTCCGGCGGTGAATCACGCATGATTCGCGGTATTTATGGAAAAGGGTACCAATATATCCAGTGGACGGCCCGATCTCTGGATTTATGGCGGTCCTGTCAAGAATCATGGGATGAAGTATTATACATTAAAACGGGAATATTGTGGATGTTCTCTGACGCCGATGATTACGCCAGGGATGCATTACCTGTTTTGGATCAGCTCAACCTTAAGGTGAATGAATTATCAAAAGAAGTGGTGGCCAAACGATTCTCCCAAATTAATAACTCCGATGTAAAATCCTTTTTCTACGAACCGGATGCCGGTTTTTTAAGAGCCAGCCATGCCTGCAAAGTGGTGGTGGATCAATTCGTCAAATTGGGTGGGGATTATGTAGAAAAATATGTAGAACCACCGACACCGTTCCATGGTGAGTTAGGGAAATTGAAAATGGAAGATGGTTCAACCATCCGTGGGGACCATTATATTTTTTGTTGCGGTCCCTGGATGGGGGCCGTGTTCCCTGAGGTGATTGGTGGTCTGATTCGATCCACAAGACAGGAAGTATTTTTTTTTGATACGCCACCTGAATTCATGTGCGGTCAAATGCCCATGTGGGGCCATTTTGGCGATGGTTTTCGTTATGGCATTCCCGGGTCAAAATACCACGGATTTAAGTTTGCCAACGATGAACGGGGTTTTGAATTCGACCCGGAAACGGGGGACCGCAATCCAACCACAGCCGGAATGGAAGCTGCAAAAGAATATGTGTCCTTTCGATTCCCTGGATTGAAAAATGTCGAAATTATAGACTCAAGGGTGTGCCAGTATGAAAATACACCGGACGAACATTTTATCATTGATCGCCACCCTGAAACTGAGAATGTATGGCTTGTTGCCGGTGGTTCGGGCCATGGCTTCAAAATGGGCCCGGCCTTGGGGGAGGTTGTGGCTGATCTTGTCACTGAACAAAAACCGATTGATCCATTTTTTGCATTAAGCCGGTTCTATAGGTAATTCTTTTTTCGACTGTTAATTTACAAAACCTTAAATCCATTTTTATGACCCCCTTTAAAATTCCCCATCTGCCTACCGGCCGTAGTGAAACGAAAGCTGGTGACAGGGGGACACAGAGGGGTCAATAAATCTGGTCTAATTAGTATTATATCAAGAGAAATTGTTAAATGAGAAAAAATAATTTTCGCAATATCGCCATTATCGCTCACGTGGATCATGGCAAAACCACACTGGTGGATGGCCTCTTAATACAATCGGGCACATTTCACGCCCACCAGGTGGTGGAAGACCGCGTCATGGATTCCATGGATTTGGAAAAAGAACGGGGCATTACCATAACTGCAAAAAATACGGCCGTCCAATACAAGGACGTAAAAATCAATATTATGGATACACCCGGTCATGCCGACTTCGGCGGCGAGGTAGAACGGAGCCTGAATTTGGTGGATGGTGCATTATTATTGGTGGATGCCAGCGAAGGACCACTTCCCCAAACACGGTTCGTACTGAAAAAGACATTAGAAAAAAATCATCCTGTTATTTTGGTGATCAACAAAATTGACCGTGCCGATGCCCGTATTGATGAGGTTATCAATGATGTCTATGACCTCTTCATTGATCTGGATGCCACGGAAGACCAAATTGAATTCCCAATTCTCTATACCAATGCCAAGGACGGGGTAGCCCATGCAGAATTGGGTGATGATTCCACCGACCTTAAGCCCTTGTTTAATGCCATCTTGGATAATATTAAAGGGCCCGTAGCGGATGACAATCATACACCTCAATTTTTGGTTACAAACTTGGATTACGACTCCTACGTGGGGCAGGTGGCCATCGGTCGTTTGAACAATGGTACTTTAGAAATGAATCAATCCTATGCCCTCTGCGGCACTGATGGAATCCGAAATGGTCAAAAATTTTCTGCTCTATACACTTTTGAGGGTCTTCAGAAGATCCAGGTTAATAAACTGGAAGCGGGTGATATTATCGCTATCGCAGGTATTGACGGCATCACTATCGGGGATACGATTTCATCCAATGAAGATCCTGAACCTTTGCCGCGAATCATTATAGATGAACCCACCGTTTCCATGTTGTTTTATGTGAATAATAGTCCCTTTGCCGGCAAGGAAGGAAAATATCTCACCTCCCGTAATATCATCGAGCGGTTGGATAAAGAGACATTAGGGAATGTTTCACTGCAGGTTCGTAAAACTGACCGGACGGATGTTTTTGAAGTCCGCGGTCGCGGGGAACTCCAGATGGCGGTGCTGATCGAAACCATGCGCAGGGAAGGGTATGAATTCATGGTTTCCAAACCGCGGGTCATCACCCATATAGAAGAGGGGAAGGTCATGGAGCCCATGGAAAAAGTGTTTCTCGATATTCCAGAAGATAAAGTGGGCGTCATTACTGAAAAATTATCAACCCGAAAAGGGCGAATGACTAACCTGGTGAACCATGGACACGGTCGTGTTTCCATGGAATTTGGTATTCCATCCAGAGGACTGATTGGCTTTCGCAGTCAATTTTTAACGGATACACGAGGTGCCGGTATTATGAATAAACTCTTTGATGGGTATGCCCCCTGGTTTGGCCCTATTCCCCAACGGGTGAGCGGCGCCATAGTGGCAGACCGGAAAGGGAAAGTCACCACCTATGCCTGTGTGGGGATGGTAGATCGGGGTGAACTATTCGTTGAAGTCGGCACAGAAGTGTACAATGGCATGATCATTGGTGAACGAAATCGTACCGAAGATTTAACGGTAAACATCACCCGTGAAAAGAAATTGACCAATATGCGTGCTGCCTCTTCTGACACGACGATTGTATTACGTCCGCCGAAACAATTATCCCTGGACCAATCCATTGAATTTATTGCCGAAGGTGAACTGGTGGAGGTAACTCCCGAATCCATCCGCTTGCGTAAAATGGAACTGGACCCGAACAAACGCTTGACCGCCCACCGCAAAGCCAAACACGCGAGTTAGAATTAATTTGGATTGCCCGTCTGAATGATAAAGTCGTGCAGGCATCAACTTATTGATGCTTGGATTGATACAGTCAATCCATTCCATAATCAGATTAGGTAATCATTAAAACGATAGTTTCTCCTTTCTGATTTAACCCATTGTCCACTATCTTTAACTATGAGTACGGGGATAAATAAATATCAATACATTCTAATTTTTCTGCTTGCCAGACTTTGTGCCGGTGAGGAGTCAGCACCACCCAATATTGTATTTCTCTTCGCTGATGATGCAGGCTATGCCGATTTTGGATTCCAGGGCAGCGCCAATTTCGATACACCTAACTTAGATCGTCTCGCTGAACAAAGTGTCCGCTTTACCCAAGCCTATACCACCGCTGCTGTGTGTGGCCCCTCCCGGGCGGGATTGATGACCGGTCGTTACCAACAGCGATTCGGTGTGGAAGAGAATAATGTACCTTCGGCTATGAGTCCTGCGGGACTTACCGGGGCAGAAATGGGACTCCCCTTGGATCAGCACACCATTGCAGATTACCTCAAAAATGCGGGATATCACTCCATTTACCTGGGCAAATGGCATTTGGGGGGCGCAGACCGATATCATCCCTTAAAACGGGGATTTGACGAATTCTACGGCTTTCGCGGCGGCGCACGACATTATTTCCCCTATGAATCCCCGCCCAAGGATTCACTTAGACGGTTGGAGCGGGGATTCAGAAATTTTCAGGAACATAAGGGGTATCTCACCGATGTAATTGCAGATGAAGCGATAGCATCTATCGAACGAAATAAAAATAATCCCTTTTTCCTATTTGTATCTTTTAACGCGGTCCATACGCCAATGCACTATTTGGATGCTGATCTCCCCGATGAAAAGATTAGATTAAAAGAAAAACGCCGTCAACTCTATGGCATGACCAAAGCCATGGACCGGGCCTGCGGCAGGATCCTTGAGAAATTAGATGAATTGGGCCTGACAGGTAATACATTGATTGTTTTTTCCAATGATAATGGGGGCGCATGGAGTAACAATTCTTCGAACCATCCCTTGAGTGGAGTGAAAGGTACCCATTTAGAAGGGGGTATCCGTGTTCCATTTTTATTGCGTTACGGCCATCGGTTTGAGAAAAATTCATACTTTGACCATCCCATTAGCACTCTCGACTTATTGCCCACTTTTGTGGATGTGGCCGGGAGAGACGTCAAGGAATTGGAGAATGTTGATGGCGTCAGTTTAATTCCCTATTTGAATGGAAAGATTAATTACTCTCCACACAAAACACTTTACTGGAAAAAAGAAACCAGATCCGCCATCCGGGATGGGGATTGGAAATTGATCCGCTTGCCTGACCGTCCTGCCCTATTATTCAATATTGGGAATGATCCAGTTGAGGTGAATGACCTTGCCAATAAACATCCGGAAAAAGTTAAAACATTATACAAAAAACTCTTTGACTGGGAAGTAACATTGAAACGATCACTTTGGGTAACAAAGCGTAAGAACAGCAAGAATGCCATGGAAACATTTGACAAATACCGATAATAATGAAATACTTTAAATCAACTTTAATATCTGTAATAATAACAATATTTACCGTTACATATTATTCCTGTGATAACGTGGAAACCCGTCCCAATATTATTTACATTCTGGCAGATGACCTTGGTTATGGTGAGCTGGGTGCTTATGGACAAAAAATCATTGAAACACCCAATATTGATGCCTTGGCACAAAATGGAATGTTATTCACAAATCATTATTCAGGATCCCCCGTATGCGCACCGTCCCGATCCGTATTTATGACCGGCCAGCATACGGGACATACACCCATCCGTGGGAATGATGAATGGAAAGAGCGGGGTGACACATGGAATTACCAGGCTATGTTTGATGATCCATATTTAGAAGGTCAGAGGCCCATACCCGACAGCACCATTACCATTGCAGAAGTATTAAAGTCCGCCGGTTATGCCACGGGCATGTTAGGGAAGTGGGGTCTCGGTGCGCCCACAACGGAAGGTGTGCCCAATAAGCAGGGCTTTGATTTTTTCTATGGATATAATTGCCAGCGTCAGGCCCATACGCTCTACCCCATGCATTTATGGCGCAATGATGAACGGCACCTTCTGGACAATAAAAATGTGGCGCCCCACGCAAATTTGGCTGAAGGGGCTGACCCGAATAACCCCGCCAGTTATACCGATTATAAACTTAATGATTATGCTCCAGCGTTGATGCATAAAGAAGCGCTCAAATTCATGGAGGATAACAAAGATAATCCATTTTTTCTCTATTATGCATCACCCTTGCCGCACCTCCCGCTTCAGGCACCCGAGAAATGGGTGAATTATTATAAAGCGAAATTGGGTGAGGAAGAACCATATACGGGCAAATCCTATTTTCCGAATCGAACCCCCCGTGCAACCTATGCGGCTATGATCGCAACCCTGGATGAACAGGTGGGGGATATTGTGAATAAACTGGTTGAACTTGGCTTGTGGAAAAATACGCTCATTATTTTCACCAGTGATAACGGTCCCACATACATGGGTGGTGCCGATACTCAATATTTCGACAGTGCCAAACCATTCAAAACGGAATATGGTTGGGGGAAGGGATTTGTACATGAAGGGGGAATTCATGTCCCCATGATTGCCAGTTGGCCGGGGAAAATAAAGTATGGCAGCAAATCAAACCATATTTCAGCATTCCAGGATATGATGCCCACCTTTTGTGAGGTCGCCGGGGCAACCAGCCCTGAGCATATTGATGGAATCAGCCTGTTGCCGACCCTTATGGGAGAAAAGCAAAAAGACACACACGACTATCTCTATTGGGAATTCCCCGCATATAAAGGCCAGCAGGCGGTGAGAATGGGTAAATGGAAAGCCATTCGCCGGGATATCTTTAAGGGGAATTTGGCTATCGAGCTATATGATCTTGAAAAGGATATCCAGGAAAAAAAGAATGTGGCCGGTGGATATCCTGAAATTGTTGAAAGAATGGCAACAATCATGGTTGAAGCTCATTCACCGTCATACTTAGAAAAGTTTCAATTTCCCCAGTTGGGAGATTAATTTCTGATATGAAAAGGTGGACCGGCTACCGATCTGCAATCTGCGGGGAAAAATATGATATAATTATCATCGGTTCCGGTATGAGCGGCTTGACCACAGCAGTTCTTTTAGCGCAACATGGGTATAAAGTCCTCGTCCTTGAAAAGCATTTTAAAGTAGGCGGTTTCACCCACACATTTAAACGGAAGCAATACGAATGGGATGTGGGGATCCATTATATCGGTGAAGTTCATAATAAAAAATCTTACACGCGAAGATTATTCGATCGTGTGACTGACGGTAAACTCCAATGGGCCAAAATGGATGATAATTATGACCGCATCATATTTCCCGATCAATCCTACGATTTTATCGCTCCGAAAGAAAAATTTGTTGAGTCCCTTTCGGCCCAATTTCCAGGGGAAGAAGAGAATATTCGTGATTATGTTAATCTGCTAAACACCCAGGTTAAAAGCGGGAGGGGCTTTTTTGCCAGTAAAGCATTACCGAAATGGCTGGCGCCATTCCTGCACAATTCTATGACAAAACAATTCTTCAAAAATGCGGATAAGACCACCAAAGAAGTCATCAGTGGACTGACAAAAAATGAAAAATTATTGGGTGTATTAACCGGGCAGTGGGGTGATCATGGATTACCCCCGGGACGGGGCAGTTTTGCCATGCATGCCATGGTGGCCCGCCATTACTTGGATGGAGGGAATTATCCTGTAGGCGGTTCAAGAATGATTGCAGAATATGCAACAGATTTAATTGAGTCTCTCGGCGGAAAAATTGTGGTGAATGGGGGGGTGGATGAAATATTAACCCAAGGTGGAAAAGTGACCGGTGTACGCCTGGACAAGGGCGATGAACTGTTTGCGGATAAAGTGGTGAGTAGTGCCGGTTTGGTGAATACGGTGAATACATTTCTCCGGAATCAGCCCCAGTTCAGCCAATTCAAATCGAAGTTGAAAAAGGTTCAGCCTACCGAAAGCTATTTGTGTTTGTATATAGGATTAAATAAATCCGCCCGGGAATTGGGGTTGAAAACAACCAATTTGTGGATATATCCGGGTTACGATCATGATCAGAATGTGGACAATTATCAAAAGGATCCCAATGCAGAATTCCCGGTTGTTTATGTTTCATTTCCCTCGGCCAAGGACCCTTCCTGGGAGAAAAACCATCCCGGATGCGCCACCATGGAAGCCATAACATTAGGTCGTTGGGAATGGGTTGAAAAATGGCAGGATGTCCCATGGAAGCGCAGGGGAGAGGACTATGAAAATTTCAAGGAGGAACTTTCCCGAAAAATATTAAATGTGGTGTATAAAAACGTACCCCAAGCCAAGACAGCTATGGACTATTATGAACTTTCAACTCCCCTTTCAGTACGGGACATGACTCATTACTCCGCTGGAGAAATGTATGGTCTTGACCATACATCAGAACGGTTCCGACAAAAATGGTTGAAGCCACAAACGGAAATAAAAAACTTATACCTCACAGGCCAGGATGTAACCACAGTCGGTCTCACCAGCGCGCTGTTTTCAGGATTGCTCACTGCTTCATCCATCCTGGGAAAAAACCTAATGAAAACGCTTTAAATATTTTTTTGATTCCCCTTTTAAAAATCCCAGCCGAAGAGGGTACTTTTTGTTTTCGGTGATAGAACTTACAGTCCTAATTTCCCCGCACATTTTTAGAAGGAGTGTCCATGCGTAATGCGCTAATTAAAATTCTATTACCCATTTCCGTAATTTTTGCAGGAGGATTAAAGTCACCAGCAGAATTTCTTGGGTATGACCTTGGGGATCATTTTACTTATCACCACAGAGTCGTGTCCTATTATGAACATGTGGCTGATGCCGCATCCAATGTTAAGATCATTCCCTATGGAAAAACCTATGAACAGCGTCCGCTTCTGGTGGCGGTTATTTCCAGTGATGAGAATATGGTTATGCTTGATGACCTGCGCATGGATAACCTGAAACGGGCTGGTGTTCTGAATGGAAAAGCTGGCGGGAAAAAAGTAGGTATTGTGTGGCTCAGTTATAACGTCCATGGTAATGAGGCGAACTCTACAGAAGCGGCCATGAAGACACTCCATGCATTAGCGGACAGAAATAATAAATCCACCCAAGAATGGCTGGAGAATACGATTGTTATTTTGGACCCCTGCATCAATCCCGATGGTCGGGATCGCTATGCCCATTGGTTTCGCATGACTGCCAATCGTTGGCCCGATGCGGATCCATTATCTCGGGAACATATGGAACCCTGGCCCGGCGGTCGCACCAACCATTATTATTTTGACTTAAATCGGGATTGGGCATGGCAAACTCAAACAGAATCCGAATCAAGAATTACCCTTTATAATCAGTGGCTACCCCATGTGCATGTAGATTTTCATGAACAGGGCGTCAATAACCCCTATTATTTTGCTCCGGCAGCGGAACCTTTCCACGAATATATCACCGATTGGCAGCGTGAACTCCAGACCATGATTGGTAAAAATCATGCCAAATATTTTGATAAGAATAATTGGCTCTATTTCACTAAAGAAGTCTTTGATCTTTTATATCCCAGTTACGGCGATACATATCCTACTTATAATGGTGCTATTGGCATGACTTATGAGCAGGCAGGCCACAGTCGGGGCGGACTTGCAGTCGAGACTGAAGATGGAGACACGCTCACTTTAAAAGACCGTCTCACCCATCACCACACCACCGGTTTATCAACTGTAGAAGTAGCTTCTCATAATGTAGATCGGATGGTGGATGAATTCATAAAGTTCTTTGCTGAAGGAATGAAAAATCCTCGCGGTGAATACTACAATTATATAATCCCTAAATCGAACAACATAGATAAAGTAAATGATTTGAAGGAATGGCTCGATAAAAATGGCGTTGAACATCGTGTGGCCAGTGGGGACAAATCCATAAAAGGATTTAATTATATTATGGGAAAAACCAGTCAGGTTAAGGTAAAAAAAGGTGATATGGTTGTTTCGGCAAAACAGCCAAAATCGGTTCTTGTCCAAGTGCTTTTTGAACCAAAAACAGCCCTGAAAGATACGCTAACTTACGATATTACTGCGTGGTCTTTACCCTATGTATATGGTTTGGATGCTTATGCCGTCAAAGGAGAAATCAAATCATCTACTGCAAAGCACTTTACTTCCAATACAAATGCAATAACTGGATCGCCCTATGCCTATATCCTGCCGTGGAAAGGGATCCATGATCTTAAATTTTTAGCATATCTTTTCAAGAATGATATTGTGACTCGGGTTTCAGAAGAACCATTTGAAATGGATGGACAAAAGTTTGACCGCGGTACATTGGTTATTACCAGAAAAGGGAATGAAAAACATGGATCTGCATTTGACCATGCAGTGTTGAAAGGGGCCAAAAAGTTAAATCGCACGATCACCGCTGCAACGACTGGATTTGTATCTAGGGGCAAGGACTTTGGTTCTTCATCCATGAGGGTTGTAAAAAGACCCAAGATCGGATTGATTTCCGGCGATGGTGTGGGCAGTTATCCTTTTGGAGAAGTATGGCATTTTTTCGAGCGCCAAATCGAATTTCCTGTTACGGCGTTGAGCAGTGATTATTTCACCCGTGTACCCAAATACGATTTTGATGTTCTGATTTTGCCCGCGGGCAACCATGATTATATGGATGGTGAAACCCTGAATGAATTGCGTCATTGGGTGCGGTCCGGCGGACGGCTCATTCTCATGGATTCCGCCATGGCTCGGTTTGTGGATCAAAAAGGATACGGACTGAAAAAATTCGCCACCGAGGATGAAAAGAAAGCATCGGAGAAAAAGAAAAAAGAGCGAAAATTAACTGAACGTTTAAAATCCTATAAAGACCGGCGGCGGGATCGGTTGAGTGATAATGCCTACGGATCAATCGTCAAAGTGCAGATGGACAATTCCCACCCCTTGGCCTTTGGGTACGGTGATGAATATTTTTCCCTCAGACTGCGAAACCACCGTTACACTTTTCTTCCCAATGGATGGAATGTGGGTATCACCCAGGATTCCACCGCTTTGGTCAGTGGTTTTGTGGGCTATAAAGCTCAGGAGAATTTTCGTGAATCAATGGTATTCGGGGTGGAAGAAATGGGGCGGGGCCGCGTCGTTTATTTAGCGGATAATCCCTTGTTCCGGGCCTTTTGGTATAATGGGAAACTGTTGTTCGGGAATGCCGTATTTTTTGTGGGAAACTAATGTCAAGACGCCCCGATAAATGATGACGTCTTTATGGAAAATAATGTAAAGACGCATTGCAATGCGTCTCTATGAAAGAAAAATGAAAAAAATATTACTCATTTTCTTGATCACCCTTTTTGGATGCACTAAACCTACACTACAATTAAAAACTGTTGATGCGGTGGCCATCCATAAACAGGTAACATCCCATAGGGGAAATGAAGCGGTCCTGATCAATTTCTGGGCGACTTGGTGCGCACCCTGTATAGAAGAATTCCCCATGATTGTTGAACTTTCCAACGCATACAAGACTAAGGGAATGAAGATTTATTTTGTCAGTACAGACTGGTTGGAACGAAAAGATGATGTATTTTCTTTTTTAAGTGCCCAGGGCGTAAAAGGCGTATCTTTCCTGAAGGAAGAAGGGGATGACAATGATTTCATTCGGGCCATCAGTGATGACTGGTCCGGGGCACAGCCATTCACCATTGTGTACGATAAAAATGGAAATGTTTCCGATTATTGGGAAATGAAGAAAAACAGAAAAGTGTTTGAAACAGCCATTTTGAAAGCAATTGGTTTATGAAGTTTGAACCGTTTCAGTTAGAGCGTCAGCAATCCATTTGGGAGAATAAAGTTGATTATAACCTATCCGAAAGTGGTGTTCATCCCGGGACATTGAATTCACTATTTTCAAGTGATTTCATCGAAAAGATCGAGAATGCAGAACTCACCTATGGCTTCACGGAAGGATCTCCAGAATTGAGGCAGTCTATCGCTTCTATCTATCCCGGGGCCACGCCTGAAAATGTCCAGGCCTTTAACGGTTCTGCTGAAGCCAATATGGTGGCCATTATGTCCTTGTTAGAAAAAGGTGAAGAAATGGTTTATATGGTGCCCAATTATCTCCAAATATACGGTTTTGCCCGTGGCTTAGGTGTGGACGTTAAAACATTCGCTCTTCATGAATCATTGAACTGGCAACCGGATTTAGATGAATTACGAAACATCGTTACCAATAAAACCAAAATGATCTGTATCTGCAATCCCAATAATCCCACTGGTTCTGTATTGCCCAAGGAGACAGTTCATGCCATTGGTGAGATTGCTCAAAGTGTGGCCGCATGGATTTTAGTGGACGAGGTGTATCGCGGCGCTGAATTAAATCGGGAAGAATGTACCTCATTCTGGGAAATCGGTTATGACAAGACCATCGTGAACTGTGGCTTATCCAAGGCCTACGGTTTGCCCGGATTGCGTTTAGGATGGTCTTTGGCCAACGAGAATTATATCCAAAAATGCTGGGCCACCCATGATTATACATCTATTGCCATCGGACGGATGAGTGATATGATCGGCGCCCATGTCCTCCATCCGGATAATCGTATGAAAACATTGAATCGAACCCGGGATGCGCTGGCGGTAAATTTGGGTCTTTTCCAGGCTTGGGTGGATTCCTTTCATGGCCGATTCAGTTTTATTCCGCCACAAGCCGGGGCCATGGCCTTCACCGGTTATGACTGGAATATTAATTCCACTAAATTGGTCAAAAAAGTGAGGGATGAAGCCAGCGTTATGCTGGTGGCGGGGGACTGGTATGGTATGTGCGGTTATTTACGATTTGGCTACGGCGCCAAACGATCGGACCTGGAAGCGGCCCTGGACCGTATTACGCCCATCTTTCAATCATTATGATTTCCTTTCCGGAAGATGTGGAAAAGGCCTACGCTCGATCCAAAGCTTTCATTCGCAATACACCCTTGGAACATTCGCCCTATTTGAGCCAACTCATTGATGGGGATGTATACTTAAAACTGGAAAATATTCAGAAAACAGGTTCGTTCAAATTTCGGGGTGCCATCAGTAAAATGACTTCTTTGAGCAAATTGGAAAAGTCAAATGGGGTGGTAACCGCTTCCACAGGAAACCATGGGGCCGCCTGTTCATTGGCCATGTCTTTATTGGGCATCCATGGCAAAGTTGTCGTGCCGGAAATCGTTCATAAGAACAAAGTGGAAAATATTCTCCTCTTAGGCGGCGAAGTAGAATATTATGGGGATGATTGTATCCGGGCTGAGGAGCGGGCGCAGGAAATTTCAAACAGCACCGGCGCCACCTATATTTCTCCCTATAATGATCCGGCTATCATCTGCGGACAAGGAACCATCGGCTATGAATTGCATCGGGATTTACCTCATATTGATTCTGTATTTGTTTCTGTGGGCGGCGGCGGGTTGATCTCCGGGATCGGGGGATACCTGAAGTCCATGCAAAAGAATGGGAATATGGTGGGCGTATCACCGAAAAATTCCTGTGTCATGTATGAATCACTGAAAGCAGGAGAGCAGTTGGATTTGCCTTCTGAGGACACCCTTTCTGATGGTACGGCCGGCGGTGTAGAGTTGGGTTCAATCACCTTCCAATTATGTCAAGAGTTTATGGATGATTTCATTCTCGTAACAGAGGAAGAAATTGCAGAAGGGATTCGCGTGGGGGTGGAAAAACACCATCAACTCATTGAAGGTGCCGCCGGGGCGGCAATTGCTGGATTCATGCAATTAAAAGATAAATTAATAGGTAAAACCGTAGTCATAGTTATGTGCGGAGGCAACATAAGTTTAGAAGTATTGAAATCGATCCTCTGATGCGGATTGTTAGTTTAGACGAGATCAAATCCGTTCTGCCCCATATCGATTTGGTGGGGGAGATCGAAAGGGGCTTCGCCGCCTATTCTAAGGGGGATGTGGTGGTACCGCCGATTGGAGAGATGCATTTTGACGCGCCACCCGGTGATGTCCATATCAAATACGGCTATATCAAAAACGATGATGTGTATGTTATAAAAATTGCATCGGGTTTTTCCAGAAATATTGATTTTGGACTTCCCAACGGGAATGGCATGATGCTCGTATTCAACCAAAAAACGGGACAGCTAATGGCCATTCTGAATGATGAAGGTTTTCTTACGGATGTCCGTACGGCAGTGGCGGGGGCCACCTGTGCCAAATATTTGGCACCAAAAAAAGTGGAAAATATTGGGATTGTTGGCACAGGGGTTCAAGCCAAAATGCAGCTCAAATATTTGGACGGTATCATTGATTCTAAATCAGTCATTATTTGGGGGAGAAGCGAGACATCCCTGTTAAAATATCAATCGGAAATGAAAGATTGCGGTTATGAAATCACAACAACAACTGACATGGATGAGATAATAGACCACTGTCAATTGATCGTCACCTGTACCGCCAGCGAAGCGCCATTGATCCATCGCGTGAAACCGGGGACGCACATTACTGCAATGGGATCGGATACATTGACCAAACAGGAGTTGGACTCATCCATAATTTTTCAAGCCGACCTTGTGGTGGCAGACAGCAGATCTCAATGCGAAGAACGGGGTGAAATTCACCAAACTATGAAAAATGGTTTTTCCATGGATGATGTGGTGGAAATTGGCGAAATCATCTATGGAAAATGTAATGGCAGGAAGAATGATGACGAGATGACCATTGCGGATTTGACTGGTGTGGCCGTCCAGGATATACAGATTTCTAAAGCAGTTTTGAAATATTTGTCTTAATTTAATTATTATTAATCCTAAGGATGAAATACCCAATTTTGTAAAATGGGAAATATCCTGTAATATCAACCACTTCAAAAGGAGAAAAACACAATGATTAAACAACTTAATAAATCAACAATTTTAGCATTATTACTGTCGTTTGCTTTTGCCGGTGAATTGGAACTCGGAGCTTCAATTCCCTTGGGAGATGTTAAAATGACTGACATCAGCGGAAAGACCGTCAGCTTAAATGATATCAAAATGGAAAACGGCTTACTGGTGAACTTCACCTGTAATACCTGTCCGTGGGTAGTGGCTTGGCAGGATCGGTATAACGGACTGGCAGAAGCAAGTGCGGCCAATAAGATCGGTTTTATAAATGTTAATCCAAACACGAGAAATAGAGAAAAGATCGGCGAAGGCCTGGATGCAATGCGGAACTTTGCTAAAAAGTACGGCCATAATTTTCTTTACACCGTGGATAAGGGTGCAGAATTAGCCGAAGCATTTGGCGCCAAACACACCCCCCACATTTACTTGTTTAATGGAGACGGAAAACTGGTTTACCGCGGTGCCATTGACGATAATGCCCGCAAACCCAAAAAAGTAAAAAAGGCCTATTTAATGGATGCAATCCAGGCGGTGGGAAAAGGCGTGGCTATCCCCGTGGCCGAAACCAGGTCATTGGGATGCAGCATTAAATTCGCTGAAAAATAAGAAATATATTTTACGCCCCTACAAACTTTGTAGGGGCTTTTTACGTCATTTTCACCTTGGTTTAACCCTAAGGTACTTGTAACATTTCATAGGTTTAATAACCACCAACTCTGCAGCCAAATGGGGATGATGAATGGGAATAAATTTTATTCCGCTCTCAGATCATAAGGGTACACTACGTTTAGGCTGCAATCTATTAAAGGGGCCAATCCAATCTCGGGTGCCTTTTTCTTTTGAATATTTGTCTTCAACCCAGAGGTAAACGATTTCACCATCAGTGAAGCAAGTGCCTTTGGTCATATCCAGTGAAAATTCCTGCAGTTGATTCTTCTCATCATACCACATGGTTGTTTTCCAGGAATGATTTGTGATGGCGCAGCCCTGGACAAAAAAGAAAGCCATGACCAAATTTGCTTTAATGGCTCTGGCAGCTAATCTTTTTAAATTTTCTCTTGAAAATCTTTTGTCTTTTTTTGTTGGTTTGTTGTTTGAGTTTTTCATGACTTTTTCCATTTTAATTTTGTTTCTGTCTATATTGTCTCAAATACCGTGCCAAAGCCAAAAAAGTACAAATTCAAGTGGTTAAATGGCAAAAAATCACTAAAATAGGTGAAAAAGTGACGAATAGTTGTGCACAAGATTTTTTGATTAGCCGAATAAATGTGCTAAAATAACCAAAAATGAATGAATTTTCTCACCTTTGGGAATGATAATAGGTGAGAATCAAGTAACCGATTTAGGATATAACGGTTAAATTGGGTCAGGCAAAGGGCTGAAAATATTATGGCATACAAAAATATATTAGTCGGTCTCTGCGGTAAAGGGGACGAGACTGCGGTGATAGCAGAAGCGATAAAAATTGCGGGAATAACCGGAGGACACTTGACATTTATTCATGTGAATGACCCTCATGCCGGTGAAATGTCCATGATGATGGATGCACCACCGCCAAAATATTCCGAGGCTGACGTTCATGGCTGGATCAGTAAAATAGACGAATCTGTCGCTAATTCGTCCACTATAACGGTCGTCGCCAGCCATTCAATTCCGAAATCCATCAATGAAGCTTCTGAAGGAAAAGATCTCATTGTTCTCGGCCATCGGAAACAAAGTTTTTTTAAGGAAAACTTTTTTGATTCTGTGGACGAGGGTATTGTGAACAAAGCGTTTTGTCCAGTTCTTGTCGTTCAGAAATAATTACATATAATATTTATTTAATACAATTTAAATGAGCTAACTTCCTGCTTGATTAATTAGCGGGAACCCATGAATCCTCGGAAAATATTTCTTCCTTTTTTAACCTTATTTTCTGTCCTCTTTGGGGGCGAGTCGGTTATTAATCTTAAAACATTTCCCCGTCCTACCATGGATGCAGTCATCGCCACAGGGGAAATCATTATTGACGGTCATGTGAATGAAGCGGCCTGGATGGCTGCCGATTCCATCACGGAGTTTTATCAATCTCAACCCAACCCGGGATATCCTGCTACGGAAAGAACGGTCGTCCGTTTACTTTATGATAAAGAATTCCTTTACGTCTCCGCCGTTCTTTATGAC
>JAYEFG010000182.1:0-5516 GCA_034658595.1 Fidelibacterota bacterium | reverse complement strand
CCGGCGCGTTCGATTCGGTCTTTCTCCTGACTTTTCCTGCGGGCGGCCTCCTCCGGTAAAACATCTACGAAGAAAGTGATATTCGGTTCCAAATCATAGGTGGCGAAATAATTCAATTTGATCAACAATTCCAAGTCCAATTTCCGACCGCCACCCTGGTAAGCCAAAGTAGAATCGTAATACCTATCTGCGATTACATTATTCCCGGCAATCAAATTAGGTTGAATTACCTCGAATGTCAATTGGGCACGGCTCCCTGTCATTAGCAGTGCTTCAGTACGGTCACAGATATCTTCTAAATGACGATGGAGCAATATGTCCCGAATTTCTTCAGAAATAGTTGTTCCACCCGGTTCTCTGACTAAAATCGTTTTCACACCTGACCGGTTCATCGTTTCCACCAGCATTTTGACTTGGGTACTCTTTCCGCAACCATCAATGCCTTCAAATGTGATTAACTTTCCTTTAGAAGTAGACATTCGGATCATCCTTACCAATCATAATTACAAATTCACCCCGGGGGGTATGTTGATTAAAATACGATAATAATTCGGAAACTTTTCCCCGAATCATTTCTTCATGCATTTTTGTGAGTTCCCGCCCGATTACTGCCGGGCGATCACCGATATATTCGAGAATATCCTTCAACGTCCGGATGATTCGTTTAGGGCTTTCATAAAAAATAATGGTAGCATTGATGGCTTTTAGGCGTTCGAGTTTAGACTTTCGTCCTTTTTTGTTGGGCAAAAATCCCTCAAAAATAAACCGGTCGGTGGGCAACCCCGATGCAACCAGGGCAGTAATTGAGGCCGAGGCCCCGGGAATAGCTTCTATGCGGCTTCCCTCTTCAATTGCAGCGCGAATCAATTTGTAGGCCGGATCGCTGATCCCCGGTGTTCCCGCGTCTGTGACAACGGCGATATCCTTCCCCGATTTCAAATGATCTATGATTTGGGGAATCCGGGTAAAACGATTGTGTTCAAAATAACTTACAGTCGGGGTGGAAATATCGTAATGGGAAAGCAGTTTTTTTGTATGCCGCGTATCTTCAGCTGCGACTAAGGATGAATTTTTTAAAATCCGTATTGCCCGAAAGGAAATATCCTCAAGGTTCCCAATGGGAGTAGCTACAATGTAAAGAACACCGCTTTCAACCATAAAAGCTATACTCGGTCCAATGCCCGGTTGATTATTTTGAGGCCACTGTCGATCTCTGATTGTGAGATATTAAGATGTGGTCTGAACCGTATGGATTTATGTCCACATCCTAACATCAGTGCGCCCTCTTCGGCAACCAATCCAGTAACTTTGTCCCGTTCTTCTGTTGTTCTTAAATCGAAAGCGCCGAACAATCCTCGATTGCGCACATTCGATAAAATGTCCGGATGTTTCCTTTGCAGTGATTCCAATTCTTGTTTCAGGTAAGCCCCATTTTCAGCCACTTGCTCAACAAGATTTTCTTGTTCCATTATTTCTAAATAAATCGTAAAACGCACCATATCCACCAAATTTCCGCCCCAAGTCGAGTTAATTCGGCCGGATTCTTTAAATACATGGTCATCCACTTCATCCAGGCGATTTCCCGCAAAAATTCCGCAAACCTGGGTCTTTTTACCAAAACTGATAATGTCGGGACGACAGTCATCACCATAATGCTGGTGCGCCCACATTTTTCCTGTAATACCTCCGCCGGTCTGGACTTCATCATAGATAAGAAGAAATTCATGTTGGTCGGCTAATTTTCTTAACTTGCGAAAGAATCCTTCCCTGAAATGATTGTCCCCACCTTCACCCTGAATTGGCTCAATAATGAGTCCAGCAATTTCATCTGGATATTGATGGAGTGCAGTTTCGATTTGTTGAACGACTTTTGCTTCTTTTAACTTAACCTCCTCAATTACCTCATCGGTCACGGGAAAATGCAATTTCGGATTATCAATTCTTGGCCAGTCAAATTTTGGAAAATATTGTGTTTTTCGCGGGTCGGGAGAATCCGTCAGGGATAGGGTATATCCGGAACGACCATGAAAACATTCTTTAAAATGGAGAATTTTTGAACCGCCGTCCTTTTTCCCTTCCGCTAAATTTTTTCTCACCTTCCAATCGAAGGCAGTTTTCAATGCATTTTCCACCGCAAGGGCACCTCCTTCAACATAAAAAGCGTAGGGTAAATATTCCGGTTGTGCCAGACGACCCATAGTGGTCACAAATTTGGCCATTTGGGTGGAATATACATCTGAATTGGTGGGTTTATTAAGCGCAGCAATGGTGATCCTGTTTTTATTCCCCAGAACATAAGGATGATTATAGCCAACCGACATGGACGCAAACATGGAAAAAAGATCCAAATACTCTTTATCATCACGACCGTCCACCAGCCATGATCCATGACTTTTTTCCAGATCAATAACATGATTCATGCCATCGGCCAACATATACTTCCCAATGCTCTCCCGGACGTTCCCCGCTACAATATTTGTCATTTATTACGCTCTATCTATTAATATTATATTATTTATTCTATTCACTTAAATCAAATTTTATACCTTGGGCCAAAGGAAGTTTTGCACTCCAGTTTAGGGTATTAGTTTGCCGTCTCATATACTGCTTCCAGGCATCGGAACCGGATTCACGTCCCCCGCCGGTTTCTTTTTCACCGCCAAATGCACCGCCAATTTCAGCGCCGGAAGTACCGATATTGATATTGGCAATACCACAATCGCTACCCCGGTGAGATAAAAAATATTCCGCATTACTGACATTGCTTGTAAACATCGCCGATGATAATCCTTGGGGAACATTATTATGGAGATCTACCGCTTCTTCTAAAATTGTAAATGGAATTACGTAAAGGATAGGTGCAAAGGTTTCTTTTTGAACGATTTCCCAATCATTTTTCGCTTTGACAATTGCCGGTGTTACAAATAGTCCCTTGCCTTCTATTCGGGTTCCGCCGCATAAAATTTCACCGCCTGCATCTTTCACTGTTTCAATAGCATCCAGGTAATCATTCACGGCATTTTCATTGACGAGGGGACCCATCAATGTTCCCTCTTCCAGCGGATCGCCAATCTTAACCTGTTTATAGGCACTCACCAATCGTTTCAAAAAATCATCATGAATGATTTCGTGGACAATGATACGTCTCGTGGATGTACACCGCTGTCCCGCAGTACCTACCGCCCCAAACGCCACAGCGGGTATGGCCAATTCAAGGTTGGCTGTTTCATCAATAATAATGGCGTTATTACCCCCTAATTCCAAAATAGTTTTCCCGAATCGACCCGAAACAGTTGAACTTACATGACGCCCCATAGCCGTGGAGCCGGTAAATGAAACGAGGGGCAGTCGTTTATCATTTAACATCTTTTCCCCCACAATGGATCCGGGCCCGATTACGGTCGAAAAAATACCCGTATATCCTTTTCTTTCCATCACTTCATTACAAATATTCTGAACCGCAATGGCGCAGAGTGGCGTACTCGAAGATGGCTTCCAGATCGTGGTATCTCCACAAATGGCTGCTATAAATGCATTCCAGGCCCAAACCGCTACGGGAAAATTAAATGCGGAAATCACCCCAATGGCGCCTAATGGATGCCATTGCTCATACATACGGTGATCAGGGCGCTCCGAATGCATAGTCTTCCCATACAACATCCGTGACTGACCTACTGCAAAATCGGCAATATCGATCATTTCCTGGACTTCTCCATTACCTTCTGCCTTTATTTTTCCCATTTCCATGGAAACGAGACCACCCAAGGCATCTTTTTTCTCCCGCAAAGCATCACTCATTTCACGAACGAGTTGACCGCGAATCGGTGCAGGGACTTTGCGATAATCCCTGAAGGCTGCTTCCGCATCTCGGACGATTCGCTCATAGTCTTCCTCTGTGGCTTGATATACGGATCCAATAACTTCACTGGTGGCGGGATTGATGGATGCCAACAAACCACCATCCTGGGACGAAGACCATTTACCCATACCAGAACAGGCCCCATAGTTCACTTCCTTAATACCGAGTTCATTTAAAATTGAGTTCATTAGTAAATAGTCCTTAAATAGATTTTATCAAATCATCAATGGCATCGGCGATGCGGTCAATTTGATCGGCGGAAATAGTCAATGCAGGGGCAACACGTACTGTTGAACGATGTGTTTCTTTCGCATACACACCCCGCTTAAGTAATTCAACCGAAACAGTGTGGCCATCAAGATTAGGTTCATCATGCATTTCAAATGCGGTTAATAGGCCCCTACCCCGCACTTCTTTAACCTTATCGGGGAATCGGTCTTGCAACGCTTTAAATCTCGATATTAACTGTGCGCCCCGTTCCCTGGATCTTTGTGCCAGATTTTCATCTTCCATTACTTTAATAGCATAAGTGGCTACCACCGCACCCAGAGGATATCCGCCAAAAGTGGATCCTTCCGATCCTGGCGTCAAAACGCCGATCACTTCATCGCTTCCCGCCACAAATGAAACAGGCAGAATGCCGCCACCGGCTGCTTTACCACAACCCATGAGGTCTGGCTTTACACCAAATAATTGATGGGCAAAATTTGCACCAGTTCGGGCAAACCCAGTTTGAACTTCATCCATTGCCAAGAGGATATTATGATTTTTACACAGTTCCGATACCTGCGGCCAGTAGTCACCATCCGGGACTATTACGCCGGCTTCACCTTGAATTGGCTCAACAAGGTACGATGCAATGCGATCCCCTTTTTCCTCAAATAAGGATTGAAGGGCATCAATATTATTATACTCAACGAGTTCAATTCCCGGCACTTTTGGTCCAAAATCCGCATACGCATCCGGATCATCGGATAGTGAAATTGCTGTCATGGAACGCCCGTGAAAATTTCCTCTGGCTGCCACAACAATGGATTCGTTTTGTGGAATGCCCTTTATCCGATAACCCCACCGTCGGGATAATTTGAACATCAATTCAGGCGCTTCTACCCCAGCCACTTTAGGAACAACCCGATCCATGCCCGTTACGGCTGTCGCAGCCATTAAGAATCCTGCCATATATTTATGTCGGATAGATCGGGGTACTGTGGGCAGTTTTTCTTCGGTTAAATGCTTTACAACCGCATCGACGATCGTCTGGTTTAACTGCCCTTGGTTAACCGCCGAATAGCAGCAGAGGCCATCAATCAATTCTTCTTCTATATAAGATGAAACATCATTTGGATCGGGTTTTCGTGCAATCAGCGTGGAGGAATCTTTTACATGGGAAACAACCACATTTTCCAGCGGGCTGTAATTGTTACCCCCTTTTTGTTTTTCAATTATTTCGTGTTGTGCAGGTGTCAGATCGCCAATCCTGACGCCATCAATGGTTAAATTATCACCGTAACCTGTTATAGCAACATTTGACATTATTTTTCCTTGTCTATTGTTGATAAAATGCTAAAATCAGCCGGCGAATTTACATTTCCAAACTCTGTTTTGGAAGAGGTGTTCAATGACTTTTATAAGAAATAAACGAAAATAAAAACGAGTG
>JAYEFG010000181.1:0-5579 GCA_034658595.1 Fidelibacterota bacterium | reverse complement strand
CGCCGCCCTGTTGGGTTGCGTACACACTGGGTGTGGTATTCAATATCATAGGAATATCCTGGGAACCGAGGCGTGCTTCTACTTCTGCCTTTGTAATGTTGGTATAAGCAACCGGTGTTTTTTCACCTGCGCGAGATGCCAAAACTTCCAAAGCAGAAAGCTCCAGGACTGAGGTTTTCAGGGAAAAGTTTACTGTAACATCTCCACTGACATTAACGCTTTCGCTTTCATCGGCATAACCGATCACCGAGGCGGTAATGGTGTAAGATCCTGCAGGCACATTATTGATCGTAAACGATCCGTCCGATGCAGCTGCAGCACCCATACTTGTTCCTGCGATGACCACGTTGGCGCCCGGCAGGGCATCACCTGTGGCCGCATCTGTGACAGTTCCCGACATGGTGTGCTGGGCTATCACAAATACGGGGAGCAGGACAAACATTAGAACTTGTGAGAATTTTCTCATATTGCTCTCCTTGATTTTGTTTGTTTATTTAATTGAAAAATTATAGTTCCGAGGACTTTATTCAGGAAGGTTTATGTGAAAAACCTCAGCACCTGAAAGGTGTCAATTTCTGCGACGTAGTAAATCATCTATTCATAGCGTCAAAAGGGAACCGAAATTGGTCTTATTCCTCTATAAACGGCAAGCATAAAATTTCAATCAATTAAATAATTTTTCAATATGATCAAAACAAAGATAAACTATCTGATTCTTCTACAGGAAGAATACATTCCTTTCGATTGTTTCTGGGAGAATTGACCAGTGTAGAAACCTGAAAGGAATGAAGTTGACCCGCATAGGACATCAGTAGATCCATGGCATCAGGAATGGAAGTATTGTGTACCTGGAGCCATGGATTAATATCATCCTGTTTTAATATTACAGGCATACGGTGATGGATATCCTCAATGTCTGGCGCAGGTGTTGTGGTAATTACGGTATAACTGAAAATACTGTCACCGGACAGGTTCTTCCATATATCCCAGAGTCCGGCCATGGGCAGCAGTTTGTTTTCCCGATGGCGTATATAAAATGGAATTGATTTGCTGGATGTTCGCTTCCATTCATAATAACCATCGGTAATTACCACACACCTCTTTCTTGGCACCAGGTTTTGAAAAGATGGTTTTTGTAAAAGGGTTTCGGCGCGGGCATTAATTAGTTTGGAACCGATGGAATCATCTTTAGCCCAATTGGGGATCAATCCCCATTTCATATGTTTTACCCGCCGCCCCATATGATCAATCATGATGGGGGAAGATTGAGTCGGTGCGATATTAAAACTGGGGGAATAAAGATCTGTATCCTGCCATTCTTCAATGGCCATTTCTTCAATGATGGATTGCACATCCCACGTTAGTGTTTTACGGCCGCACATGGTGGAATTTAATACCTAAGTTGAGCGATTCTTCCTTTACCACTGATGACAAGAACAAAACTTTTTGAATGAATTTCATTTCGGAGATAATTCGTGCGTTTAAGAGAAACAAGCAAGATGCTTATTTTACAATATCGCTCAATTTAGGTAATATTTATTTTCAAGGGTACGTAAATATTAAAACCAAATGAATTTATTGCTGTAAATTTTGTGCCCTTTTTAGGGCCCATAGCTCAACGGTTAGAGCAGCAGACTCATAATCTGTTGGTTCGGGGTTCGAATCCCTGTGGGCCCACTCTAAAACTCTCCCGCCTACCCATTTAATCTGTTTTTTACTTCATCTAAAATAGACTGGAATTGATCTGGATCATCAAAAATATTAAACTGGTCCGTCTCAACTGTAAGTACCGGGATTTCTTTTAAACTGTCAATCCATCTATCATAAGCTATATTCAACTGGTGTAAATATTCTGGGTCAATCGAATTTTCATAATCCCGGCCTCTGGAGTGAATCCGAGTTTGAAGCGTGTCCGTGGATGCTCTCAAATAAATAATCAAATCGGGTTGTTTCAAATACCCAGTCATGATGCTGAATAAATCACGATAGTTTTCCCAATCCCGGTCATCCATTTTTTTCATTTCATGTAAGTTACGGGCGAAAATTTCTACATCTTCATAAATAGTGCGGTCCTGAACCACACCGCCGTTATTATGAGAAATGTTTCTTTGTCCTTTAAAACGATGATGCAAAAAATAAATCTGAAGGTTGAAACTCCAGCGTTTCATATCGCCATAAAAATCACTGAGATATGGATTATCCGCCACTGATTCATATATAGGAGACCATCCAAATGCTTCAGCCATTTTTTCTGTAAAAGTCGTTTTGCCAACACCGATATTACCGGCCAGACCAACGAAGGGATTACCCATCATTTCTGATAAACTTTCCAGGTGGTCTCCAGCAATGTTTTTAAATCGGAGTACTCGACTGTCCAATCCAAACGGTCAAACGCCATATTTGTGCCGGCATAAAGTTCAGCCGGATCACCAGCACGGCGGCCAACGATTTCAAAAGGAATTTCTTGACCGGAAATTTCTTTTGCCAAATTGATTACATCCATTACAGAATGTCTTTCTCCCGTGGCCAGGTTAACGGTAAGACTTTCATTTTTTTCCAAATATTCAATGGCCTTTACGTGGGCCGAAGCCAGGTCAGATACATGGATATAATCCCGCACACCGGTTCCATCTTTAGTATTATAGTCATTCCCGAATACTTCCATTTTTCCCCGTTTCCCGGAAGCAACTTCCATCACAATAGGCAGCAGATTTGCCGGATCATTTTCCAAGGAAGTAATTCGTCCCCAGGGATCATATCCGGCAGCATTAAAATAGCGCAACACTGCAAATTTTAATCCCTTCAATTCACCATACCACTTCAAGATACGTTCAATCTCAAGTTTAGTGAAGCCATAATAATTAATCGGGTTCAAAGGGTGGTTCTCATCCAATGGCAAATATTGAGGTAAGCCGTACACAGCTGCGGTGGATGAAAAAACAAATTTGGTCACATCTTGTGCCATCATGGCATTGAGCAAGTTGATCGTCCCCGAAATATTATTATGGGAATATTTACCCGGATCAATCATGGATTCTCCGGCAGCCTTTAAGGCCGCCAAATGAACGACAGCATCAACACCATTTACGGCCGTTTCCAAATCATCATTATTGAGCGTTGATCCTTTTATAAATTCAGCACGACTGTCCACCGCTTCACGGTTTCCTGTGGAGAGATCATCCAATACAGCAACTTCATACCCTTTTTCACAAAGGGATAAAACCACATGGGAACCAATATATCCGGCGCCTCCAGTTACTAAAATTTTCATTTACTGTTTTTCCTTTTTTAGAATGATACGGCGCTCAATCACTTCGCCCTTGCTGTTAATCTGTGAAATGATTTTTTCAGCATCCTCGGGGTATTCATAAGCGATGGCATTCTTTATGATTCCATTTTCATTAAAATAGGTAATACGAAGCGGTTTTTTATTTATGTCAAAGCGAACTGTATGACTGCCAACCAAAAGTGAATCAGCCCGATAGTATTTAGAACGTAAGCCGTCTTTACCATAACTAAACTGATAAAAATAGTACAGGTTTTCAAACGGGTCTAAAACGCTTACACTTTTAGTTATTCCTTCATTGGTGATACGATACCGGGCAATCCACCCGGGACGAATGGTACTTAAGTCCGGGGCGAATAATTCATGGTTCAATTCTGATAAATTACGGCTGGAATAAAATTCAATGTCATATTCCGATGATTTTCCTTCCTCGTCCCAGCGCATGTGAAATGTCCATAACCTTTTTCCATGGCGGTTAAAATAATCCACATCCTGAACCAACCCCTTTTCATCCAGGGTGGCGCGGTAATGAGGTTTCCCTTTACCTTCTTTTTTTGTAATTCCTTCCACCAATTCCTGTTTTTTGGGATTCCATTTTTTATAATAAAGTTTTAACCGGCTCGGCGACTTCGCTTTTTTGCGCCGGCCTTTGTCCCAATTTGCAGGAATAAATTCCACACTTTTTAATTCGCCTGAAGAATAGTAAACAGCCCGAAAATGAGCCTCATTTTTTTTTACCGACTCCTTTACTTCTCCCCTGAGTATATTAGTACGCATCAAATCGGTTGAAAATAATTTAACTGTTGTATCGGCCTGACTGAATCCTAGTCTCATTAAAAATAGAATAATAAAGTAACCATATTTCATTTACATCAAGCCCCAGGCAATTAACATAAAAACAGTTAATACCATTCCCATCCCAACCCATCTACTGCTGGATAGTTTACGCTCGTATTCCAAAGCTTCTGCCTCAATCGAGCGATAGCTTAAAACAACACGTACAGTTTTCCCCTTTTCAACCAGTACATCCTGCCGTGCCAGTTGAATCATGTCCCGCATTTTTCGATTTTGAGAAATAGCTTGGGTGTTTATCATCATTTCGGGCGGGAAATAACTTACCTGATGCCACCCTGGGGCAACTTGAACAGGATCTTTGACCGGCGAAGCGCCCACCTGAATACCATCAACATAAATGGGGATACCCTCGGTATCACAATAGATTTTAATCGCCGTGATCGGGCTTGGTTTGTCATTCCAATCAATTTCCTGAGAAAAAAGTATGGAACAAATTGCAAAAATGAATAAGCGTTTAACCATTGACATCCTTCTGCAATTGGACCACTTCCTTCATTAATTTCGTTGCGTCCTGTCCGGTTGCTTCCATCTCACGAATCTTAAGTCTAATCTCGCGGATTTTTTCTTTGGATAAGACCTTTGAAATTGTCCCTAAACACTCCATCGCCATTTGAAGCGGCTCGGTAGTGTCATCCTCTTCCAACAGTATTCCACTCACAATATCTCGATCCTCTGGCGTATCAAAATGGTCAAGAATTTCTGCCGGGTTTACTTCAGTTTTCTCAATTAGAAAATGAGCCATTTTTTTTAACTGTCCATTTTCTAACTGGTTAATATCCAGTTTTTCTTTAATGAGTGCTTTCGCTTCAGCATCATCGCCGGCCAATACTTTTATAATACCCAACTCAGCTTTGGCATGTACTGAGGTAAAAAGTTTTGGTTTGGTTACTTCCATTTGAGGCTGAGATCTCTTTTTCCTGATTTGTTGAGTAAACATGTGAATCATTTGGTTTTCTTCAACACCGCTGGCTTGAGCCAGGTTTTTGATTAAATCCTGGCGAATAATAGGATCCGAAATGCCCGCGGCTTCTCCTAAAATTTCCTTAATTAAACTCGACCTCGCGGAAGATGACATCTGCTTAAAACCGCTTGACCTTAAATGAAACCGCAGGAGGCCAGATGCCTTTTCAATCCCGTTTGTTATAAATCCTTCAGGGCCATCTTTTTGTACCCAATCATCAGGGTCAAGCCCATCAGGAATTTCTATAATGTGTGGTTCAACGCCTCCCTTTAATAGTACATACCCGGCCCTGAGAGCAGCATTGGTCCCGGCAGAATCTCCATCATAAGCCAAATACACTTTAGGCGTAAAGCGACGAATTTGCTGTACATGTTTATCTGTGAAAGCAGTGCCGGATACTGCTACAACATTTTTTATCCCCGCCTGGAAAAGTTGGATTAAATCGGTATATCCTTCCACCAATATTGCATATCCCTC
>JAYEFG010000180.1:0-1501 GCA_034658595.1 Fidelibacterota bacterium | reverse complement strand
AAAGTATTTTTTACATTATGTTAATAATTTCTTACGCTAAAGTATCGGGATTCAGGATGAGAAAAGTACCATCCACTGACGGAAGCGGCGGGATACATGGCGCGACTTTCTGTCAACGTAATTCCTGTGTTTTCCTCAACATTAAGCAATTTCCAAATCTTATCTTTTTCTGCATGATCCGGACATGCGGGGTATCCCGGTGCGGGACGAATGCCCATATATTTTTCATGTAATAGTGAATCATTATTCAATGATTCATCAGCGGCATATCTCCAGAATTCTTTCCGTACCCTTTGGTGAAGCCGTTCTGCAAAGGCTTCCGCTAACCTATCCGCCAATACTTTAACCATTATGGAATTATAGTCATCATGCTGATCTTCAAACTCTTTTACAATGGCTTCTATTCCGTGGCCCGTAGTCACAGCAAATGTTCCGATAAAATCATCTATCGGTGCAATGAAGTCCGCCAAACAGTAATTCGGTTTCTTCGCACCTTTATCTACCGTTTGTCGGGGAAATTTGAATGCCACACCATCTGTAAACACGGATTCATTTTCAGCATAGGCGGGATGAATACCAATCACACCTTTGGCAGTAAGCAATTTCTCTGACACAATTCTTTTCAAAAGTGTTTGGCCATCATCAAAAAGTTTCTGCGCTTCATCTCCATACTTTCCATCGGTCAATATTTTTGGATATACACCCTTTAATTCCCAAGCATGGAAAAAGGGAGACCAATCAATATAATCCACCAATTCGTCCAAAGGGTAATCTTCAAATACCTTTACACCTTTAAAGCCGGGTTTTGGCACTTGATATTGATTCCAGTCAATTATGAATTTTCTTTCTCTTGCTGTTTGAATATCAAGGCGTTTTATTTTGGGCTTTTTTGCACGTGCCTCACGAATCTTGGCGAAATCTGCTCGTGTGTCCGATACAAGCGATTCTTTTTCATCCGCATTCAATAGTTTACTCACAACACCCACAGCACGGGATGCATCAATCACATGGATGGTTGGTCCGGAATAATTTTCTTCGATTTTCACAGCTGTATGTTTGCGGCTTGTTGTTGCGCCACCTATCAATAATGGTATATCAAATTCAAGACGTTCCATTTCAGTGGATACATGAACCATTTCATCTAAACTTGGCGTTATTAATCCGGACAATCCTATAATATCTGCTTCTTCATTCCGAGCAGTTGATAAAATTTTATCGCAGGGCACCATGACACCCAGATCAATAATATCGTAGCCGTTGCAACCCAGGACCACACCAACAATGTTTTTGCCGATGTCATGGACGTCTCCTTTGACCGTCGCCATGACAATTTTACCGTTTGATTTCCCCGTAAGTCCCAATTCATCTTTTTCTTTTTCAATAAATGGCAGAAGGTGTGCTACAGCCTTTTTCATCACACGAGCAGATTTCACCACTTGGGGCAAGAACATTTTCCCGGAACCAAACAAGTCTCCCACTACGTTCATACCATCCATAAGAG
>JAYEFG010000179.1:0-5641 GCA_034658595.1 Fidelibacterota bacterium | reverse complement strand
TAAGCAGCACTTTATTGCTGATTCTATAGCAGGATTATTATTGGCTATAATTGGGTATTGGTTTTGGCTTAAACAAGTAAGAATTAACGATTAGGATAAACAATGGGACAAATATCAACAGTTGAATATTTACTAAATCTTCTATAATTTTTTCTAAGAGAAACAAACTCGTCCTATTCCGGACTTCAGACAGTGTTTCTCTTTAAACGAAAAAACGATTTCGATTTTTAATGAAAATATTCATATTGCCGAATTAATTCAATAAATTATTTTCCTACAGCGATGGTTCTTTTCGTACTTTTCTTCTAAAGAAAAGTACAAGGGTTCAAAATAATTTCTTTTCCACTACCCGATATGATATTAGAACGGATCAAATTAAAAGTTTAAAAATTGGCTCAACGAAAAAATATAATTGTTGTGGAATGGTAACTTCTCAGTTGAAAAACCATAAACATCAACCTAATTTCAAATCCCACAAATGGCCTCGGAATTCAAGCTAGCACCATCTATTTTATCCGCTGATTTTGCAGACCTGAAATCAGCCCTATCCCAATGTGAGGAAGGCGGCGCCCATTGGATCCATGTGGATGTGATGGATAATCAATTTGTTCCGAATCTTTCGATTGGTCCACCTGTGGTTAAATCCCTTCGGCCTAATACAAATAAATTTTTAGACATTCATATGATGATCATCGAACCGGAAAAACTTGTGAAACCATTTGCACGTGCCGGCGCTGATCTGATTACGTTTCATATTGAAGCTACAGATGATCCCCAGTCGGTGATTGACCTCATAAAATCCACTGGCATACAAGTGGGTATTTCGCTTAAACCATCTACGCCACTTTCGGATATTGAACCCTATTATGACCAGGTCGATCTCATTTTAGTCATGAGCGTTGAGCCGGGATTTGCCGGCCAGGGATATATTAAAAGGTCCACGGAACGAATCCAGGAAATTAAGAAAAAATTGACACATCAGTGTTTGCAGGATCGCGTCTTGATCGAAATAGATGGAGGGATCAAGCTCCACAATGCGAAAGAAGTAATTGATGCGGGCGCAGATGTATTGGTGGCAGGTTCAGCTGTATTTGGTACGGATGACCCAGCACAGACGATAAAAGATTTTTATAACTTAGGAAGCACCGCTGAACACTAAAGAACACCAATTTTATTTTTTAGTGTATCTTAGCGAAATTAGCGGCAAATAAAAATGAGAACCTACCAGGATATAGATATATTTTCAGAATGGACACTTGAGGAGCAAAACCAATTTGCACTTGGCGTGACCAAAGGGTTAATCATGGATATGGTGCGGAAGGCCAATTCCGGTCACAGTGGTGGTCCCATGTCGTCTGCAGATTATGCGCAGATACTTTTTACAGAATTTTTGAATTTTGATCCGAATGATTCAGAGTGGTTCAACCGGGATCGATTCGTCCTATCAGCCGGACATGAATCGCCATTGCTTTACGCCATGCTGACCCAGATTGGTTGGCTCAATATAGATGATATCCAGAATTTTCGCCAACTCCACAACCGGACACCAGGACATCCGGAAGTTGAAATTCCCGGGGTAGAAGCCACCACCGGTCCATTGGGCCAGGGATTCGGTATGGCCGTGGGAATGGCTACTGCTGAATCCATGCTTCGTTCGCGTTTTGGTGAATTGTCTGAAAATGCTGATGAGCTGGTGGGGCATTATACCTATGTAATTGCAAGTGATGGTGATTTCCAGGAACCGATCACGCTGGGCGCAGGATCCATGGCCGGTCATTGGGGCCTTTCGCGTTTGATCGTATATTATGATTCCAACAATGCCCAGATTTCCGGAAAGGTTAATCGCGCTGATTCTACCAATTATGCCCAGGTTTTCGAAGGGTTTGGTTGGCACGTTCAGGAGATTGATGGCCATGATCATGAACAGATTCGGGAAGCCATTGAAAAAGCCCAGGTCGTAGATCGCCCAAGTTTGATCATTGGTACAACTACAATGGCCCATGGTTCAGCCAATATGGAAGGGAACCACGAAACCCATGGTGCGCCCCTACCCCAGGATGAAATTGATGTGACGAAAGAAAAATTGGGATTACCCGGCGATCCATTTTATTTACCCCAGGAAGTGGTGGACCATTTTCAATCCCGTTTTGATGCACTGAAAGAATCGGTTTCCGAATGGAAATCGGCTAAAGAGACTACCTGTGAAAATGCTGATTTTATAGGGCTTTGGGATACAATAGTTCTGGACCAATTGGGAAACATTGAATATCCTGGATTTGAAACTGGCGCATCAATCGCCACACGAAAAGCTTTTGGTACTACTTTGGATAAATTTGCTGAACAGGTGCCATCCATCGTGGGTGGATCAGCCGATTTGGAACCATCCAATTATACGGGTAATTTCGCAAAAACTTATGGCGATTTCTCAAAAGAAAACCGATCCGGGCGAAATTTAGCGTTTGGTGTTCGCGAATTCCCCATGGCCGCGGCCATGAATGGTATGGCTCTCCATGGTGGCGTCATACCGTTTGGTGGAACCTTTCTTGTGTTTGCCGATTATGAACGTCCCGCACTTCGTTTGGCAGCCATCCAGCACCTTCGCGTCATCCATGAGTTTACCCATGACTCATTTTGGGTGGGGGAAGATGGTCCAACACACCAGCCTATCGAGCATGCCATGGCCTTACGTGCCATTCCTAATTTCAATGTGTTCCGCCCAGCGGACGCGAAAGAAACTGCCGTGTGTTTTCGATTGGCTATGGCTCAAAAAGAAACACCAAGTGCATTACTCCTCACCAGGCAGGGTATATCTGTTTTAGATCAAGATATGGATGCAATCGTTGAAGGTGTTTCTAAAGGCGCTTACACCGTAGTTGAATGTGAAAATCCAGAACTCGTTTTCTTGGCCACTGGATCAGAAATTACACTTGCAATGGATGTGGCCAGTGCCATGGATGATAAACAGATTCGCGTTGTGAGTATGCCCTGTTGGGAGATATTCGAACAACAGACCGATGAATATAAGAATTCACTGATTCCAAGCCGGGGTGCCATGAAAATTTCTATGGAAGCTGGTACCACCATGGGATGGGATAAATATATTGGTCCCAATGGATTGGCCCTTGGCATTGACCATTTTGGGGCATCGGCACCGGGGAAAGATTTGGCACAGGAATTTGGTTTTACTACAGATCAAGTTGAGAAAAAAATCAGAAATCATTTAGCAAATCTTTTATGAAGATTCACATTGCCACTGATCATGCCGGATTAGAACTCAAAAATATCATCCGGGATTATTTAATTGAAAAAGGTTATAACGTTACAGATCATGGAGCCCATGAATATGATGCCTTGGATGATTATCCTGATTTTATTTTTCCATGCGCAAAAGCAGTGGCAGCTGATTCTGAAAGTCGCGGAATTATTTTAGGCGGCTCCGGACAGGGAGAAGCCATTGCAGCCAATCGGGTAAAAGGTGTACGAGCTGCCGTATTTTATAATGGTCCAGCAGAAATAGTAAAATTATCCCGAGAACACAACAATGCCAATATTCTGTCTTTGGGCGCGCGTTTTATGACAGAAAATGAAATATATGATGTGATTGAAATGTGGCTGAATGAACCTTTTGAAGGTGGGCGACATCAAAGAAGGATTGAAAAATTAGATAATTAACGGGCGGTGGCTAAAGGCTGTGGCGAGGGAGAAGCCGAAGGCTTTGGACTCGCCATTGACTTTAACCAATGTTCGACGACGTCGCTCTGCGACGAGGAGAACATGTTGAAGCAACCGCCCGTTCGCCCACCGAGCGAAGCGATGGTGGGCGAACGTCGTATTAAACCCAATATTGCGTTTAGCGGGTTAAGTTCTCACTGTGTTTTAACCGGTGTATTGTGGGCAAAAACCATAAATCAGTCCTTTTCATCTGACCACTTCCACTTCATGTTTTTATCGTTAAATTCAATTTCAATGTAGGTACATAATTCAATAAATAAAAAGGTCAGAAATTGCTTCATGATCTTCTGGGGTATTCATATTTAAAAAACGATCATCCTCCCCAAATTTTACATAAGCAGTATTTAATTTTTCAAGTAAGTTGAATAAACCGAAGTTTTCTCTTTGAATTTCAGAATCCAAAGTAGGTAAAATCCGTTTATGGTAAAAACCACATGTAACCTGCATTTTGTCATTGGCTATGGGAATTACAGGGTCACAATTTTCATTTCTTAATTCCCAAAGTTTTTTAAATACTTTCGAATCAATTAAGGGTAAATCACAGGATAGAAGTAGTATCCAATCTGTCTTTGCATTATTGAATGCAGTATAAAGTCCATTGATGGGGGCTTGAATATCCAATTCGTCCTTTATGAAAGGATAGGAAATTGAGTCTGGTTTTTCCTTTCCGATCACATATCTATTTTCAAACCCATTACATACACCCCATATTCGGTCAAGAATAGATCGCCCATTAATGGTGGCTTGCCATTTTGGGGATCCAAATCGTTTGCTTTCTCCGCCGATCAAAATAGCTGCTGTTGCCGGAATTTTTGTGGGCTGATTCATGTGAAGTTTTCGTTAATATTCCCCCACCCAAATATACGGGTTACGTGCACTAAATGAATTACGGATTTGTCATAGATAACAGGAAGTGTATTGGCTGTCATGCTTGTACGGTGGCTTGCAAAAGTGAGTTCGATGTACCCCTTGGCGTGAACCGCACCCACGTGAAATATATTGAAAAAGGGGAATTCCCCCGCAACACTCGGGAATTTTCGGTCCACCGGTGTAACCATTGTGCAGACGCGCCCTGTGTAGAAATCTGCCCCACGACTGCATTGTACAAGCGCGCCGACGGCATCGTGGATTTTGACAATGACCGCTGTATCGGATGTAAATCTTGTATGCAGGCCTGCCCCTATGACGCATTGTATATTGATCCGGAAACCAACACCGCGGCAAAATGTAATTATTGTGCCCATCGTATTGATGGCGGTTACGAGCCGGCTTGCGTTATAGTCTGTCCAGTGGAAGCGATTATATCTGGAGATTTGGATGATTCCAATTCCAAGATTGCGCAATTGGTGGCCAATGAAGATACCATGACACGAAAACCAGAAAAATCCACTGTCCCCAATTTATATTATATTAACGGAACAAATGAAATGCTGGACCCAAATGCCACAAAAAGGGATGGCGATTATGTATGGTCCGAACAGGCAACAGGTGTGGGGCATTATGCAAAATACGCTGACCAGCGTGTGGCTGAATCGGATACTCAAAATTTACTCATTCAATTGGCTATGGAAAATTCAGCCAGAACCGGCAAGCCCATTGACAAAAGAGCCATTGATAATGTAGCTCAAGAAATCCAACAAAATGTGGATACAAAGGAAACACGGCGCGTTTATGATTCCCCAAGTAAAGGCGTTCTATGGGGCTGGGAAGTACCGGCCTATGTGTGGACAAAAGCAATAGCTACAGGCACATTTCTCATGATGGCCGTGTGGCATTATTTCAATGGTGGCTTGGACGCTTCATCCGAAATGGCTGGACTTATAATAATACTTATATTTATGGGATTAACGGGAGCGTTGTTGGTCAAAGATATTGACCGCCCAGATCGTTTTCTGTATGTATTACTTCG
>JAYEFG010000178.1:0-5695 GCA_034658595.1 Fidelibacterota bacterium | reverse complement strand
CATACGAATTCCTCTCCTTCTAATATCGGGTTTCCTTTCAACATTAACCGCACAACACTTGGTTATCACACGCCATTCAAAATAGCTTATAACCGAATTTGACTCAGCTGAATTTTGATTGGGATGCCAGAGTATGTTTTCAATTTAGTGCTCTACTTAAAAAGGTTAAGGTTCGTTTCAATGCCAGTGCTGAAGCAGCTTCCACATAATTGGGATTTTGTCCAGGGCGACTGGCAAACCCATGGGTGGTATTAGGATAAATATAAATCTCGTGGTCGCCCTTCTGAGTCTTTAGTACCGCCTGAAATTCTTTGACACTCTCAACGGTGATGCCCCGGTCTTTATCTGCAAAATGGCCAATGATACCAGCACGCATTTTCTGCAAGTCGTCCTTGGGATTAAAGCGGCCGTAGTAAATCACGGAAGCCTTCACGCCTAGGTTATTTTTGGCAATCTGGTAGGACCAACCACCGCCAAAACACCAGCCGATGGATGCCAGGCGTTTTTCATCCACACCAGGCTGATTTTTCAGATAATCCAAAGCTGCAGAAAGATTGGTAAATGCTCCCTCCATATCCTCACGTACGGCTCCTGCCAGCTGCCTTGCTTCACTTGATTTGTCAGTACTTCCGCCGTGATAGAGGTCTACGGCTAAAGCAGCATAGCCTTGGCTTGCAAAATGATTGGCCTTTTCGCGGATATCGTCATTCAAACCCCACCATTCATGGATCAAAATTATCGCCGGAACAGGGCCCTTGTCCTTTGGCATGGCTAAGTAACCTTGGATCGGACTGTCTCCTTCTTTGTGATAGGTTACAGTCTGGGTCCATGCCAACGCTAATAATACATAGTATAAGATGAGAAATTTTTTCATCGTCTGAAGTTAATACTAGAAAAGAAAACGAAAATTACTTTTTTCCCTCCATTAATTTTTATTTTCAAATATGAATATAAGAAATTGAAAACGAAGCAGGTAACACATTAAATTGATTCCACCCCCACAATGAAATACACATTCAATAAATACATATCCTTTTTCCTGCTGATAGGCATAATGACGGCTCAGGAAAAAATCTCTTTTAACAGTGCCAATCCATTCAGCTTTAAGGATATCATTACGGACTTAGATGGCCAAACGCCCCACGAGGTTCACGGTTTCCTGCGTCTGCCAGAAATAACCCAAGAAGGGCCCTACCCACTCATTTTTGGTGTGGCCGGCAGCCTGGATTGGGCCGAACAGCATTTCGAATACCTCGAGATGTATCGCCAGATGGGAATAGCTACCTTTGAAATGCAGAGTTTTGCCAGCCGTGGAATCAGTTCCACCGTTGGCACCCAGGTAGATGTCACTACCGGGATGATTATTTTAGACGTTTATCGGGCTTTCGAAAAACTGGCTAAAGATCCTCGCATCGATAAAGATCGCGTGGGGATTACGGGCTGGAGCCTGGGTGGTGCGGTAACCCTCTTTTCTGGTTGGCTTCCTATCAAGGAAAAAATTAATGCGGATCTTGAATTTGCCGCACACCTGGCTTTCTATCCTCCCTGTTTCATCGAACCGGAGCTGATTACTTTCACAAATGCGCCCATGCATATACTGATTGGTGAAATTGACAACTGGACCCCGGCGGCAGCCTGCGAAGAATTAGTGCCAAAAATGCAAATGGCAGGAACCAATATCGATTTAACAGTGTATCCTGATTCCCATCATTCCTTTGATAGGCGTACGCCGCCAGAAGTGATGAGCGATGGTTATAGCTTCACCGATTGCCGCTTTAAAATGCGCCCCGATGGTGCCGTCTTGATGAATTTTTTGAATATTCCCATGACCTCACCCACCCTGCAGAAAATTGGATTATTTTTCTGTGCCGATCGTGGCCCAACCCTTGGAGGTAATCCAGCGAGTCGAGAAGCGGCCTTTAAATTCGCAAAAGAATTTATGGGTCAGCACCTGCTGGGCACTAAAGTCGAAAATTGACATAATAAATTTGTAGTAAAATGAAAAAATCATTTTTCATTACAATACTTTTCTCATCTGCATTATTGATAGCCGATGATCTAATTGTGGATAAAAACGGGATGGAATCTGGTAGCTATCAGGCCATAAAGAAGCTGGTATTGCTCAAATAAAACAAGACCCTTAACGCTGGCCGTAATTATGTTTCGTTTTTTCTTCGTTGCGATCGGTAGCAATGGGAGGCTCGGGCGATAGTGCCGATATACGATCTTTTAGTTCTGTTGTCATATCAACATCCACAGATTTAAGCGAATCCTTCAACTGCTTTAAATTGCGCCCACCGATAATGGGTGCAGTTACTGCTGGGTGGCTGGCCACCCACGCCACAGCCAAACTAACAGGAGAAAAACCCTGATCTTTGGCCAGTTTGCTAAATTGTTCTGCGATATTAAAAACCTGAGGATCCCCATAGCGCGTTTCATACATTTTATTTTCCAGAAGGCGACCAACCTTGGGCCGTTTTTTAATGCCGTATTTTCCTGAAAGTAACCCTCCGCCCAAAGGTGAATAGGTAATTACGCCAACACTTTCGGATAAGGCCATGGGCAATATTTCTACTTCCGCCTGGCGTTTCACCAAATTATACATGGGCTGAATACATTCGAAGCGGTTCCAACCATTCTTTGATGAAATTCCAAGTCCTTTTGCTACCTGCCAGGCAGTAAAATTACTGGCTCCCAAATAGCGTACCTTGCCCTGACGCACTAGGTCTTCCAAGGCTCGTAATGTTTCTTCCAAAGGGGTCAAATCATCAAATCGATGCAAAAAATAAATGTCAATATAATCGGTCTTTAATCTTTTCAGACTTTCCCCTACAGAAGTCATAATATGTTTTCTGCTGCTACCCCTAGAAATGACATCGTCACCGGTAGGGAAATAAGCTTTCGTAGTTATAACCAGTTGGTCCCTGCTATCGGCCATAAGCTTACCTAGAACTTTTTCGGATCGGCCTTTTTCATATACATTAGCACAGTCGAAAAAGTTTATGCCTATATCCCGGCAGGACTTGAACATTTTGGCTGATTCCTTCTCATCTGCCGGACCGCCAAATGGCATGGTCCCCAGACACAATTGCGATACTTCAACACCTGTTTTACCTAACAGCCGATATTCCATTTAATTCTTCTCCATTTTTTTCAGGCCATTTATTATAATAAATCTTTTCTCGAAGAAAACCCAAAAGTTTGATACATAATTGCCAGGCAGAACGCCAGCACAATCAGCTTCTGGGTAACTACATTAAAAACCAGGGCGGAGTGGCTCAAAAAGGGCGATGGTGCCAATTCCAAAACACCAATATATATGGCAATCATCAATGTAAATACGGCGTAGCCCAGGGCATATTTATTGGGCAAAACTGAAGTACGGAAAATCACAATTGTATAGCAAAAAGATGTCACCAAAAAAAACCTAAAAATCCAATTGGCAAAGAGATCATGCGGACTTGGGTAAAGGTCTCCAGGTGTAAAGGCAGTACCAATCATACTGATACTTCCACCCAAGGCAAATATTGTGCCCAATATTGCAATGTAATAGTTTGTTTTTTGACCTTTGAAGAACTGGGGCAGGGCAAGATAATAAAAGGTGAAAGTGAATCCTGCCAGGGTCAAGGCAATAACAAATAAGCTTAAAGAAAAGAAATTATTGGCACCATTATATGCGGTATATGTACCCAAGTCTGAAAAGAAATTTAAGGTGAAATAATATCCAACGGTCGTCTTATCCAGGATTGTTCCACCCGGATAGGTTATCATGCCAGCAATCTGCAACAAAATAAAAGTTGAAATAAACACACGGGGGAGAATTACCAGCATGGTTGTGTTTTTCAGGGAACGGATGAAACGTTTAAAGATCATAGTCTTACCAGAGGTTACAATTTACATAATAAAACTCCCATACAAAAAAGGTCGTCTAAACGGCCGCTGTCCAAATGAAAAAAATAATAGTACCATGCTTTTGTTGAAAATACAGACGATTTTATCTTTTCAATCAACCCTGATGGTATTATTGCTTATTTAAACCGCCAAGTGCTTGTTCACGATTAAACACAATTTGTTGATATTGTTGGACAAAATATGATTGATTTTATTCGCACAGTTGAGGAATTTGATTTGATGAAAACAATTAATCATGTATTAAGCACCGGTCAAATGCTCCGCGTTAAAACTAAAGTGATTTTTCCAAAATTTAATAGTTGGTTTGAGTTTACGCTGAATCCCCAAATGGACCACAAGAAAAAAATAAATTCAACTTTATATATTGACCGTAATATAAATGAACAACAATCCTACGAAAATCAACTGAAACAATTAATTGACCGCTTCAACGCGCAACAGCGCGCATTCCAGGAGGCGTCAGTGCGCATTCTTCTCGCCCGGGATAACGAGCGCAGTCTTATCCGTCGGGTGAAAGGCAGAACTAAATATTGAAATTCCGGCTAAACAGCAGTAACATTATACTTATCAACTATTATCTCAAATAAAGATGTCTGTACAAACAACTGTATCTTTAGCTGATGATCACAATGTTGTTCGCGATGGATTAAAAATGCTTGTTTCAGGAAAAACGAAAAGAGAAATTTCAAAACTATTGGTCATATCAATTAAGACAGTTGATAAACACCAACAGAATATTATTAAAAAACTCAATATCCATGCTGTGGCCGGCCTAAGGCGCGATGCCATTGAAAATGATATTGTATAATTATTAAAGCGATCCACCCTTGTGCCTGAGCTCCCCGAAGTCCAGACTGTAACAGACTTTATTCGCCCTTACCTGATTAATCATAAAATTCTATCTATTCAGCATTTAAATAACTTTACCGCGGTGTTTGCGACCCACACACAATCCAGTTTGAATCGCATTGTTAGTCTACAGTTAATAAAGCGTGTTTGGCGGCGGGGAAAATTTATCGTAATTGACCTCAATGCCGGTCATTTGCTTATTCACCTTCGCATGACCGGAAGAATCCTGCCAAAAATCCTAAAAAAGGATAATCCAAAACATTTCACTGCACAAATCAATTTAACAAACGACACAAAAATATTTTTTAAAGATTATCGAAAATTTGGGCGCTTCTATTATTATCAATCGATGGACCCAATTGAAGCTAAACTTGGTCTGGAACCGCTTTCAAATTCATTTTCTTCAAAATTCCTGATAAATCTCCTGAAATCAAAAAAGCGTATGATAAAACCCCTGCTAATGGATCAGGCCTGTATTGCCGGGCTTGGCAATATCTATGTTGATGAAACCTTGTGGCTTGCCAAAATCAACCCGGAACAACTATGTTTTAAAATCGGAATTAAAAAAATAACAAATCTCCATTCCTCAATTCAATCTGTTTTAAAAAGCGCTATAAAAAATCACGGAACTACAATCATTAATTTTACATACGGGGAAAAATCCACTGGTAATTATAAAGAAAAATTAAATGTTTTCGGAAGGACTGAGCAGCCATGTATGCGTTGCCAGAGAAAGATCAAAAAAATATATGTCAGTCAGCGAGGCACCCATTTTTGCCCGCGCTGCCAAAGATAAATAAAATGATTCTGGGTTTGTGCCCCGCTACAGTTTCTGAAAATGTTCAAGGTGCTGTTATTGTTAGTTACAAAAATATATTCGGCATTTTTCCCTTTGATACTGATTACGTTTTTCACATCCACTTTTGTATTAAAT
>JAYEFG010000177.1:0-5696 GCA_034658595.1 Fidelibacterota bacterium | reverse complement strand
TTTTATAGTTTGTATGCAAACACCACAGGAACTAGAAACATTGCAATGGGTTACCGTGCTCTTGATGCAGCAGACACAGAAAATGACAACCTTGCCATTGGTTATGATGCGCTTGGGGGATCAGTTGCTGGAGGAGAATATAACATTTCCATCGGAAATTATTCCCTAGATGCAAATACTTCAGGAGGGTGGAATACGGCTGTTGGCTACGATGCGATGACTACTAATATTGGTGGAGATAAAAATACTTCTATTGGATTCCAAAGTTTACAGGCAAATACTGAAGGGAATAAGAATGTCGCTGTTGGAATGTATAGTATGTATGCTAATACTACTGCTTCGGATAACGTTGCCGTAGGATATGAAAGTTTGAAAGTTAATACGACGGGAACTTCTAATACAGCTTTGGGATATGCTAGTTTAGCAGCTAATACCACAGCATCATATAATACCGCAATAGGATGGCAAAGTATGCTAGCCACTGCTGGAGCTGGGACTTTCAATACTGGTGTTGGCGCTAGAAGTCTAGAGACAAACACTACGGGAGATGATAATACCGCTGTTGGGGTTAATAGCATGTTTTCAAATGCAACAGGAAATGAAAATACTGGAGTAGGTAGAAATAGTCTATACGCCACCACTGGAAGTTATAACACATCCCTTGGGTGGTATTCAGGAAATGAGATCACTTCGGGGACTTACAATACGGTTATAGGTCACAATGCATCAGCGTCAGGTGCTACGGCTGTGCAACAAATCGTTATTGGAGCTGGGGCAACGGGCACCGGAGACAATGAAATTGCGTTGGGGAACACCTCGATTTCGGCTATCAAAGCGCAGGTGACCTCCATCACCGGCTACTCGGACAAACGAATCAAAAAAGATATTCGGGATACAGATCTTGGGTTGGCCTTTGTCAATGAGCTGCGGCCGGTGAAATATCGTTGGAAGAATCCGGCAGATTATCCCGCGCCGCTTCTTGAAGAGCGCTACAAAAACGGACAAGACCCAAGACCCAAAAATGACGAAACGATGCACGATGGCCTGGTTGCTCAAGAAGTCAAAGCATCTCTAGATAAGATGGGACTGGAATGGAGCGGGTGGTCAAAAAATGATTCTAACGGTAAACAAGGTATCCAGTACGGTGCTTTGGTTGTTCCCCTAATTAAAGCAGTACAGGAGCTCTCAGCCAAGATAGATAGACTTGAGAGCCAGCTTGAGGCTACTGGTGTTGATGTATCGGCTAGCCAATAAACCAATATGCTTTTCAACCTAATTCGTTAATTAAAACCCGCAAACAACAAGGAAGCCTCCTCACGAGGGCTTTTTTGTTTGTACTATAACTAAACTCCAAAGTAAGCATTTTTTAGTAATTTCCATTTTATTCGTGAATTATATTCTGCTTCCATAAATGAAGGAGAATACAATGCTAAATCATATTCGTTTACCTGCCATAATTTTTTTACTGTCATCGACCATTACCATTGGGCAATCCAAAAAAGAAGATATTTGGTCCGATGATAATTTTAAAGGATTGGAATTCAGAAGTATCGGTCCAGCTTTCATGTCCGGCAGGATTTCCGATATCGCTATTCATCCGAAGGATAACAATACTTGGTATGTTTCCGTCGGTTCCGGAAATGTCTGGAAAACGGAAAATGCAGGAATTACATGGACACCTATTTTTGATGACCAGGGATCTTATTCAATTGGTTGTGTCACCATTGATCCCAATAATCCAAACGTTGTTTGGGTCGGAACAGGCGAAGATCTGGGTGGGCGTCATTTTGGATATGGGGATGGTGTTTATCGTTCTGACGACGGGGGTAATACGTGGACCAATATGGGTTTAAAAAATTCAGAACATGTTTCAAGAATCGTTATTCATCCCAATGACTCTAATACCATTTGGGTGGCATCTCAAGGACCACTTTGGAGTAAAGGCGGCGAACGTGGTGTATATAAAACCACAGATGGGGGTAAAAACTGGAAATTGGTATTAAGTGATAATGAATGGACTGGTGCCACCGAACTGATGCTGGATCCCAGGAATCCAGATCGGATTTATGTGGCTATGTGGCAGCGGCATCGGACGATCGCCGCATATATGGGTGGCGGACCAGGATCGGGAATTTATAGAAGCGAGGATGGGGGAGAAACTTGGAAAGCATTGAAAAAAGGCCTTCCTGAATCAAATATGGGGAAGATTGGGTTGGATATTTCCAAACATAAACCGGATGTCCTTTACGCTGCTATAGAATTGGATCGTCGAAGCGGAGGTGTTTACAAGTCAATGGATCGAGGTGAAACGTGGGTTAAACAATCGGATGCGGTTGCAGGAGCAACTGGACCCCATTACTATCAGGAGCTTTATTCCTCTCCCCATTATTTTGATCGTCTTTACCTCATGGATGCAAATATGCAAATTTCTAATGATGGGGGAAAGACCTTCTATCGAATGAATGAAAAGAATAAGCATGGTGATAATCATGCCATTGCCTTTAGGAAAGATGACCCCGATTATTTGTTGGTTGGATCTGATGGTGGATTGTACGAATCATTTGACCATACTAAAACATGGCGGTTTATGGCGAACCTGCCAATCACCCAATTCTATGATGTAGCTTTGGATGATGCGGAACCCTTTTACAATGTATTTGGCGGTACACAAGATAATAATACAGAGGGTGGTCCTTCTCGGACGGATACCTGGCAGGGTATTCAGAATTCAGATTGGCGAGTAGTCCTCAACTGGGACGGGCATCAACCGGCAACGGAACCGGGAAACCCAAACATTATGTATGGGCAAAGACAGCAAGGGACATTGGCAAGAATTGATATGATTACAGGTGAAGTGGTGGACGTTCAGCCCCAGCCACGGGATGGAGAAGTTTACGAACGCTTTAATTGGGACGCACCGATTCTAGTGAGTCCCCATAAACCATCTCGCCTTTATTTTGCCTCCCAACGTGTATGGAAATCGGATAACCGGGGGGATAATTGGGAACCGATCTCCGATGATTTGACGCGGAATCAAAACAGGTTTGATCTGCCTATCATGGGATCAAAGCAGAGTTGGGATAATCCATGGGATGTAGGTGCCATGTCAAATTATAACACTGTTTCAGCGCTTTCTGAATCACCAGTGAAGGCTGGCTTAATCTATGCGGGAACGGATGACGGCTTTATAAATATTACAGAAAATGACGGGAAATCCTGGCGAAAGGTAGAAGTAAAAAAGCTACCAGGCGTCCCAGCAACAGCCTACGTCAATGATGTTAAAGCTGATAATTTTGATGTGAACAAAGTGTATGCCGTCTTGGATAACCATAAATATGGCGACTATCAGCCCTATATTTATAAAAGTACGGATAAGGGAAAAACATGGAAGTCCATCACATCAAATTTACCCGATCGAATGATTACATGGAGAATTGTTCAGGATCATGTTGAGAAAAACCTTTTATTCGCAGCAACGGAGTATGGCATTTATTTCTCCATCGATAGCGGTGGTCAATGGACAAAACTTAATGGCGGTGTGCCCATTATTTCCTTCCGTGATCTTGCCATTCATAAACGAGAAAATGACCTGGTCGGTGCATCCTTCGGCCGTGGATTCTATGTGTTTGATGATATTTCCGTTTTTCGTGGATTATCCAAAAAACAAATGGAGGATACAGGCACGCTTTTCCCTGTTAGAAAAGCATGGTGGTATATTCCACGATCACATCTTGGTTTTGGCGATCGGCCCAAAGGCACCCAGGGAGATGGGTACTATACTGCTCCTAACCCGCCATTTGGTGCAGTATTCACCTATCATTTAGGGAAAGATCTGCAATCCAAAAAGGCGAAACGGAAACAAGTTGAAAAAGCGAAGATGGATAAAGGGAAAGCAGTGGGTTTTCCAGGGTGGGAAGCGGTAGAAACGGAACGCCGTGAAATGACACCGCGGGTGATCTTTGAGGTAAAGGATCGGGAAGGCAATACGGTTCGCCGGGTTCAAGGCCCGTCCACCAAAGGGTTCCACCGGGTGGCATGGGATCTTCGATATCCGTCACCCAAAGCAGTCACAGTAGAAAAATCATCTGAACAAGGGTCCGGATTTTTAGCACCACCGGGAACCTATTCAGTTACCATGTATGCCCAGGCAGATGGGAAAACAACCCAATTATCCGAAACGCAACAATTTGATGTGGTTCCCTTAAGAACAGGTGCGTTGCCGACAAAAGGGTATTCGCAGATTGCTGATTTTTGGCGTCAATATGAACAAACGGCGAAACGGGCATCTGCCGTACAAGTTACGGTAGGAAATACGTTGAAAAAAATTGCCCGTATGCAGACAGCCTTGGAACAATCCAATGCCGATGTGGGAAATTTGGATAGCCGTTTACATGACATTCGTTCTTCAATTTTAGAAATGGATGAAGCATTAAGCGGAAATCGATCTAAAATGGAGCCGGGAGAAAAGAATAATCCTACAGTAGGAAATCGTCTGTTTGTAGTCCAACGGGTGATTGAATATTCCACCTATGGGCCCACAGCCACTGCTGTTGAAAATTTAGCCTTGGCACAAAAGGCATTGGACAACATCCATAGCCAGTTGAATCAAAATAAAATGGACTTAGATGCCCTAAGCCGCCGATTGACAAAAGCGGGTGCCCCCTGGGTAGAAGGAGATCGAATCCCAAAAAAATAATCAAGATTTTATTCGATTAATAATGATTTGACCTAAGTCACAGATTATTAAATTCATATCATTTATATTATTGCGCTATTGGACTGCAAAATGATATATTCTTTCTGGACAACGTACGTATTCTGAGGTAAGAGTACATACTCCGAACTACGCCCTTTCGGGATTAACCATTAAAAATGGATTTAAGTATGAAGCACGGATCTCAAACAATATACCCATTTTCTTTCATACTGGGACTGTTCCTGGTATGCGCCCCTTTTTCTGACCTTTCTGCCCAGGATGAAGACGACGCCGTCGAAGAAATCTTCTGGGGTGATGAGGAGGAGGAAGGCCTCGATGAAGAATTTGATTTTGAAGACCTTGAAGGCGAAGAGTTTGATGAAGATTTAGAGGGATTTGAATTCGAGGAAGAGGACTTTGATGATGAATTCGCTGAGGATGATGAATTTGCTGAAGATGAAGGCGAAGATTTCTCAGAAGATTTTGCTGACGAACCTGAAGAAACAGTTCAGGAAGCGGCCAGTCGTCTTGGTTATACACTAAATATTATCGGCTCATCACCGGGGTTTGTCAACCACCAGTTACGCACATATAATTCAGGTGTTGATTTTCGCGCCGCTTTTGAATTCCCAATGGTGCTGGAGATGGGTCCGTTCCGGTTTCGACTGGGGGCAGAAATAGGTACATTCAAATTCACCAATTATAAACCTATTGGCGGCACCTATTCCGGTGTCCATGTAACAGGCATTCTATCATTTCCTGCCGGACCGGGACAAGTGAGACTTGGTGGTGGCATGATCGGTAAAGGATTTGGTGTGATTGCAGAAAACTCTTACGGATTTGCCCTGGGTGATGCGCTTGATATTCGTTTAGGCGTGCGTTCTACCACAGCATTTAATGTTACCGATGACAAGAGTAATAAACTAGGTACCGTAAGCTGGCTGGATGGAATCCTTGTGCTTGGGGTGAGCCTTTAATAATAATCCGATTCCGTTAAAAC
>JAYEFG010000176.1:0-20190 GCA_034658595.1 Fidelibacterota bacterium | reverse complement strand
TCGTTTTGATAAATCTTCAAAAACTACATGATCGTGTTCCACCGGAACATGAACCGGTTCTGGTTCTTCCTCTATTTCAACAACTTCAAAATCGGAGAATTCATCCTCTATTTTTTCCTGCGGTTCAACGACCATCTCCTTCATATCTCCAAAAACCCCCTGAAGAAATTCAGCCTGGAAAGATTTGGGCTTTTCTTTTTGCAGTGTACCCGATTCCTCTTGGTCAAGCTGTCGGCGGGCCGCCTGCCGCTGACGTTTTTTCATTAACGCCGACAGCAGGTACAATCCTGCCAAAAAAATCCAGTAGCCTAGACCTTCCATTTAGTCGTTTTCCCGATCCAGAGGTGAGGATGGTCCTTCTTCAGATCCACCAGAAATAGATTCCCGCATGTCTGTATCGGCCTGGATATTGCGCATATTCACATAGTCAAATACGCCCAATTTACCTTCACGAAATGCCTGGGCCATAGCCAAAGGGACCTCTGCTTCAGATGCTACCACTTTGGCCTGCATTTCCTGGGTGCGTGCTTTCATTTCCTGTTCCTCTGCCACAGCCATCGCACGGCGGGTCTCTGCTCTGGCCTGGGCCACACGAAGGTCTGCTTCCGCTTGGTCAGCCTGGAGCTGGGCACCCACATTTTTACCCACATCCAGATCGGCTATATCAATGGATAAGATTTCAAAAGCGGTTCCTGCATCGAGTCCTTTTTCCAATACAGCTTTGGAAATATTATCTGGATTTTCCAGTACACCACCATAACTAATGGATGAACCAATCGCGCTCACAATCCCTTCACCAACACGGGCGATGATGGTATCATCGGTAGCACCACCCACCAAACCGGGGATATTGGTCCGCACTGTTACACGGGCACGGGCTTTCAATTCAATACCATCCTTGGCTACAGCCGAGAGAAAACCATCTCGGGGAGCATCAATCACTTTGGGGTACACGCTGGTTTCCACTGCTGTTTTTACATCCCTGCCGGCTAAATCAATGGCCGTAGCTGTTTCAAACGTCAATGGGATATTGGCTTTATCGGATGCAATCAAGGCAAAAACGACATTAGCCACATTACCGCCGGCCAAATAATGCGTTTCCAGCATATCTGTTTTCACATTAATTAAACCCGCTTTGTGGGAATTGATTACGCCATCCACAATGAGGCGGGGTGAAATTTTTCGCAACCGCATGCGGATGAGATCAATAATTGTTATCCGGCCAAGGCCAAGACTTACAACACCTTGGATCCACATCCCGATTGGAACAAAATAAAATAATAGAAAAACAAAAATTAGCAAAAGTGCTAACATGATAATTCCCATAACATCCATGATTTACTCCTCTGAGTTTAGTTTTCTTACAACCACTCGATTTCCGTCAACCGAGAGGACTTTTACTTTACAATTTTTTTCAATGAAATCCCCTTCACTCACAACAAACACCCGCTGACCGTCCACCGTTACCCAACCTGAGGGGCGCAGGTCAGACTGTGTTTCACCTTCCATCCCGACTAAATTTTCCCAGCCGACAGATGTACTGTAACCCGCCTCTGCACCTTCCACACCGGGAGATGTGAGTTTTTGCCAGAAGGGAGTTTTGGTCATTAATCTAAACAGCATTATTAATCCAATCAGTGCGCCGATAATACCAATAATAAATCCCCACAGAGCCATGGCTTCTACTTCGGGACCAATAGGTGTGTCTGGCAACAGTAGTTCATATAATCCCCATAAGATTAAGGCAATGCCACCAAGCCCTGCAATACCAAACCCCGGGATCACAATAATTTCTAAAATGAGTAACGCAACACCGCCGAGGATGATTAACAGGTCGGTCATGGTGGCCAAACGGGCAATGAATGAAGCGCCGAGAGACAGGGCTAAACAAACTAATCCTACGGTTCCAGGGATACCCCATCCCGGGCTTTGAAGTTCAAATAAAATACCAAGGAATCCAAAAGTAGTGAGCAGGGATGCCACAACAGGATTGGTTAAAAACCTGACGAACGCCTCGGACCAGTTTTCGCCGGTACTTTTTACCTCTGCATCATTGAGTTCCAGGGAGACCAGTAATGCTTCAAATGTTTCTTGTTCATCATCGGCAATTTTGTACTTGATGGCCAGTTCCGTTGTGAGGGTAATGAGTTTACCTTCCTTGCGCCCTTCCAAGTCATGCACTTCAATTGAATCACCATTAACAACCAAATGAGTAAAAGATAATTCTTCGTCCACCATGCCCTTGGCTATTTCTACATTGCGATTGCGGCTCTCAGCCGTGGCGGCCATTTCTTCCCGCATGTAGCTAATAACCTTTTCGCTACCCTTTTTCCCTGACATATCCACAGCCGTGGCGGCACCGATGGTGGCGCCACTGGTCATAACTATTTTTTCGCAGGAAAGAGAAATAAGCGCCCCGGCAGAAATAGCGCGGCGATTAATAAAAGCAATGGTAGGAATCTTGGCGCTAAGGATCGCATCTTTGATTTGTGTAGCTGCATCCAATCGCCCGCCAAAAGTATCAATATCAAAAATAATGACTTCTGCACCGTCTGTTTCTGCCATCTCAATACTGCGTTCAATAAACGGCGGGAGACCTAAATCAATAGTATCATGAATGGGGACTTTGTAGACAACTTGGGTCTGTCCTAAGGAAACCAACAAAATAAGTGTGAATAATATGCGCTGCTTCATTCCCTTAAGTTTAGCCGTTATCTTCGATAAAAACAATGATGGTAACACGATTTTAGAGTAATTTCTTTTGCTTCGGGATAGCCCGGCAAGAACCATTTATGACTCTCAAAGATAAATTCACTTATCGGCTATTACAAGTGATCTCCCGACGAATGCGCCGATTACCAAATTTAACAAGATCCCGCCTTGCCAGTCGGTTAGGCGCTTTCGCCTTTAACAGCATTCCCATACGTAAAAAACAAGCATTTCAAAATATTAAGACAGCTTTCCCAGAAAAAAGCGAAATGTGGATTAACAATGTCTTAAAAGGCACATATCGTTTGGTCAGTACAAATTTAATGGAATTCCTGGCGTTGCCGAGATCATACGAATCGCTCAATTTTCGTGTAGAAAACCAGCATATTATTGATGAAGCGGCCCAACAAGGAAAAGGTGTCCTTATCATCACTGGCCATTTCGGATTGTGGGAAATATTAGGATCCTGGCTGGGAAAAAATGGCTATCCCGTTTGGGGAATCATTCAACGTCAGGGCAATCGGGGTGCAGATATTTTTTTTAAGGAACTGCGGGAATCCTATGGTATGAAACATTTGTATCGAAAATCTTCTTTAGATAAAATGTATAAGCTACTTAAAGAAAATAATATGCTCATTCTTGCCAGTGACCAAGATGCCAAAAAACGGGGTGTATTTGTGAAATTTTTTGGCCAGCCATCCTCTACACCAAAGGGCTCGGCCCTTTTCCACATGCGGTCAGGTGCACCCATGGTTTTTTCTGTCGCCCAGCAAGAAACAAACGGCACAGTTGTAGTTTCATTCTCAAAAATTGAATTGAATGGCAGCGCATCCATCGAAACAATAACCCAAACATATACCAATTTGCTGGAAGAAAAGGTACGGGAATATCCGAACCATTATTTCTGGTTTCACCGTAAATGGAAGACGCAAACAAAGGCATGAGTCAAAAGAATACTAATCGTATTAAGGCCTCTTCTGAACATGTAATTCAGGCTGCCGGGAATGCCATCCTATTTGGCGGTATTATTGTCTACCCCACGGATACACTCTATGGCTTTGGCGTGGACGCCCGCAATGAATCTGCCATCAAACGGCTGAACAAAATCAAGGGACGTAAAGCACCCATGAGCGTCATAGCGCCAAACTCCACAACTGTGTTTTCATGGTCGGATATCACCTATGAAGATTGGAGCATGATAAAACAATATCTACGTGGATCAACTACCATAATTTTGCCCATAAAGGAGAAAATAGTTCATTCTTCCATAATGGGAAACGATGGTACTTTGGGAATTCGAATCCCGGCCCATCCGTTTGCGCCGAATCTATGTGATAAATTGGGGTTCCCAATCACAACGACATCTGTGAACAGAAGTGGAAAAGAGCCCTTAAATGATCCGGATGCCATTATTACTGAATTCGATGGAGAATTTGATTTATTAATTGATGATGGAACCCTTCCCAAATCCACTGGGTCTACAATTTATAAATTGGAAAAATCAAAATTGAAAGTTATCCGTACTTGAAAAAATTCATTTTTATACTTTTTTTAATATCTTTTTCATTTTCTAAGGATATCCCTTTCAAACCAGGAGAATCCTTGAAATACTCAGCTGAATTTAATCTAATCCCTGTTGGGCACGCAGAACTATATGTTTCTGGAATTGAACAAATTAACGGCAACGATGCCTACCATGTATCCTTTTCGGCGCGAACGACTGGATTAATTAGCAGATTATTCAAAATTCGTGACCAGATTGATATCTGGATGGATAAAGAAGAATTTTTCACCCATCGATTAAAAAAGAATATTAATGAAGGATCATATAAAAAATCTGTGGATGTTATTTTTGACTATAACAAATCCGTTGCCCGAACTGCAACTAAAGAAATAGAAATTGACTTTAAAGCCCGCGATCCATTTTCCATGTTTTATTACCTCAGGACCATTCCTCTTAAAGAAAAAGAGGTTATGTCATTTTCGTCTTATGAGGGAAGAAAAATTGTTCATTATAATCTGCAGATGACCGGCAAAGCGGTTATCCGTTCACCGGCTGGAACATTTACCTGTAAGGTTGTACGACCATTCAGAGAAGGAAAAAACTTATTTAAAAATTCTGGGGATATGCAAATATGGCTCAGTGACGATGAAAAACGCCTCCCAGTCAAAATTCATATTAAAATGAAATTTGGCTCGATGATCCTTTTATTAAAAAAAGTTAGTTAATAATAATGTAGGGCACACGGTTTTGCATACCCTAGGAATTCGAATACATCAATTTTCGAACAACCGGCCTACATCATTCACAATGACGGTGACCATCAGTATCAATAATAAGGCCATACCAACTTGCTGAATGGCCATGCGCATCTTGATCGTCAGAGGCCGGCGGATGATGCCTTCAATCAGGGTAATCAAAATGTGACCACCATCCAAACCGGGTATAGGAAGGATATTTAAAAAAGCCAGGTTACAACTGATAAGGGCCATGAGAGATAAAAAGGGTATCCAACCCGCTTTAGCTGTTTCTCCGGCCAATTGGGCAATCATAATCGGCCCACCCAATTCTTTAATGGATGCCTGTCCCGATGTGAGCATTCGTATCGATAGAATAATCATACCAAATCCCCTAGCGGTTGCCGTGGCTCCCATCCCCATGCCTTCAGTAAATGTCACTGGTTGGTATTTATATTTCGGATAAATACCAATTATACCAATCGTATCCCCTGTGGATGGATTAAGCCGAAAACTGGTTTCTAGAGATATAGTACCCGTTTCTCCATCTCTTGCATAGGCTACATTAATTACCTGGTTTGGTCTTTGGTGAATTTCGGTTGTAAGATCATCCCAAGTTGAAATTTTTATACTTTCTATCCCTAGGATTACATCGCCGGACTTTAAACCGGAAATGTCTGCCGGCATCCCCGGAAGTAATTCATTGATTACAGGCTCCTTAGAAATAACCGGCTTGCCATTATAATTCGATAATCCAGTAAAAATGAAAAAGGCCAATACGGTATTCATAATGACACCGGCACTCATAAACCAAATTTGCTGCCACTTGGGTTTACTCATGAGTTCATAAGGCTTATGCTCAAAAGCGACGTCCATACTTTCATCAATCACACCGGCAACTTTTACATAACCGCCAAAGGGAATGACAGCAAAACAGTACTCCGTCCCGCTGCCTTTCCGCCCTGTAAAAGAAATGAATGATGTTTTAACCGGACGCCATTCCAATTTTCCTTCTTCATTTTTTTTATAGAAGAAAAAGCGGAATTCCCATCCATCCGGTACTGATGTGAATGTCACGAGACGGGGCGGATATCCGATGGCAAACCGTTCAACACGAACACCAATGGATCGCGCCGCAAGGTAATGCCCCAGTTCATGAATAAAAATCAGTACCCCGAGTAAAATGATTGTTGCAATTAAAGTTATCATACTATTGGTCTATTTCCACAATTGTGTCCCTGTTATTTGTATTTAAATATATCTGCTTTCGAATGACTTTACAAAATCCGTTACCCAAATCTCTAAACGGAACAAATCATCCAAAGAGGGGTGCTCAATCCATTCATGAGATTCACAGGTTCGTTCAACGATTTCAGGGATTTCCATAAAACCAATTTCTCCATCTAAAAACCGGTAGACTGATTCTTCGTTGGCCACATTGAGAACCGCTGGTGTTGAGCCGCCCTGTTTCAGGGCTTCGTAAGCTAACTGGATACAAGGAAAGCGCTCCAGGTCCGGTGCTTCAAAGGTAAGTGAGCCCAATTTTACCAGGTCTAGAGTTTCCCACTTAGCAGGTGCATGGCGCGGGTACATAAGGGCATACTGGATCGGTACTTTCATATCCGGGACACCTAACTGCGCTTTTACAGATTTATCCTTGAATTCCACCATAGAATGGATAATGGATTGTGGATGGATTACTATATCGATGTTTTCCGCCCCCAAACCAAAAAGCCAGCGTGTTTCAATTACTTCCAAACCTTTATTCATCATAGTCGCTGAATCAATAGTTATTTTTCGCCCCATGTCCCAGTTTGGATGCTTTAGCGCATCCGGCGGTGTTACATCTTGAAATGTCTCTAAATCCCGCCCGCGAAAAGGACCGCCGCTGCCAGTTAAAATAATTCGCTCTACATCTTCCATTGATTCACCAGCAAGACACTGCCAGATAGCAGAGTGTTCACTATCCACAGGAAATACCTGGGCACCGGACTTTAATTTTTCCCGCTCTATAATATCACCGGCCATCACCAGACTTTCTTTGTTACTCAGGGCTACATCCACTCCGGATTTGACTGCATTCATGGTAGGCTCCATCCCGGAAGAACCGACTAATCCATTCAGTAAAATATCCACGTCAGTTAGACTGGCTAAATCCAGCAGACCTTCTCGGCCGGTTAATATAGTTGTGTTCGTATTCTTCAATGCGGATTGAACATATTCAGCTGCTTCTGAATCAATAATGGCAATCGTATTCGGATGATATTTTTTTGCTTGTTCAACCAAGAGTTTTCCATTTTTATTTGCACTCAGGGCGGTAACATCAAACTCATCACCCAAGTTATTAATCACCCTTAGTCCATTGACTCCAATTGAGCCTGTTGATCCGAGTATTGATAATTTTTTCATAATTAAAATGTGCCTACAAAGCTTATTGAAAAAACGGCAAATTGTGAACCAAACCAAATTTGTGGTTTCACTGCTAACCCCATAAATACAGCCGTAGTTCCAATTAAAATAAAGTTCGTCTGTATTTCTTTCTTCCCTAAATGATTGGTTTCGGCATTTGCGTATGAATCAGCTTGTGAAATATTCATGCCAAAACCATAATTAATCGGAAATTTATTCCAAACAAATTCACGAACTGCGCTTGCTTGAACAGCTGAAACTTTTAATTCATCGTGTGAATTCAGCCGCCCTGCATCGAAGTTCACAATCCATTTAGAAGGTTCCTCCTCTTTCCCTGGTCTTAAGGATAGGCCCCACCCAAACATCTGGACGGCACCTTCTTTCCCTGAATATGCGGCCATTCTTCCCCTTAAAGCTAAATTCCAGGATACTTTTACCTGACCTTGGATTGAAGGTAGAAATCCATTAGTTGGTAATCCCTTCAGGATAGAGCCACCCAGTGCTATTCTATTATCGCCTTTAATATCAATAGTATAATTGTGTGCAATGGCAAATCCTGCGGTTCGATACAGTGCGGCGGAATCCTTTGCCAAATCGGATAATTCATCCAGTTTGAAAGTTGTCCATTGCCCTAGCGATATTGATAGGAAAAAAATGAAATGTACAGATCGCATTACCCCAATTCCGGGAGAAGTGGAATTAAATAATACCTCGTTCGCTGGATTTAATAAATTTAACAATTGCATTAATTTCATCTGTGGCGGGTAATTCAGATTTTATTTTTTTCAAGGCATCAGAGCGGTTAATCTTAGACATAAAATAGGTCCGATATGCATTTTTGATCAAAACCCGTGTCTCGTCTGAAAATCCACGCCTTTGAAGTCCAATTTTATTAATACCGGCAAATCGCAATGGTTCACCAGCGGCAATAATATAGGGAGGAATATCCTGCACAATACGAAATCCGCCACCTACAAATGAATGGGCGCCCACTTTTGTGAATTGATGTACCATTACGGCACCACCCAGGATTACCCATTCTCCCAACTCCACATGTCCACCCAAAGTAGCTAAATTAGCCATAATTGAATTATCTCCAACGATACAATCATGGGCAACATGGACACAGGCCATTAATAAAACATTATTTCCGACTTTTGTTTTACCATAGGCAATTGTACCACGATTAATAGTTACTGATTCGCGAATAATAACATTGTTACCAATGATTGCCTGTGTTTCCTCGCCGCCATATTTCAGGTCTTGGGGTGCTTCTCCAATCGAACAATTATGGTATATAATACAATCTGACCCAATAGTTACCCCCTTGCAGATCGTGTTGTGATTTCCAATGGAGGTCCCATCACCAATGGTGACATCCTCCTCGATTACAGTATATGCACCAACAGATATATTCTGACCGAGTTCGGCCTTAGTCGAGATAATTGATGTGGGATGAATGGCGATGGATTCAAGCTCCCGCCCTATCTACCACCGTAGCTTTCAATTTGCCTTCCGCAACCAGTTTATCTCCAACATATCCTTTACCTATAAGTAAAGCAGTTCCCAGTCGAAACTTTGCCAATTCCATTTCAAGCCGAAGTTGGTCTCCAGGGATAATGGGGTGACGGAATTTTGAATCAGAAAGAGCGGAAAAAAACATATTTTTTCTCATGGGATTATCAATGCTATTGAGGACTAAAAAGGCGCCTGCCTGAGCCATGGCTTCTAGAACCAAAACGCCCGGCATTACAGGTTGATTGGGAAAATGTCCCTGGAAATAGGGTTCATTGATAGTCACGTTTTTATAAGCTGTTAATTTTTTACCTGGGGTAATATCCACAATCCTATCCACCAAAACAAAAGGAAATCGATGAGGCAATAGATTTAGAATTGAATTAATATCATACACCGTTCCGAATGTAGATGTTTTTTGGTAGCGCTGTTGTGAAATTTTCTTTTCATATACTTTTTTAATCTTTTTCACCAATTCAACATTGGCAGCATGCCCACTCTTTGACGCAATCACATGCCCTAGCAAAGGCATTCCTAACAGGGCCAGATCGCCGATTAAGTCCAATGCTTTATGGCGAACAGGTTCGTTATCGAAACGTAATTTTTTACCATTTAAAATTCCGTTGGCTCCCAAGCTGATTTCCTGTTTGATCCCAAAAAGACTTTTAAGATTATCTGCTTCCGCTCGATCAATTTCTTTATCAACAATTACAATAGCATTATCAAGGTTGCCGCCCTGGATGAGGCCATTTTCTTTCAAAGCTTCAACTTCACTCAAAAAACAGAATGTTCGCGCTGGGGCAATATCTTTAACAAAGTTTTTCTCTAGTTGATCCATAGTGGTGAATTGGGTGCCTAAAGACTGGAATTTATAATCAATCATGAAAGTGATGCGGAATTGGTCGGAGGGCATGATATGAATATCAACACCTCTTTCAGAGTCCGAATACCCAACCGATTCATCTATATGCAGATAATTGCGGGGAGCATCCTGCTTGATAATGCCTGCTTTGAGCAATGCTTCTACAAAATCAATGGAACTACCATCCATCACCGGGGGTTCTTTCTCAGTCAGTTCAATAAGAACATTGTCAAGACCAATTCCAACACAGGCAGCCAGGGCATGTTCAACTGTGTGAATTCGTACGCCATTTTCTTCAATGGTTGTACCGCGAGAAATATCTATAACATGATCAATATCAGCACGGATTTCCGGACATCCATCCACATCCATCCGTTTAAAACGAATGCCGAAATCTTCGGGTGCAGGTTTAAATGTAATTGTGGATTCAACACCTGTATGAAGGCCAATGCCTACACATGATGTTTTATTATCGATTGTACGCTGATATTTTATGAAACTCATTTATCGCGTCAATTTAAATTTCTCTTCTAATTGCTTGAGTCGTTCTTTCAACTGCTTAACTTCTGCAAAAACAGCGTCTCGACGGTTCTTTTCCTTTATTTCCCGCGCCGGTGCTCCAGAATAAATTTCCCCGCCGGGTAGATCCTTCATAGCTACTGTATAACAGGCAAAGACCGCACGGTCTCCAATCGTAATATTGTCGATTGCACCTGCCTGGCCACCGAAAATGCAGAATTCTCCAACTTTTGTACTACCGGCGATTGTTACATGCGCCGTAAGTAAACAACCTTTCCCAATAGAAACATTGTGGGCAATTTGAACACCATTGTCAAATTTACACATATCCCCAATGGTTGTGTTTCCAATCGTCCCTCGGTCTATCGTGCAATTTGCACCTATTTCAACATCATTCCCAATAACAACCTTTCCATTTTGAGAAATCTTAAAATGGGCGTTTTTTTCGCTCACAAACCCATATCCATCAGAACCAATCACGGCGCCAGAGTGAATTAAACACCTGTCTCCGATTACAGTGCCATGATAAAAATGAACATTAGATTTAATCTCAGAATTTTTACCAATCACCGATTCTGCGTTAATGACATTGTTGGCACCAATAACAGTATTATCACCAATGGTTACACCACTTTCAACAATAGTATTGGGTCCAATGGACACATCATTTTCCAACTTTACGCCTGCAGCAATAATTGCTGTGTCATGAATTCCTACTTGTACGGGGTATTTGGGAGAAAAATAATCCAAAACCTTGGCAAATGCCAATTTTGGATTATCTATGATGATACCATCCCTGCCCCCCAGTATTTCCTGATTAGACGCTATCACGGCAGAAGCCTTTGTCAGTTCAGCATACTTGAAGTATTTGGGGTGAGCAAGGAAGGTAATTGTACCGGGTTTTCCGTCTTGAACCGTGGAAACTCCTTTAATCTTTAATTCAGAATTACCGATGACTGTGCCGTGCACAATGCCCGCTAGTTCTTTTAAAGTGACCAATGACAGGGGTTACTTTTCATTAGCGGATTCTTTTTGGACCGAGACATTGTATTTGCGTAATTCAAATAAAACATCATCGGTTAAATCGTGGGTAGGATTTCCATACAGCAATGCCACTGATCCATCGATAATAAAATCGATATTTTTCGTAGCCGCAACTTTATCTACAGCCCGTTTCACTTTTGATAGAATATCAAATTCCAGCTGGGCCTGTCTACGGTATAATTCTCCTTCAGGACCAACCATTGTCACCTGAAAGTTTTGAATGGTTTTTTCGCGAGCGGAAATTTCAGCTTCTTTTTCTTTGCGCCAATCCGGGCTGCTCATGAGGCGTTGAGTATCAAAAGCCTGTTTTATACTATCGAGCTCTACAACCATTTTATTATACTGTGCATTAACCTGGCGGTATTCCAGCTGAAGCTGGGCTTCCGCATCCTTGAACTCTTCATATTCCGCACGAATACGGTCTGATTGAACAAATCCAATTTGATTTTGGGCTGAAAGCATTCCTGACAACATTATTGTCACGATGCCTATGGTTGTGAATGTTTTCCGAATCACTATAACCTCCTTAATTTAATTATCACCTGCCAAAGATGATTGTGTATTCCCATCCCTGGGGGTTTCCATCGCCGGTAATATCGTCAAAGCCATATCCCATATCGAAACCTAACATTCCAATCATGGGCATAAAAAACCTGATCCCTATACCAGCGGATCGTTTAAGTTCGAGCGGATTCCTCCTTGGGAATCCCAATGATTGCATGAGCCGAGTATCATTCCATACACTGCCAGCTTCAGCGAAGAGCATGCCGTAAACCACCGGGCTTTCTGAAAAAGGTACTCTGAATTCAGTTGAATACTTGAGCATTGTGTTACCACCGATGCCACGACCCTGTGCGGAGGTGGGACCGATGGAATTATCTGGATACCCTCTCAACATCGTCCCATATGGAATACCGTTCCCCCCCATGATAAATTTTTCATAGGGGTTGATGTAAGAAAATCCACTCCCACCCGTATTTAACATCCGAATGGTTCCCATTTTTAATGAACTGGTCAGTACAAATTTCCAGAATGTAGGTGTATACCAGTCTAAAGTCAAAACATGTTTATGATAATTTTCATCACCGCCTAAAGGTCCTCCGGAAAAGGTAGATTCCAGTGATGCGCTGGAACCCTGGGTTGGAAATTCGGCCCTGTCACGGCTGTCACGGCTGATAAATTGCTTTAAATTAATTCCGGTGGATTTGCGGAAATCCCCAAAATATTCATTCAGGACTTCTTCCTCACCCATATATTCCGATCTTCGAACTGTCAATTCCCAATAAGCTCTAAAATAATCATCCGGCCATTTCAATCGCCGACCCCATTGGATTGATCCCCCCCTGGAACGCTGATCAAATGGATAAAAATAATATGAGTTGCCTTGTCCCCTGAATCGGTAAAAAAGTGAGAACCCGATTCGATTGGGTGTATCCTTATACATGGGATCCATGAAACGTATGTGAAAACTTTCATATTTCCCCGGCGTGCCATATCTATTATAAATAGAGACTTGGGTCCCAACTTCAAACCCAAATGAGAGCACCTGACCTTTGCCCATAAAATTGTTAAATTCAAGGTTACCGCCTCCTGTCATGCCGTAGATACCGGTAAAACCAACATTCATACTGGCTTTATCGGACGATTTTTCCTCTAAAGTAATATCGAGATCAATTTCATCTTCATCAAACGGGACAACATTGGGATTAAGGGATGTAGGGTCAAAATAATTCAGGACATGAAGTTTTCGCATACTGCGCTGCAAAAGTGTGCGGCGGAATAAATCACCGGGAAAAACATCCAGTTCTCTGCGAATTACATTCTCATGCGTTTTATCATTTCCATAAATATTGATATTGCGGATATAAACCTTGTTGTTTTCTGTAACGGAAAAATGGACGTCGATCGAATCCTCTCCCGCCGGAGTAAAAAAAGGTTCAATACTGCTATATAGATAACCTCGATCCATATATAAACTCTGAACATTTTGAAATAAGGATTCTTCAAACTTGGACTTACTGAAGTAATCTCCTTCTTTAATATTAAGTGTTTTATCGAGAATTTCAGTATCGTAAAGAGAATTACCTTCCCAAGTAAAATTGCGGAATTTATATCGATTCCCTTCGTCTACATTGATATGGACAACCAATCCTTTTTTCTTGGGTTCATAATAAACAGAATCAGATAAAACCTCAAAATCACGGTAGCCCTCATCCTGATAAAATGTAACGAGTGCATCTAAATCTTCACTATATTTTTTCTTATTATAGGCAGATGCCCAAATTCGCCACCAAGTTTTGATTTTTGTTTCTTTCATCTGCCATCTCAGTTTATTAAGGGAAAGTTTTTTACGCAGAAACTTCGGCATTGGAATCCATGATTTGGTGGCCACCCAACCAAAATTGTGGGTATTCCCTTCTATAACGATATCCTTTATTTTCACTTTCCTGCCTTCTTTGATATTAAATATGATATCCTGTTTTTCTTCATCACCCCCAGTTGCTGATGGTTTTATTTCTGCTGAAATCTCTGCCAGGAAGTAACCGTCTTCCATATAGAGATCCTTCATTTTATTAATCGTTTTGGTAATGAAGTTGAGCTTGATGCGCATTCCCCGATGAAAGGAAATTTCATCTTTAAATTTTCGGTCCTTAATCTTTTTATTTCCCTTAAAAACGACCTGGCCCAATACAGGCGATTCTTCTACCTCAATAGTGATGAGGATTCCTTCCGGTGTCTCTCCATCAAAATGAATCTGGATATTACTGAAAACACCTAATTCCCATAATCGTTTAACAGCGCGGCGAAAATCTTCCGTGGATACTTCCTGTCCATTTTGAAGACCTGCAGTATAAAGTACCATATTTTCACTGGTTGCAACATTCCCCTCTACGCTGACTTCTTTTAACGTAAAGGAAGGTGGTGCCTGGGCAGTAACAAAAACGAATAGGAACAACAGAATAAATTTTTTCATGCCGAAACCTGTTCTCCCGTTTGCCCAAACCTGCGCTGGCGGGTTTGATATTCCAGGATTGAATTCAATAATTCTTTTTCTCTAAACTCCGGCCAAAAATTGTCTGTCATATAAAATTCCGTATAGGCAGACTGCCATAATAAAAAATTGCTGATGCGGGCTTCGCCGCCCGTACGAATCAACAGATCCGGATCAGGGACATTTGCCGTGTATAATTCCCGGGACATTATTTCTTCTGAAATTTGATCTTGAGTCATTTCACCTGATTGAATTTTATCTGCAATACGACGGACAGCCCTTAATAGTTCCTGCCGGCTGCCATAACTCAAAGCCAAATTCAAATTAAGGCCCAAATTATTTTTAGTCATTTCAATCCCATCCAGCATTCCTTGGCGAGAATCCGACGGTAAATCTGCCAAATTGCCGATGGTAGAAAGCCGAACATTATTCTTATGAAGATTCTTAATCTCTTTTTTTATGGTACTTAAAAGCAATTTCATAATAGCAGAAACTTCTTTTTGGGGGCGATTCCAATTCTCACTGGAGAAAGTATAAAGGGTTAGGTAGGATACACCGATTTCTCCACATACACGAACGATTTCACGAACGGAATTTATCCCTTCGATATGCCCCGAAAATCGAGGCAGATTACGCGATTTGGCCCACCGGCCATTCCCATCCATAATTATGGCAATATGCGTTGGCAAATCTCCTCGTTCAAGGATTTGTTTTCTTAGTGATTTAGACATAATTGGGATTTCACAAAAATGAGCTTGAAAAACAGCGGGAAAAATTACTCTTTCGGACAGGCGCAATCAATGAATAATCAATACATTTTACTTCGTCGGTTCGTACAACTCTGCAATATGGTGATCAAATACATTCAACCTGTCAGGTACAATTACATTTTTAAACTCTGATTTACATTTATAACATTCAACAGAATCTTTAACTCGACGGTAAAGCAAATAATCTACCAATGAAAGAACAAGCAAACTGATTCCATAGGTCCAGGGCACAAGGAGGGCACCAATCAAAATGATCATACAACCGACGGCTTGGTTAAAATCTTTTTTTCGATATTGATGCTTACAGCCGCAGACAGGGCATTCAGAAAAAACTAAATTATTTTCAAATAAACCAGGATTATGGCATTCACCGCACTGGGCGGCTTCTGAGAATGATTGTGCCTTTTTACAGACTTCACAATCCAAATAGCTCACAGCAAGAATCCAAATTGGAGCAAATAATATTTAAAGAGCAGTTCACCAAACAGAATTGATACGACAGATACATAAAGTAATCCCGTGGCACTCTGAGTGGCCTGCAATTTCAAGGTGTTCCAAATAAAAATATTTAAAACGATGGGCACAAGATTACCCATAAAGAAAGCCACCCCAAGCAGGAAACCGTCAAATTGTGCTATAAAAGACCAAATATTGTGGTTAATCCCGTATGTGTCTACATAGATACCTGTTGAGAGATAATAAATATCCCAAATGGTGCGAATAAATAATAAAACCCACATAGTTAATGTCGCTCTTTTCAACAAACGAATGGGTAATGCGATAACATTTAAATACCAATGCCCCAGGATCATGGCAAAGAATACAGCTGCTGTAATTCCCGACCCCAAAAGTACAATGCCCCACACAACGTGGAGATGGTGTTCTGGAACAAACTCAAACCCGACACGAATCATTGTTCCCGTGCCCAGCATTGAAATGGCAGTGATTATCATGTTATTGATGTATTCAGAATTCCAATAAAGGGCGGTTATAAACATAAATGACCCAAACCATACCCAAACATAAACTTCAGATACCATATCCGGATCCAGAAAATGGAATGCCGTTGCACCTAGCGCGCCTATAACACAGCACAACCCCAGATTAAAGCGATAAAAACTGCCATCTATTTTCTTGCGGGGAGCGATCCAGAGAAAGTAGGGATAAACAAAAGCAAATCCCAAAAATATGAGTGCAATAATTTCTGTGATATAATTGAACATCAGTTCAGGACATTCACAACCTTTTCAGCAATTGATCGATATATTTTAGAGACGTGTGCTTCGGGATTTTTACTGGTGATAGGTTCGCCCGCATCGGTGGCTTCCATGATTTCCTGCGCTAAAGGAATTTCACCCAACAGGGGTACGTCCAGTCGTTCACTTTCTGATTGACCCCCACCTCTTTTGAATAGATCAATGCGAATGGCAAATCGGCCCTCAACGTCTACATCCACGTTTTGACCTTCAATGAATACGTTGCCGCCATTCTCTACCTGACCCTCCAGAAAGAGACCCGACATATTTTCGATAACACCAAGAACAGGTGTATGTACTTTTTTGAACATATCGGCACCCTTACGCACATCGGCCAAGGCAATATCCTGTGGCGTGGTTACAATAATAGCACCGTCAATTTTCAATTTTTGTGTAAGGGTAAGCTGCACATCCCCGGTGCCGGGAGGCAGGTCCAAAATCAAATAATCCAATTTTCCCCATTCCACATCGCGGAAAAATTGTTCTGTCATCCGTGCAACCAGGGGGCCGCGCCAAATCACCGGTGTTTGATTTCCAGTGATAAAGCCAAAACTCATGATCTTCATTCCCATATGATCTAAAGGAATGAGCTTGCGCTCCTGGGTTAATTGGGGCTGTTCATTAATTCCCAAGATGATCGGCAATGAAGGACCGTAAATATCGAGATCCAAAAGTCCTACGGAATGCCCAGCATTTTTGAGGCAAAAGGCCAGATTGGCAGCGACGGTAGATTTTCCCACGCCGCCCTTTCCACTGGCTATGGCGATCACATGTTTGATTCCCTCCAACGGGGAAGCCGGCTGCTGTGCCGGAGATTGGGGTGCCTGTGCGGGCGCAGAAGCTGGTGCGCCTTCTTTTATTGAAACATTGACATTTTTAAACGCATTCGCTTTTTTCAATGCTTCCGTTACATCGTTAACAACAGCTGCTTTTTTCTCTTCTTGTTGGGTGGTTATCTTTAGGACTACATTTATTGTATTACCATCAATGGCTACGTCATCCACCATTCCGAAGGAAATAATATCCCGGTTAAATCCGGGATAATTAACCGATTTTAATAATTCGAGTACTTGTTTTTTATCCATAGGGAGGCAAAAAAAACGGCTGTTGAAAAAACAACAGCCGTATTAAAAAATATTTTTAATTAATCCTTAACCGGAGTATTCACGGCCGAAGTAATCATAATTGATTTTACTGTAATTCTGCCACTCTTCTGGAACTTCACTTTCCTCAAAAATGGCTTCTACGGGACATTCCGGCTCACAAGCGCCACAGTCGATACATTCTTCTGGATCAATGTAAAGCATTTTGCCTTCTGGATCAAATCCAGGCTCCTTTGTTTCAGCTCCAGCCCCTGTTTTATCCTCGGGCCCATGGATACAATCCACGGGGCAGACTTCCACACAAGCTGTATCGCAAGTACCAACACAAGGTTCAGCTATAATGTAAGTCATTGTTTTCTCCTATTAAATTTGTTTTCAAAGCGTTGGTAAAATTAAACCACTTTTTATATTAGATAAAAAGGCTTTTGGTGATAAAAAATAAATTCCTTTAACTTCTGAACTTATAATTAGACCACTTATCATGGCAATCAACAAAACCTACAATCATTACAAATTAGTCCCAGACCCTGCGGAAAAGGTTAATTACAAGAAAAAGAAACCGAAACTGATGGCTGTGGTCGATGAAGACAATTGCACCGGATGCCAGGTTTGCGTTCCTTTTTGTCCTGTGGATTGTATTGAACCAGTTCCAACTGAAAAATACGGGATCCCTATTCCACCAGTCCAAGTTCGGCATGATGAATGTATCGGTTGCCAGATCTGCGCAAAGGTTTGCACCAAGCTGACCTGGGATGCGATTCGTATGATTAAAACTGAACAATTTGAAGAAATTTACAACGTAACCGTCTCCGGCTAATTTGCCGCCAGCAAAAACGCAAGCCACCCTGGTTATCGATCAGGGTACATCTTCCACAAAAGTATTTTTATTTGATTCCGCAAATCATGTTGTTTTCAAAACAAGTGAAAAGCATTTTTTAAAATATCCAAAACCCAAACACGTAGAAGTGGATGCATTGTCTATTGCTTACACTTGTAAAAAATTAATGGGTCAGGCAGTTAATTTTTCCCGGGAGAAAAATATCCAAATATCCGCTGCCGGTGTTGCGCTTCAACGATCCACCTTTTTATTCTGGGATCGAAAAACTTTAAAGCCGCTTACACCTGCGCTAAGTTGGCAGGATGGCCGTGCCACCGATATTGTAAAGCAAATAAATAACTATTCTGAAACCATTTTCAAAACAACCGGTGCACCTCTCAATTCTCATTTTGGCGGTCCAAAATTTTCCCATCTGGTTAACAGATCCGATACATTAAGAAAAAAGGCGAAAGACGGCACAGCGGTATTCGGTTCGATTAGCTCTTTCCTGACACAATTTATAACCGGTAACTGCTTGATTGATGAAACAATCGCGTCACGATTTACTATGATGAATTTGGATACTTGCCGGTGGGAGGATGGTTTATTGGACCTATTTGGAGCAAGCCCTAATTGTCTCCCGGAGCTGGTTTCCCCCGTGTACGATTTCGGTGTAATCGATCTCAATGGTTTGAAAATTCCATTATGCCTAGTCATAGGGGACCAGCAAGCTGCACTCATAGGGCAAGGCGGTTTTGTTCCCGGTTCAGTTGCAATGAATTTTGGCACTTCAGGGTCAGTCCAAGTCAATGCAGGTCAAAACACTGCACATGTGGATGGATTAATCAGCAGTGTCCTTTTTTCGGATGATTCAGAAAGGCATTATTTGCTTGAAGGAACAATCAATGCCTGCAATTCTCTTTTTTACCAGCTGGAAGAAGAATTGGGCATTCCCCATAAGGATATGCAATGGCATAAGAGATGTGAAAACACCGAAACTGGAGGTGTTTTTATCCCTGCAGCCTCAGGAATTGCGGCGCCCTACTGGACCGATCATCTTAAACCAGTTTCGGAGGGATTTGGAGACGACTTTCCTAATGAGATTATACGTGCAGGAATGGAATCGATCGGATTTCTTGTACATGATATTTGGACTCTAGCCAAAACATATTTGGATACTCTACCGGAAAAAGTGATGGTTAGTGGCGGCGGAGGGAGACCTCCGTTACTTCAATTTATATCTGATTTAACCGGCTTAAACGTTAACCATAGCATCATGAAGGATCGCACAGCGTTTGGTGTTCATGCACTTTTAACGAAATCACAAACGGGAAACTGGCCCTATATTAAAGTAGAGACTGATGATGGTTATACACCCATAATGGATCAAAAAATAAAAATGGAAAAATTAGAGCGTTGGAAGCTGGCCTTGATCAAGGCAGGAGTTATTTAGATTATTTCTTCAAAATCGTATTGGCCAAATAATTTTTAATTTCCTTCCCGATCAATTCACCCATAACAATCCCAACTTTTTCCGGTTTATCTTTTTCTATGATAATGTGAAAAGGAGTTCCCCAGGCTCTCTCATCTCCAAGTTTTTTCCGGAATTGGTGAAATTGAGTATTGTTCCTTTTTCTCTCATTTTTTTCATCTAATTCCCCTAGGGCCAAGGGCATATCCAATCCATATTTATTAACGAAAGAAAGTGACTTTTCCTTCGTGGAATAATTCATAACCATGACCATATTTAGTCCATTGGATTTATGACTTGAATACAACTTTTTTAATGGAGTTGCTTCGTAATGGCAGTTGGTGCACCATTCAGCATAGAATGAAAGAATGAGCACTTTTAATTCCTCGTCATAAACATTCACCAATTCAATTTCATTACCAATCAAATCTCGACCTTTAAGTTTTGTAAGATCAACACCCAATTTTGTTAATGATGCTAATTCA
>JAYEFG010000175.1:0-5736 GCA_034658595.1 Fidelibacterota bacterium | reverse complement strand
ACCGGTAAGGAACCTCCCGCCGGTAAAAATCACTGCATCATTAATATCTGGACCTTCATTATGGTTCATAACACCGGGATTTATTACCATAATAGGATGGCCACGACGATCATTAAAAATTGTTCCCGGCTGCACGTTTAGCCAAGTTTCAAGCAGTGTCTTTTCATAAATGGGCGTATCACAAACTTTAGCGGTTGTGAAGGGTTTTTGCTCAGGAATGGGATAAATTATTCTATGCAGCATGGCGATAATGGTCTCGTAAGACTACTACCTTTTCTCTTACATCTGCGACGAACTGATTGCGTTCATCAAAATTAATATTCCTGGTTTGAATCGGTTCCCCAATCCGTAATTCAAGTGTTTGATTTTTCAGGGTAAGTCCTTTCTTCTTCATGGCATTTCCCGTACCGCATAAAGCGATCGGTACAACTGGTACCCCCATCCGTAAAGCCAAAATGAGCCCCCCTTTTTTAAATGGCTTAATTTCACCATCTAAAGAGCGGGTTCCCTCGGGAAATATGATAATTGAGCGGGGATTTTTGGTCATGGAAGATTTCGCTTTTTCCAGGGAATTTAAGGCTTTTTTATGTTTCCTTCGATCCACAAAAAAATGTCCGCCGGCCATCATTGCCCAGCCAAATATGGGCATCCATTTCAATTCAATTTTAGCAATAGAAACAACATGAAAGGGAAGCCCTGCGAAAACCAAGGGAATATCCAAAGCAGATTCGTGGTTAGCGGCAAAAACGAAATGGCCCTTAGGATCAAGACGGCTAAGACCAATAACTCTGTACTTTATTCCGCCGATGGCTAAAAGCCACTTGGACCAGGATTGGGCTATCCAGCTTAGGAACTTACCCCGCCATTCAAAAAGGGAGCCAATAATACCGGCACTGGCAAAAATGATTGTCCACAGAACAACATTTATTATAAACCAAAGGGAGCGTAAACTAATCGAGAACCTCCGTACCGAGATAAGACTGGAGGGGTTCCGGAATAGAGATACTCCCATCCTCATTTTGATGTGTTTCAAGCAGGGCCACCAATAATCGTGGTGTGGCCACGCCACTGCCGTTTAAGGTATGAACAAAATCCACTTTATTATCAGCTGCCTTGCGGAAACGGATATTTCCCCGCCGCGCCTGAAAATCTTCAAAATTGCTGCAGGAAGAAACTTCCAGCCATTTTTGTTCTCCCGGGGCCCATAATTCAATATCGTAACACTTAGTTGCTGAAAAACTCAAGTCCCCCGTACATAATTCAATCACGCGGTATTTTAACCCCAATGATTGCAGAATTGCTTCAGCATGTAAGACTAGTTTTTCCAATTCATTATAGGAATTTTCCGGTTTTACAAATTTAACCAGTTCCACCTTATTAAATTGATGGAGCCTTAAAAAGCCCCGAGTGTCCTTTCCATAGGATCCTGCTTCCCTTCTAAAACATGCCGAATAAGCCGTATAATTAATGGGCAGCTGATCCTCAGGCAGAATTTCGTTCTGGTGAATATTGGTAACCGGTACTTCCGCTGTAGGAATGAGCCATAACCCATCCTTTTCCGATAGATACATATCATCTGCAAATTTCGGCAATTGGCCCGTGGTCATGGCGGAATCTGGCCGTACTACAAATGGTGGAAAAATTTCTGTATAACCGTGTCGCTCCGTTTGTACATCCAGCATATAATTGATCAAAGCCCGCTCCAGTTTGGCGCCGCGGCCGATATAAAGGGGAAATCCTGAACCGGAAATTTTGGCCCCACGCTCAAAATCAAAAAGGTTTAATGCAACACCCAACGATAAATGGTTATTCCATTCAAAATCTTTTTCAGGTATTTCACCCCATTCCCGGATGAGTTTATTGTCTTTCTCATCCTGCCCCAAAGGAACAGACTTGTGGGGAATATTGGGTAAGTTTAACAGCAGTTCATCCAATTCAGATTTAGAAGCCTGAGTTTTATTCTCCAATGCCTTGATTTGTTTAGAAACTTCGCCCATGGCTGAAATCGCATCATTTGCATTTTCTCCCGATCTCTTGACTCTGGCGATTTCATCTGAAGCCCTATTTCTTTTTGCGCGCAATGCATTGGCCTGACCCAAATCGGCTCTGTAAGATTCATCCAATTTTAAAATAGCATTTATGTCCAGGGACTCCCCTTTTGAAGCGATTTGCTTTTCGACTTCTTTGGGATTATTGCGGATAAGTTCGATCGGTAACATTCAAATATTCTCTTGGTATTTGGGCAACAAGTTTGGATCCATTTCCTTTAATCGGGGTAAAACCCCATCTTTTTCTGATACTAATTTATCCCCAATTCCCCATTGTATTCCAATGCCAGGATCATTCCAATGGATGCCGTATTCATCTTCCGGATTGTACACCTCAGTACATTTGTACTGAAAGGTCGCTGATTCGGACAAAACATAATATCCATGGGCAAATCCCGGTGGAATGTAGAACCTTGTATGGGTTGCATCATCCAAAACAGCGGACTCATATTGGCCAAATGTGGGGGATCCTTGACGGATATCTACTGCAACATCCAAAACACTTCCTTCACTCACCCAAACCAATTTCCCCTGTGGATGGTTCAACTGGTAATGCAAACCCCGCAAAACGCCTTCGGATGATTTGGCCTGATTGTCCTGAACAAAATGGATGGGTAATCCATGCGCCTCAAAATCAGAATTTTTAAAGGATTCAAAAAAATATCCTCTTTTATCCTGGTGTACATTAGGCTCAATTTTTAGGACCCCCGCAATAGATGCTTTTTTTACCTTCATTCCGATTTCTTTCGACCAACATTATCAAAAGTGAAACCCAGGGATTCCAATTTTTCCATACTTAAAATATTTTTTGTATCGAGGATTACGGGTGTATTCATGAGTGACTTTAATTCATTCAAATCCATCCCGCGAAATTCATTCCATTCCGTAAGGATAACACAAGCATCCGTCCCTTTTACTGCAGCCTGCCATGAATCACAATATTGAATGTCAGGGTGATGGTTTTTGAAATTATCCATGGCAATAGGATCATAAGCGCATACGGTTACACCCGATTCAACCATTTTAGGAATAATCACCCTGGAAGCGGCTTCACGTACATCATCTGTTTGGGGCTTGAAGGCCAACCCGAGCACCGCAACAGATTTACCGTTAAGATCATCATTCATTAGTCGTTTTAGTTTAGTAACCATCCTGCTTTTCTGGGATTCATTCGTTGTTATTGCTGCTTCAATTGTTGGCAATGAACTGTCATTATTGCGGCCTGTGGCTGCCAAAGCATGGATATCCTTTGGAAAGCAGGAACCGCCAAACCCCGGACCAGGATGTAAAAACTTCGGGCTGATCCTGCCATCCAATCCCATGGCTCGTGCAACCTCATGGACATCGGCGCCTACAGCTTCACATAAATTGGCAATCTCATTAATGTAACTGATCTTCAAAGCCAAATATGCGTTGGCGGCATATTTGATCATTTCGGCTGTCTCCACCGAAGTAGAAATAATAGGAGTTTCATTAATATAAAGGGGACGATACACTTCACGCATTACCTTAATCGCCTTGGATGTTCTGGCACCTAATACAACACGATCCGGATGTATAAAATCTTTTACTGCAGCCCCTTCTCTTAAAAATTCCGGATTGGAAACATAATCAAAATCTGCATCGGGATTGACGGAACGAATAATGTCTTCGATTCGTTTTCCGGTACCAATAGGTACGGTACTTTTTGTACAGACGATTTTATAACCATTTAAATTTTCCCCGATGGTTTTGGCTACTGTTTCAACCGCTTCCAGGTCGGCCTCCCCATTGTTCCCCTGGGGCGTACCCACGGCGATAAAAATAACATTGGCATTCCGGATTGCCTGTGGGACATCTGAGGAAAAATGAAGACGACCATTGCGAACATTTCGTTTGACCAGGGATGCTAATCCCGGTTCATAAATTGGGATTTCACCTGATTTTAGTTGATTGATTTTATTCTGATCTATATCAGTACAAGTTACATGATGACCAAATTCAGAAATACCGCCCCCGCTGACCAGCCCAACGTATCCTGTACCAACAATTGTGATTTTCCTCATTTAAATTCTTTCTTCGATTTAATGTTAGGATAATCCTCTTTTACGACGGAAAAACCATTCCGTACATAATAGGAGAACCATAATAAATAATAAGATTCTGCTCTCAGTAAATTTAATGATTTCTGCTTTGAATTCACGCCGAACTTTTGGCTCAATTTTACTGATTAAGCTGTCTCTTTCCTCCCAAAGAAAAAAACGACCGTCGGCTTGATTCGATATTGAAGAAAGCATTTTTTTATTTAAATGCACCTGGTTGAGTTCAATTTGACTTTCCAGCACCTGGAATGTACTGGATTGAATCAGGCTCTGATCTGGATCAAATTGAATCGAATAAATATATTCTCCCGGACCGGGGGCCCGGAACTCACCCATCCATCGCTGTTCTTCTATATTAAATGAAATATCCCGTGTTATAATATTTTCACCACCCTGCATTACTGAAATGATAATATTTTCTGCTTTACCGGATTTTTGTTCAAAGGGTTGTGTTCCCGTAACCTGCACCATTTCTCCCTGTCGATATCGATCCTTATTTAGCCGGAAAAAGTTTTCATGCTCTCCACCGGTCTTCAACAACCATGAAATGGATTGATTCCAAATGATTGAAAATGGGCCATCCCTGGATAATTTTTGATCCTGAAAATATAATGTATTTATTTCAGAAGATGTCCACACTATTGTACGGATATTTCCATTTTGGTTTCTCAACCATAAAGGCCATCCCGATTCAGTCACAGCCAATGTATCGGATGTAAATCCTGTGCCGGAAATAAACAAATTTTGGACCAATGGCGGCAAATCAGTATTGTCACTTAGTTGAGCATTTGTAAAATCCCAAAAAACCGGGCTGGATTCAAAAGTACTGTCTTGAGATACCACACCTAAAATGTTCGTAATCCCTTTTAAAGAAACGTCGGATTGGTTTGGTCCTGCCATTAACATGACCGCCGCTTGGTGTGTTAGAATTTTTTTCCCCAGAATTCGGACAAAATTGGGGGATAGTGGTCTAATGGGATAATTATCAAAAATGATTAATTCGTAAGGCGTTTCCCAAAAAGATTTGATAGGGGGACGAAACCGGGTTTCTGTCATCCGGGTAAAATGATCCAACTCAATTCGGGGGTTTTGTTTTAATTCCCGCTTCAACACAGAGGTATTTTTATTTGGGCTTCCTGTCAGGAGGGCTACCTTATATCGATCTTTTAATATAAGAAGGTTAAAATTTTGCCTGTTATTTTGAATATTAATTTCATCTTCCATCGATGAAACCCGTACTTCAAATTCCTGTTTACCAATTTCTTTTGGTCGAAAACGAAAATTCACCTCTTGTTTAGATCCTTGCCCCACCAATCTGATATGTTGAGATGCCAATAATTTGCGGTTATTGTACAATGAAACACTGAGTCGATCACTGATATTCCCGACGGATTGAATCGTTACATTTACATTTACGCCATCACTTTTTAACACAACCGTTGGAACATCAATTGATTGAATAGCCACATCAACCAATTCAGAGTCTTCCCCAATACCAAGGGTGTAAACCGGAATTTTAAATTGTTGAAAGGCATCGATGGGATTCTTTCCTTCAGTAATTAAACCATCAGATATAATCACCGCACCGGCCAACTGATTTTCCTCTT
>JAYEFG010000174.1:0-1547 GCA_034658595.1 Fidelibacterota bacterium | reverse complement strand
CGTGGATGCTTTATCACACCTGGGTGTACGGCACTTGGATATTCCCCTCACACCGGAAAAGGTGTGGAGCGCTATCCACAAAAACGGTTCCTGATTAGGAAAAACACCTACTTATGAAAGTAAAAATGACCAAAAACTTTACTATCCGTGCGCCCATTGGTAACGTATGGGATTTCATGACGGACATCGAAAAAGTCAGTTCCTGTATTCCCGGCGCAAAGTACGTTGAAGACCTTGGAGATAATTGTCATGCGGTGATGCTCACCATAAAAGTTGGTCCAATTAAATCCAGTTACAAGAGTGAGGTATCTATTCTAAATCTGGACGCAAATAATCATACATTGGAAATTGAAGGAAGAGGAATCGATGTAAAGGGAAAAGGTGGTGCTACGATGGAAATGGTTGGTTCCCTTACCAATTCTGGAGATGGTACGACTGAAATAAATGGTGATTCTACAGTGACAATTCAAGGAATGCTGGCTCAGTTTGGTTCCAGGATGATTGAGGATGTTTCAAACCAACTTTTCGCACAGTTCACAAAATCCTTAGCTGCTAAACTGGAAGGTAATGATGAGCAGGCCGATGAAACAGAATCCTCAAATGAAGCACTGAGCGGAATAGCGGTTGCTGGTGCAGCAATTAAAGGAGTTTCCGGCAGGCTAATGGAAAAATTCAAAAAGAAATAAGATTGAATGTTTACCCATGAAGTTTAATTGGATCCACCGCGCAGCAGAACTTGAGAAAAAAGGTGTACCCTTCGCCATCGCTACAGTTATAGATACAGTTGCGCCTTCTTCCGCAAAACCCACGGCAAAAGCGATCATTACAATTGATGGAAAAATGGAAGGTTGGATCGGCGGTGGCTGTGCTCAAGAGACTGTAATCGAGGAAGCGCTTCATTGTTTAAATACGGGGATGGCCTCTATTATTCGATTAAGTCCTGAACAAAGTTCTGATGGAAATGTATCCTATAAAAAAGAAATATTCTTAACTTGTGCAAGCGGAGGAACTCTTGAATTTCATATTGAACCGGTATTACCTATGACTAAACTTGTTATTTATGGCAATACGCCAACCGTGTCAGCCTTGTCAAAAATGGGTCAACTTCTAGGCTATGAAGTATACGCGCTTGCTCCTGGGATATTTGAATTAGATCTACCCTATGGGGTTAAAAAGATGGAAGAATTTTCCATCATTGAAGGGCAATGTGTGGCTGTGGTGGCAACTCAAGGTAATGGTGACCTTAAGGCACTAAAAGCAGCTACAGCTTCAAAACCGGAATTTTTATCTCTGATCGCCAGTAAAAAGAAAACCAATACTCTTCTAGAACAATTGAAAAAAGATGGTATCAGTAAGGAGATAATCGATTCAATTAAATTTCCCGCAGGGCTGGATATTGGTGCAATTACCCCACAGGAAATTGCTGTTTCAATTTTGGCGGAACTGATTAAGCAGAAAAGAACAGCTACCCAGAGAGAGGAAATTATTTTTAAAGTAGAAGACACGAAAAATGGAAAAGAACAGGATCCAATATGTGGAATGCTTGT
>JAYEFG010000173.1:0-1557 GCA_034658595.1 Fidelibacterota bacterium | reverse complement strand
CCTTTACTCCTTCTAAAATTTGTTTCCCGACTTTGATGACCGGATTCAACGCATTCATGGGATCCTGAAAGATCATAGCAGTTTTTGGTGTTCCGGAATATATTTGTTGTACAATTGCAGATTTGGGCAGTAATTGCGCCAGGGTCAGGGCTGCTTGGGTTTTACCGCATCCAGACTCACCTACCAAGGCGATGATTTCCCCAAGTTCAATATAAAAAGAAACCCGATCCACAACCGGGACCAGGTTTCCATCAATTTTATATTGAACGGTTAAATTTTGTACGTCTAATAGACGATCATGCAGCATCTTCACTCAAGGGTTTATTCTTTCCTTTAAATGCATCATATCCTAAAATAATGAGCATAATCACCAATACCCAAAGTGTCGCATTGTTATAATCGCCAGCGGAATATTTGATCAAGTCAACGAAGCGTCCGATAAGCAGAGAAATTCGGCCCATGACCGCAAATCCAAACGACGCACCAAAACTGATCATTAAGAAGTAAATACCAATTTTAGATAACTTCCCCAACATTCCTTTATGTTCTTTAGAAAAATAGAAATAAAGTAGGCCGGTAATGGTCCCAACTAAAATAACGATACTGTTGAATATAGAGGGAGATGTTAAACTGAAAAACGGCAGTGTAGGATCAGAAAAACTTGCCGCAGTCCCTTTTATCTGCCCAATGACATTGGAATTCAAATAACCGTATGCACGTAATCCAGCTGCCATGCCCACCGTGTATGCAATACCCCACCTGGCAAACCAGCTTATTTTCGGAATAAGACTTAACAGCATCATGATACCCAAAGCAAAGGGAACAAGATAGATCAAATGCATATCATGGCCTTTATCAATTCCACCTTCCGGGAAAACTGATGATGAGAAAAAGCTCAATCCATTATATATATTATACCAAAATGAATCTGCATTGAATTCTAAAGTTGGCCAAAGACGTCCAAATAAATTTGGTTGAATCTGGGTCCAAAAGAAAATGGATGTCCAATATCCTGCCGAAATCCCAACAAAGAGATGTTCGGCCATTTTATAAAATGGATTATCTTTATATAAATAGGAAAAAATTCCCAGTGTAAGAAAAACGGCAATCCATGCTCCAAGTATGACTGTCATGCTCATAATTTTGACTCCTTAATACTTTCTGGAACGCTTGCGTTCGATAAAAAAGGCCGCGTTTCCTAATATAATAAATAATACAATAACCAAGTGAGCAATGGACTGGGCATCCATTCCGCTTGTGGCAAATCCCTTTTGACCTACCAATGCTTCATATTCAGCCGCTCCGGGCATTCCCGCTAGAACACCTTTCATTTGTCCAGCTTGAACATAGGGCATAACCTCATTCACCTGGATGGATGTTACACCGGAACTCATAGGTACGCCGGTTGGGTCCGCTGCGTATTGTACCCATTCAATCGTTCCCGGATAACCAGCAGATGATGAAAAAAGGAATGCAAAATCTTTGAAGTTCTTTATACCATCCATTAATGGAATTTCATCAATTTTTGTTTGATAAACATCAACAGTGTATAATTTA
>JAYEFG010000172.1:0-20697 GCA_034658595.1 Fidelibacterota bacterium | reverse complement strand
GTGCCCGGCAGTGGTACTTTCGGTATGGAGGCGGTGGCTCGACAATTTGCGGTGAATAAAAAATGCCTGGTGATTCGTAACGGCTGGTTCAGTTATCGCTGGACCCAGATTTTTGAGGCAGGGAATATCCCTGCGGAAGAAATTGTTTTACCAGCACGACAGGCAGGAAAAGAAAACACCGCCCCATTTATACCGGCGCCCATTGATGAAGTGGTTGACGCTATCCACTACAAAAAACCAGATTTGGTTTTCGCCCCCCATGTGGAGACATCTTCTGGCATGATACTGCCTGACGAATATGTTCAAACTGTCGGTGATGCTGTCCGGGAGGTTGGTGGATTGTTTATACTGGACTGCATTGCCTCCGGCACCCTCTGGGTGGATATGGTGCAGTCAGTTGTCGATATCCTCATCAGTGCGCCACAGAAAGGATGGAGCGGATCCCCATGCGCCGCCCTGATAATGGTGAATGACCGTGCGTTACAAAAAATAGATAATACCACGAGTAACAGTTTTGCCTGCGACTTGGCCAAGTGGTTGTGGATCATGGAAGCCTATGAAAAAGGTAGTCATGCCTACCATGCTACCCTGCCCACGGATGGTCTGGTGACCTTTTCTAATGTGATGAATGAATTGAAGCGAATGGGCTTTGATAATGTATATTTCCGACAGCAGGAATTGGGCACCCGGGTTCGATCTCTCTTGGCCGACAAAGGATTAAAAAGTGTTGCTGCGTCTGGATATGAAGCGCCAGGTGTAGTGGTTTGTTTTACCCATGATCCGGGGATTCAAAATGGCAGTAAGTTTGCTGAACTGGGTATCCAAATTGCCGCTGGCGTACCCCTCCAATGCGGTGAGCCGGAAGGATTCTCCACTTTTCGCTTGGGTTTGTTTGGCTTGGATAAACTCAATGATATAGACGGTACTGTGGCCACGCTGAAAAAAGCCCTTAATTTGATTCTTACCTGAACGCAGAACTACAAAGCTCTTTTTTGAATCATGAAAATAACGTCACCTTAAAACAGGTTTTTCGCCTGTGGCTTCCCCTGGCGGGGAGTTGGTTTCTCATGGGTACGGAAACACCGACGCTCACCGCATTTGTAGCACGGATGGCCCTGCCCGAGATCAACCTGGCAGCCTGGGGATCACTGGTTTATCCCATTTCGCTGGCTATCGAAGGACCCATTATTATGCTCCTCGCGGCCAGCACAGCCCTGGCTGTGGACAAACATGCCTACAACAAACTGTTCAAATATATGCTGGTCATGTCAGTTGTCCTAACGACACTTCATGTTTTGGTAGCATTTACACCGATTTTCAATGTGGTTGCCGAGGGATTGCTGCAAGTGCCCAGCGAACTCCATGAACCGGGGAGAATCGGTCTCCAGATTATGACCCCATGGACATTAATGATCGCCTGGCGGAGGCTCAATCAAGGCGTTATGATCAAGTATGGCAATTCACGGGCTGTTGCAATAGGCACAGCCATTCGACTGACTTCCCTGGTGATCATATTAACTGTAGGAAAACTATTCACTGAATTTTCAGGGGTTGTCGTAGGGTCGGCGGCAGTGGCCATTTCTGTCACTATGGAAGCGCTCTACGCCCACGGCGCTGTCCAGAATATATTGCACAATACCCTGCCCGAATCCAGTGACGGAAACCCTATCACCCGGGATTCTTTTATTCGATTTTATCTACCTCTGGCTATGACGCCCCTTTTGACCCTGCTTATCCATCCTGCCGGTTCAGCGGGAATGAGCCGTATGCCGGAAGCCTTGGCATCTTTGGCCGCATGGCCGGTTGTTTATGGCTTAGTTTTTCTCACTCGCGGTGTAGGATTTGCCTTTAATGAAGTTGTTGTTTCCTTAGCGGGGAAATCGGGGGGGATGGTGCAGTTGCAGCGTTTTGCAAGAATCCTGGCCCTCACCACCATGGGTGTGCTGGCTATTATTGCTTTCACACCGTTGGGTGAGATTTGGTTCAGGGGCGTTTCAGGATTATCGCCAGAACTAACCCATCTTTCTTCAATAACGATCATGTTTGCCATCCTCATGCCGGGCTACCAGGTTTACCAATCCTGGTACGGCGGATTATTGGTGCACCATCATCGGACGAGGGGAATCAGCGAAGCGGTGATAGTTTACGTCGGGTTAGCTTTGACCGGGTTATGGCTGGGAGCCCAATTCGCTGCTATACCGGGAATTTACTGGACGATTAACGTATTTGTAATTTCAGGTTTGTTTCAGACTTTCTTTTTGCGATATCGGTACAAGGGAATTAGTATTTGATCATGGAAAAATCAGATTTAAGAGAAAATGTGACCATCAAGACACCCCGAATCCATGAAACTGCTTTCGTGGCGGAGGGGGCACGAATTATCGGTGATGTCATCCTGAAAGCGGAAAGTTCTATCTGGTACAATACCGTATGCCGGGGAGACATTAACCAGATTGTCATTGGCGAACGAACCAATATCCAGGATAACAGTGTGATCCATTTAGAGAATGATCAGGGTGTGATTGTCGGAAACGATGTGACGGTGGGGCACAATGCCATCATCCATGGCTGCACCATTGAGGCTGGTGCCTTGATCGGGATGGGAGCCATCATTATGAATGGGGCAGTTGTGGGGAAAGGTGCCGTTATCGGCGCCGGCGCCGTGGTGAAAGAAAATATGATTATTCCTGAATATTCTCTGGTGGTGGGTGTACCAGGGGAAATAGTAAAAACACTCAATCCAAAAACCTATGACCAAAATGTGAAATGGGCCGCCAAGTATGTACAGTTGGCAAAACTTCATAAGGAAAATCAAAAATGAAAACAGGAAGAAACGACCCCTGTCACTGCGGGAGCGGTAAAAAATTCAAGGATTGCCATGGTAGCGGAAGTTCAGAAAATTGGTGGAAAAAGATAGCAATAATTGGGGCCATTATATTTTTAGCGCTGTGGTTTTTTCGGGATCTTTATTCTGCCGGAAAAGGCGGTGCCATGGGCTCAGCGCCTCCCGGGAAAGTTTGGTCCGAAGAACATGGCCATTACCATGATATTAAAACAAACCTTCCTCCAATACCACCCATGCCCCAAGGTGTACAGCAAAACTTGAATGTGCCTCAACCGGAAGGTCACGTACCGGAAGGGAAGGTATGGTCTACTGAGCACGGCCATTGGCACGACCTTGACACTGCCCCATCGCCAGCACCGGAAAATCCAAACTTACAGACACCGGCGAATATTCCGAGGCCCGATGGCCCGGCGCCGGTGGGAAAAATATGGTCCACTGAACATGGCCATTGGCACGATATTACACCGCCAAAAAATTAATGAATCGAATTTTTAAATTTTCGTTATTCACTTTGCTTATAATCGGCTGTGAAGAAACAAGGGAAGAATCCTGTATTGATGAAAGTAAAATCAAGAATGATCCCTGCAGCCGGATATGGGATCCCGTTTGCGGATGTGATGACAAGACCTATGGCAATTCATGCGTAGCCGAAAACGCAGGACTGGAAAGTTGGACTAAAGGGGAGTGTAAATAAATGATCATGCTCCGCTTCTCACTCATTTTCATTTTATTCTCTTTTATTCCTTGTGAAGACAAAAAGAAGAATGATGGCTGCATTGATGAGAGTAAAATCTAAAAAGAAGGGGTTTGCCCAACTGTCTATAAACCCGTTTGCGGCTGTGACAATAAAATCTATTTAAATGATTGTCATTCCCAATATGCTGGTGTGACTGAGTGGACAGAAGGAAAGTGCCAATAATATTTAAATGTGGTCGGAATTCCCGTTGGGTCTCTTCTGAAAAACAGGTAGTTTTGCGGGCGTTTTTTCAAGGTAAATAATTGCAGATTGTTCTCGCCACACACAACCGCGGTAAAATGGAAGAAATGGCCCAAATTTTGGCCCACCTTCCCGTGGAATTACTCACGTTGGATACCTTCCCCGAAATCGGGGATATTCCAGAACCGGGGGAGACACTGAAAGAAAATGCCTTCATCAAGGCTGAAACGGTCCACCGCCTCACAGGATTGCCCGCTTTGGCCGATGATACTGGCCTGGAGGTGGATGCATTGAACGGCGCGCCGGGGGTTCATTCATCCCGATATGCGGGTGAGAATGCCACTTTTGAAGACAATTGCCGGAAGATGCTGATTGAATTAGAAGGCTTTTCCATGGCTGATCGAACGGCCCGCTTCCGCACCGTGATTGCTTTCGTGAATGGCCATGAATATGAGTGGACGGAAGGGACGGTTGAAGGGTGCATCTTGGACGAAAAAAAAGGGGAAGGCGGTTTTGGCTATGACCCCATTTTTTACTATCCGCCCCTGAAAAAGACCTTTGCAGAGCTGGATTCGGTGATAAAGAATAGTATTTCACATCGTGGGAAAGCTTTACGTAACTTCTGCGGAATCTTGGGAAAAAGGATTCAAACAAATACGAGTCAAACATAAGGAGCTGACACTATCGCCTCAACGTTAACGGATTAATCTCACCGCATCGCGGTATCACTGTGCCTGCAAGGGCCTTGTTAACAACAATTATGGAGGTGGATTCCTTGCCAAAAAGGATCCAAATCGTCAGCTTACTCTTGTGGATGACCGTAATTTTCCCATCCTACGGCCAGGGAGATCCGTCCGTCCCAAACCTTCCCAATCGCTGGCACCCATCCACGCCTTACCTCTATAACCCATATAAGACGGATCAGCCGTCTTTGGTCATGCCTTATGATTCCCTCACTTATTCGCCAAGGGGGTTAATCAAACTGCCCTTTTACATCGTCCGATCAGTTGAAATTTCTAAAGATTGGTCCACCATTTCTTTCGCAGGAAAATTATACGGCAAATCCTACATCGTACCATTTGTCGCACCCATGGATTGGTATTTTGAGAAACAAATCCGGGTCAATAGGGAATTGGCTTTTGAAAAAGCAATTCAGGATACCAGTCGTACCAAGGGGCCCCGCAGCCAAATCCTGCAGGACAGGCGCGGGAGAGGAATTGAAGTCATTGGTGTGGATATGGGGAATATCGGACGCGTCTCCCTCACGGCCAGGGGTAATGTGACCATTAAAGGGAATTTGGTGTTTCAGGACCAGGAACTGATTCGCTCCAAACTGAGTGAAACACGCAACACCCATTTGGAGTTTGACCAGACCCAGCGCATCAGCGTGGAAGGTAAAATAGGTGACAAAGTCTCCGTGAATGTGGACCATGATTCGGAGCGGGATTTTGACTGGGAGAATAATATCCGTATTTCATACAAGGGAGGGGAAGATGATATTGTTCAAACCATTGATGCAGGGAATGTATCGCTAAGTTTACCAGGTTCTCAATCCCTCATGGGGTCGGCTAATCATCAGGGGTTATTCGGTGTAAAAACAGTCTCAAAATTGGGTCCCGTGAACATTACTGCAATAGCTTCGGTAGTCAATACTGAGAAAAAATCACAGGAATACAAAGGGAAGAATGAAGCCCAGACGCTTAAAATCCAAGATTACAATTTTATCAAAAATAAATATTTCTTTATTCATGAATGGTTTAGGAATGGAACTGTGACTCAGGTTGGCGGCTCCACGGTGCTGGTGCCCGCATTTTATCCTTTAAAGGAAGGTCTGCACCAAATCGGGAATTTGGTGATACGCAATTTTGAATTATACCAGCTGGATCAGTCCACTAACTCAGAAACGAATCCAGGGACAGCCTTCGCCGATCTGAATGAGCCAAATGAAAGTTACGACCAGACGGGGAATTTCAAGCGGCTTGAACAGGGCCAGGATTATATATTAAGTGAAGATTTGGGGTTTATCCGCCTTCGTCAGTCAGCGAATGATGAAGTGCTGGGTTGTACATTTGTGATGGCTGACCGCGCCACCGGTGATACCCTTGTAACCGTTGGTAAAGGGATTTCAGTGGAATCGGATCAATTGATGATGAAAATGATCAAGCCTAAGGACTTGAATCCCAGCCACCCGGTCTGGCCACTCATGTTTAAGAATGTCTATTACCTGGGAACCAATAATATTAACCGTGATGGTTTTGAACTCAGAATCATAAATGACCGCCTTCCGGTTCCAAGTCATTTAGATCCCCAGGGGACGCCTTATATCACCCAATTTGGATTGGACAGCCTCAATGAAAGCGGCGTCCGTACAGCAGACCAAAAAATTGATTTGGCCAACCCGAATATTATCAGTTTGGCGGAAGGTGAATTATTTTTTCCGGCCTATCATCCCTTTGCCGCCGACACAATTTCCGAGGGTAATCAGTCCATCGGTTTAAAGGGATCCCTGGGTGAAGGTAAAATGTATTACACCACCCTAAGAAATGATTGGGCGCGGGACAGTCGTTTCACCATTGAGGTGGATTATGCCAACCAGAGCGCTACCATAAACCTGGGATTTATGATCGTAAAAGGAAGTGAACAGGTTTACAAGGGCGGTGTGCCCCTTAAGCGGGGTATTGATTACCAGGTGGACTATTTCAGCGGAACCGTTATTTTATCTGATGATGTGGATCCAAACGCGGATATTAAGGTAATCTATGATAGACACCAGTTGGTGACCTTTGATAAAAAGACAATTTTAGGTGTTCGTTCCCAGATGGATTTCGGAAAGAATTCATTTATTGGGGGTACGGCGCTGTATTATAATCAGTCTGTTATGAATGAAAAAGTAGAAGTCGGGTACGAACCGATGCAGAACTTTATCTGGGGATTGAACGGTCGTTTCCAAAAAGATTTACCCGGGCTAACCCGTACCCTGGATCAATTACCTGTGATTGAAACAGAACAGACATCCGCCTTTTCTTTCGAAGGGGAATTTGCCCAAATCCTGCCCAACCCGAACCCAATCAATAACCGGGCCACGGGGGATCCCAATGGTGTGGCTTTTATTGATGATTTTGAAGGATCAAAACGGACCACATCCATTCCGATCTTAAGACGGTTTTGGAAAGAATCCTCCGCGCCTATGGACTCGGAAACAGGAAAATCGTTCATCCAGCGAAATCGCGGGAAAATGAACTGGTTCAACCCCTTTGTCCAGGTTCGCACAAAAGATATTTGGCCCAACTTGTCCACATCCATTCAGGCCCAGAATGAAACGACCGATATTATGGTGTTGCAATTTCATCACCGTGAACATCAGGCTGACGTGCCAAATGATTCGATCTGGGGTGGAATCATTACCCCCTTTTATTCCGGGGATTATGATCAGACACAGACGAAATTTTTCGAAATTTGGTTAAGAGGGGACCGGGGTGCCCTTACGGTTGATTTGGGTCAAATCAGTGAGGATCGGGATGGAAACGGGTTACTTAATACTGAAGATATTCCTGTGAGCGGTTTGATAGGAGACGGCATTTTGGACGATGAAGAAGATGTGGGTCTGGATGGATGTCCTGATGCTTTTGAAAATGGTTGGGATTCCTGTCTGGATCCGGAAGGCCCTTCTTATGCAGATTATGTGGCGTCGGGTGAAAAGGTTTTGATCAATACGTATAGTGATGTTGATTCGGAAGATCCAAATGGCGATAATTGGGGTTATTCTGAAGGCAGTAACGACTATTCCCGGATTAATGGTACAGAGCAAAATGCCCTCGATGCAGGGCGTTATCCTGACACAGAGGACTTGGACCGCACGGGGTTTTTAGACAGAACAAATGATTATTTCACCAAGTCCTTTTCCCTGACCGATACCACTTATCTTGCTGGTGAAACTAAACGTGACGGCGTGCCAACGGGATGGCGATTGTTCAGGGTCCCCTTGGCAGAGTTTGAACAGAGTGATAACAAGCAGCCGCGGGAATGGAATAATATCAACCATTTACGGTTATCTGTCAGTGGTGTGGATCAATCGGCCATGCTTCAAATTGCCAAAGTGGAACTGGTGGGTAATGAATGGCAGGAATTGGGCGTTGCACCGGACAACACAGAAAAATACAGTAAAGAAAATGCAGATTCCATTTTTGCCGTCTCAGTTATCAATACTGATGATAATGCGGACTATCGTCCGCCCCAGGGCGTCCAGGGAGAATATGACCGTATCAACCAAATCCGTTCTAAGGAACAGTCACTCATTTTAAAGTTTAATGAACTACCCGGGAGGGCCAGCGGAGCCGCCATGAAAACCTTAATTTCCCTTTCCGGCGAAAGGGCCCAGAGTTACCTCTCTTATGATGAAATGAAAATGTATGTTTATGGGTCCAGCGAGTGGATCAGTCATGAAAAAACCAATGTAGATATGTTCCTGCGTTTTGGATTTGGTGATAATTATTATGAATTGACTCAACCAGTTTATGACGGCTGGGATGAAACCAAAAACCGCAATGCCGTCCAATTGGATTTAGAATGGCTGACCCGCCTCAAATTGCAGGATTCATCCTCAGTGAAAAAATACAACCAATCGGATATTTTCATGGATTCCACTAATTTTAAGGAATACCGCTTTACGGATGAACTGGGGGTGGAAACGGGAAAGGTGATTCGTATCAAGGGCCAACCAGCGTTGAATCGTATTCAGTATTTTGTTCTCGGTGTACGCAACCTGGTTGGGACACCCATCACCGGGGAAGTGTGGCTCGACGAATTGCGATTGAGCGGTGTCAATCGTGACAGTGGTGTGTCCATGCGGGTGCAAAGCCGTTTCAACCTGGCAGATATTGTGAACACATCCTTTGCCTATAAACGGCAGGATGCGGATTTCCATGTGCTTCAGCGCAGGCTGGGTTCAAACAAGTCCAACGAAAGTTTTAATATTAACTCAAACTTCAATATGGACAAATTTTTGCCATCAACCTGGGGAGTAAAAATTCCCATATCCACAACTTTTGCCAATTCTGTAAGCCGGCCGAAATATTTTCCCGGGCAGGATGTACTGGTGACTCAAGGCAACGCTCCCGACTCCATCCTGGCAAAAATGAATGCGATGACATTCAGGATTGCCGTTTCTAAGTCATCCAAATCTGACAACAAATTTTTAAAATACACCATCGATAGGTTGAACACCCGCTTCTCAGCCAGCCGGCGAAACATGTCCAATGAAATTCAAAAAGAAGTGTTGAATGAAACCTACATTGGACAGGTGAATTATTCTCTGCCATTTGGCAGAAATAACTATGTGATGCCATTCAAATGGATTTCTTCTGTACCGTGGATTGGAGAAAAACTGGGTAAAACACATTTCTATTTCACCCCGGAAAATGTTAATGCATCCCTCAACTTTAATGAGAAATTGTCCCAGAAAACACCGCGTCGGGGGAATAAATCACCCGACAGTTATAATTTTGGATTAAACCAAACCTACACGTTGGATTACAAAATAACGGAATCGGTCAAATCGAAATACAGCCGCGCCATTAAAAGTAATCTGAATGACTACCGTGGTTATTTGGCCAACGCTCTTAAAAACCGCGATTCGGGTGTGGTGACTGATATATCTGAAAATTTTAATTCTTCTTTTAGTCCTATCCTCATGGATTGGCTCAAACCGACCTTTAATTATTCGGCTAATTACCGCTGGAATAAGGCCAGGGACAGCAGTGTGGATGGGGCGAATATTGGGAACCAGATTAGATTTTCATCCGGAATTAGCCTTTCGCCGGTTAAGTTGGTGGAGTTGGTTTATAAACCATCAAAGGCCAGGGGACTGACACCCCAACGGCGCAGAACGGCACCGCCAACCCGCACCAGGGCTCCCAGATCTACATTTAGGGAAGATGATGATGATATCGGTACCATTGGAGCGCAGACCGGCTTGGAACCGGAAGGGGAAATCAGCGATGAAGAAAAACCAAAAAAGAAAAAATTAGCCGACAGTAAAGTGCTGAAAAAAGTTCACGGCTGGGCCAGAAAAGTGAACCCTATTAATCTTTCCTATACGGAAAATGTGAATAAAACAGGCATGGGCGTCATTGGGGAAGTGCCCTTGGGTTATCGATTTGGATATACAAGCGATCATGGGTTGGATCATTCAACCCAGGTGGGAAGCAACACAGGAAACTTCGACCATAAACGCGATTTTTCTGTGCGCTCCGGGTTGAATCTTACACGGGCCTTGTCCATTTCATTTAATTATGCCCAGAATGTGACCAGCAACCGCCGCGGGTCTGGATTGGAACAACGTTCCATGTCCCGGGATTATTTGTCCTATGGCAAACATTTGGATGAAGGATTTCCATTCATTGGATGGTCCATCCGCCTGACGGGACTTGAAAGGAATAAATTCTTAAGCCGGTATGTTCGAACTATGAGCCTGGATCATGCCACAAATGGAAAAGAAACACGGGCTTGGCAGTTTGACAAGTTCAGTGGTCCATCCATGCCATTTTTCGGGATTGACGATTTTGTCACCAGTTACAAAGACAATGAACGAACATCCCGTAAAAACATGAATTTTGCTCCCTTACTCGGTGCCACCATTGCCCTGAAAAAAGGTGTGGCCATAACAATGCGCCACAATCGAACCCTCTCCCGGGAAGAATCAGCCAACGGTGGTCAGAAAATATATCACGATCAATCTTATTTAATTTCGGCCAACTATACCCACCGTGGCGGTTTTACGATTCCATTCCCATTTTTTGATAATTATAAGGTCAATAATCAGGTTAACTTCACTTTCAATTTTGATATGAATAAAAACCGTACCTTGCAAAAAGCACAGGAGGCGACGAAGTTTGCGGAAACGGCCTTTACCTCCAGTTGGAAAACGGGGATACGGTTAACCTATTCTTTTTCTCAGTCGGTTAGCGGAAGTATGATTTGGGAATATAGGGAAAATGATTCAAAACATACGGGGAAGAAGATCGACAGGGACTTTGGTTTTGATGTAAACTTGGCAATTCGAGGATGATGCGAAAATTTACAAATATGATCATTTTAATCTGTGCAGCCACAGCAATCTGCCAGACTAAGATACCTGCATTCAACGGCGATGGGGCGTTTAGTCATTTGGTCGCCCAATGTGATTTTGGTCCACGCAACCCTGGTTCAGCAGGACATAAAAAAGCATTACAATATTTTCTGGATGTACTTACACCATTAGCTGATACTGTTTTCACTCAACCCTACACAGAAACAATGCCCCGGACAAAGCAGAAGGTTGGCATGAATAATGTAATTGCCCGATTTAATCGGGAGGCTAAAAAGCAGATAATGATTTCTGCCCATTGGGATACACGTCCTTGGGGTGACCGCGGCGCCAGTAGCATGGGCAAGGATCAGCCCATTCTGGGGGCTAACGATGGCGCCAGCGGTGTGGCGGTACTTTTGGAATTGGCAAGGATATTAAAAAATAATCCGTCTGCTATTGGAGTAAATCTTGTTCTGTTTGATGCAGAGGATTATGGTACCAGCGGCGATTCATGGTCCTATTGCAAGGGCTCCCAGTATTTTGCCAGACACCTGCCGATTCCCATCCCTGCATATGCCATTAACCTGGATATGGTGGGGGATGCCAACCTGGAAATTTATATTGAACGAATTTCCTATAGACAAAACCCTGGATTGGTCCTGGACCTGTGGGGGAAAGCAGAAGAATTAAAACTCAGTGCATTTAAAAAATTGGCCGTCCATTCAATTTTTGATGATCATGTGCCGCTTTACGAGATTGCCGGAATTCCGGCTGTGGATATTATTGATTTTGATTATCCCGATAAAAAAACCAATTATCATCACACCCACAATGATATTGTTGAAAATTGTTCACCTGAAAGTTTATGGCAGGTAGGGACATTGATGACACACCACATTTACAATCAGAAATGAAACAGGTTAGAAACATTTCAACATTTTGCTTTGCGGTTGCACTGGGATTGATATGGAGCTGTGAAAAATCCATACCATCAGAGGATCCCTACCCCATTTCAGACATTGATTTCGCATTTCTCCAGGCTTCCAATAAATTGTATGTTTCGGCCACGGCAGCCTCGGGGTACCAGGGGAATTCCCTGGATTCAATCCTGGTTCTGTGGCAGGGGATAAGTAACGCTAATACTGCGGATACGTTGCGGCTTTTTGATGACGGAACAAAGGGCGATATACTGTCTAAAGATCAGGTGTACAGCAGAAAATTTTCAAATGCCTCCGGACTAAAAAATGCCATTCCTTCCACTGCAAAGGATTCCATTTTCTTGTCGATTATGGGGTTGTACAAGGGTAAAAAATTGACCAAAAAAGCTACATTTATCCTAGGCAATATCCGCCCCAAACTTGGGACTGTCTTTGTTCCTGATACAGTTAAACGCCCTGCGGCTAATCCGGATCCGAATATAACCAACACGGTGAAATTTTCCGTAACAGCTTCCGTGACTGACCCGAACGGACTGGATGATATTAAACGTGTCTTTTTCCGTTCCTATCATGTAGGGCTGGATTCAATGATGTCAGGTGGAAACCCGATTTTGCTCTATGATGATGGAACGGGCTCAGATGGGTCCGGTGATCTACAAAAGGGTGACGGAACCTATACAATGACCGTTTCCCTGACAGAAAAGGCCACTAAGGGAATTTACCATTGGACATTCGAAGCCCAGGATATGTCCAATGCCTACAGCGACACGGTAAAGAAGGTACTGGTGGTGGAATGAAGCGCTTAATTAACTGTGCCCTGTTTTTGTGTTTGTCCTATGGTCAGGGACTATTACCCGGTATGTTTAAAATGTCCGTCGCTGATTTTGATTCCACCGCCTTCAAAGGACTCAAGAGTAATATGATCAGTGATATTGTCCCCCAAGCTGATACACTGCTGTGGTTGGGCACAGGCGCCGGCTTGGCCGTCCTGCGGGATACCACATCCATTTATACCATTACGGCCAGTGCGAAAGCATCGGCCGGGCAATTAACAAATCAATCCCCCATAGGGGGCGTAACCGCCCTTGTTGCGAGTGAAAAAACATTATTCGCAGCCTTTACCACCAGTATGAAGGATACGACTTTTGGTAACGGGCTGATTTACTCCAAGGATGCAACCGGGAATTCAATCGACTGGACTTATTTTGATCAGCCAGTGGATACCAAGGCAGATTCCCTGGCACCTTTTGCAAAACGGTTCTTCAAAACATTACCGATTACGGTGAAGGCCTTCAATGTTACTTATGACGCAGCTATTTCCGGCAATTATATTTGGATTACCAGTTGGGCCGGGGGGCTGAGACGATACAATATTTCTCAAAAAGTCTGGGAGCGTGTTCCTCTGCCAGAAGACAAGGATCAATTCCTCAATACATGTGAATCATCCAATTATGAAGACACTCAAAACGGCTATATTTTGAAAGATTTCTATCTGAATCCCCGTGACCCTTGGGATGGTGTCTCAGCCAAAATGGAAGATCCCAAAACGTATGGCCACCATAATCATAAAGCTTTTTCGGTGATTGCCTACGGTGATACAGCCTGGGTTGGAACGGCTAATGGTATTAACCGGGGTATCCTCGGCGACAATGGTTGTGTGGACTGGACCCATTATTCACCATCAGCAAACGGCTTATCAGGGGGGTTTGTGGTAGGAATAACTCTGCAGGAATATAAAGGGTACCAAATCATTTGGGCCGCCACGGTTACCTCCGGCCCCGGTGAGACAAGCGGCGTCAGCTATTCAATTGATGGTGGAGACACATGGCATACGACGCTTATAGGCGAAAGGGTGTACAATATTACTGCTGCCGATTCTGTAGTCTTGGTCGCCAGTAAATCAGGTTTGTGGAAAACAGTGATTGATAATCCTTTGGATGTAGCCAAAACTTGGGCCAAGTATAAACCGGCCAAACAGGCCATACCGATCGGTTCAACTGGTACTTTCAGCATGGATGAAATCCTCAGTGATGAAGTGATAGGTGCGTCATATGATACACGGCCCTTTTATTCGTCTTCAGCTACGGTTTGGGTTGGCTCCTGGGATGGCCTGGCAAGGGCAATGGATTCTCATGGAATGAATTGGCAGGTCTATCGTGCCAACTATAATGCCGATAAGGTGTATGCCTTTCCAAACCCCTTTTCTCCCTATGAGCACAACCAGGTTGGGGGATCAGGTTATGTCCATATTCATGCGGATGTGAAATTATCATTCGTGGTCAAAATGGATATTTACAATTTTGCTGTGGAACCTGTTTACAGCAGGGAATTTGATAGGCGGCAGGCCAAAACTGGTGCTTTAAAATGGAACGGCAAGGATCAAAATGGCCGCATGGTGGATAACGGTACTTATTTTATTCGCTTGGAGTACGATCAGAAAGTGAAGTGGCTAAAACTGATTGTGATTAAATAATGAAAAGAATAAATCGTTATATCATTTTCGGTCTTATAGCATTATCTGTGGGTAATGCACAAAAAAAGGGATCTTATGCGGGGGGATTTTTGCGCATGGGCGCTTCTGCCAGGGCCATGGCCATGGGCAGTGGTTTTACCGCCGAGATTGACGCTGGATTTGCCGCTTACCATAATCCCGCTTCCCTGGTGTTTACCAACAGACGACAACTTGGATTTAGCCACCATTTTTTGCCCCTGGAGCGGCGATTTATGGCGGCCAATTTTTCGGCCCAGTTACCGCCTTCTGCCAGTGTGGGTGTTGCATGGATCAGTGCCGGAACAGATAAGATTGACGGCCGCTCGAGTTCCGGTGAACATACCCAATATTTATCCACATCAGAAGATGCTTTTATGATTTCATTTGCCCAGCGGATTTTTCCCTGGTTTTCGATAGGGTTAAATATCAAAATTCTGAAACACCAACTGCCCATGAATACCATGGATCTTGCGGGTAAGGGGATGGGGATGGATTTTGGTGTATTCATTCAAACTGAAAAGGGGGCAAACCTGGCGTTCATGGTTCAAGACCTGAATTCCCGCTACCAGTGGAAAACAGATAAAATTTTTGAACGGGGCAAAGTGTATGTTGAACAATTTCCCACCTTTTACCGCATCGGCACCACATTCAATTATGGCAAAGTGTACCTAACAGCGGATGGTGGAATGGTAATGAACGGGAAAGACTTATTGGGCTATACCATTCGAATGGGGGGTGAGTATCCATACATGGATCATTATTTCATTCGCGCCGGGTTAGGCAACGGGCGCATGTCCGTTGGTGTTGGGGTGGACTGGTCGCTGCTCAAAGACAATGATGCCAAGCTGGATTATGCTTTCGTATTTGAAAATCCTGCTGGCACCGCACACATATTTACCTATGCGTTCACATTTTAGATTATTCATTTTCTTAGCTTTAATATCCCAAGCGTGGGCTGTGGGGACCCAATTTTTATCCATACCACCCTCAGCCAGGGACCTGATCTTTTTTAATTCATCCTGGCGAAATCCGGCTGTTTTAAATCAATTAAACAAAGCACCGGAGTTAGGCCTGGCTTACGGCAATTGGCTGGCCGGTGTTCAGTCAATTGGATTTCGTTGGCAGGGGCAAATCAAAAACGGTAGCGGCGGAATAGATATCCGCTATGTAGGGTTGAATGATATTGAATTACGTCCCAATAAACCTACTGCGGAACTACTGGCCCGTTATGCCGCCTACGGAATATCAACCCGGGGAATTTATAGTTGGACAAGGGGGACATTTCATTTGGGTTTCGGACTCCAATTCGTGAATTTTCAGATTTACCAGAAACGAACCAATGGTGTTGCTATAGATTTGGGTTTGGGATGGAATATCCGGGATAAAATCAGGATCAACCTGTCAGCCCTTAACCTTGGAAAAATGAGTAAAATAATTTCTGAGTCTCCAAATCTTCCTCAAAGACTAATTAGTTCAGTGACTTATAATAAATCCAATTACGCTCTATTTTGTGCTCTTGAGTCCAATAGTCTGGTTAAGGACCCAATCATCTTTGGCGGTGGAAATGGCCAATATAAAAATTTCATTTTTGGTTTTACTGTCATGAGATCAAATGGGGTTAAAGCCATTTCGGGCGGGGTAGGAATTCAATTTGGTATATATTCTGTAACTTACGGATTTCAATGGGGTGACCAGCACTTGGGTATGCCTCAAATGATTGATATTTCAATTCGTCTGCCATGAATATCAAAACTGCTGTCTATAAAAAAATCATCAGCTTTTTAAGTGTAGCAGTCCTGTTTTTACTGATCACTAACTATTTAGCACTGCGCAAATTGGATTTAGCTACGCGGGGAGTAACACCCGTTGAAGAAAATTTTGCAGAGTCCGTACCGGCAATTGTGCCGGGATCCAAAGAAAAAAAAATTGCGGGTAAAATTGTACTTATAATTGATGATTTTGGCTACCGCGATGACACGATATCGGCTGGATTTTTGGATTTGGGGATAGCCATTACCTGCGCCATCATTCCCGGCCATGAGCAAACCCGAAAATTTGCGGAAAAAGCCAGCTCGGCAGGGCAGGAAGTCATCATTCATATGCCCATGGAATCAGGGATTCCGGTACCCGGGGAAGAGGATTATAAAATCAAAACGGGCATGACCAGTGAAGAAATTGAATGGCGGATTCGGGAGGTGCTGAAAGATATTCCTGAAGCGGTTGGAATGAATAATCACCAGGGTTCCAAGGCCACCACGGATGGAAAGGTCATGAGTGTGGTTGGGTCGGTATTAAAAAAACATGGGAAATATTTCGTGGACAGTCGTACTTCAAAAGAAACAGTGGGGGAAAAAACCATGCGTTCACTGGGTGTTCCCACCATGCGCCGACATGTATTTCTGGATAATGATTCGGATGTGAAAAAGATTTCAGACCAACTGGCGCAATTAGTCCAAATGGCCCGCAAACAGGGGAAAGCACTGGGTATTGGTCATGCGAGACCCAATACCTTGAAAGTTTTAAAAAAGGAAATTCCCCATTTATTGGATGAAGGGTTTCAATTTGAATTTGCATCACAAATCGTTAATTAGTTTGAAAAATTCGCCTCGAAGACACGAATAAGTATTAATAATATGGAAGTGAGAATTAAACAGAGACTATGAATAAAATACAATACAACAAGTTCCCCATTTATCCTTTGTGGCTTAGAGTCTTAGTGGTTATTGACTTAATGAGGTTATAAATAAACAATGCCTATTTTATCAAAAGTGATGCGAGGAGATTTTATTGAGAGCATTCATGTAGCCTATGGGGTTGCGGTAGATGAAAAAGGTGACGTTGTTTATGCCGCCGGCGATCCCCATTATTTAACTTGTATCCGATCCTCATGCAAACCGTTTCAGGGATCCGCATCGGTGCAGTACGGTGCTGTGGATGCAGCCGGCTTCTCCGAAGATGAAATTGCACTCATGTGCGCCTCCCACAACGGGGAGGATATCCATGTAAATACCGCCCGATCCATGCTGGATAAACTGGGTTATACAGCGGATGATTATTGCTGCGGCAGCCATGCACCATACGATATGGAATCCAGCCATCATTTGCTTCGCACCGGCGGGAAACCAACGCCATTGCATAATAATTGCAGCGGGAAACATGCGGGAATGCTTGCTTTATCCAAATATTTGGAGGCCGATCCAAAGGATTATATCAATAAGGATCACCCGGTTCAAAAAGCGATTTTGGATCAGATCAAGGGCTATACGGGATTGGATCAATTATCCACTGCCATTGATGGATGCAGTGCACCCACACCATTTCTGACCATTGCCCTCATTGCGGGGATGTTTCAAAAATTGGCTTCCGGCAACTATCCTGAATTGGAGCGTCTTTACAACGCCATGTCCAATCACCCTTATTTGATCGGCGGGCGGGAGACCTTTGATACAGATTTTATATCGGCAATGGACGGTCGCGCCGTTTGTAAGGTGGGCGGTGAAGCGATACGAGGATTTGGAATTCGAAAACCCGATGGTTCTGTTTTAGGAATTGTAATCAAAGTTCTGGATGGAAACCTCCGTGCCCTTGGATCTGCTGCCATGGCGTTTCTCAATCAAATGGAATTACTCACTGATGATGAAAATGAAGCATTAAAAAAATACCCTGAACCAGTGCTGAAAAATCACCGAAAAATTGAAATTGGCAAAATATCTACTGGGATTGATTTTTAAAATGAAGCGGTTATTATTAATACTTTTTATTTCGGCTGGTACAGCCCAGGATACCTTAACGGTGATGACTTATAATGTCCTCCGATTTACGGGCACCACATCCACCCGGGCCAATTACATCAAAAAGGTGGTGGATTACGTTCAGCCTGACTTGGTGGTTCTCCAAGAGATTGATCATCAAGATGGCTTGGATCTTCTTTTAAATACTGCTTTTAATGCCGATAGTTCTGTTTTTGCCGCCGGAACTTTACCCAGTTCCCAATGGATGAAAAGTGGTATCATTTACCGCAAATCCAAAATCGATATATCAGAGAATGTTTTTCTTTCAACACCACTGCGTGATATCTCCGGTTATACTTTATCCCTGAAAAATGCCCATACAAATGTGGCGCCCTTTACCGTATTCGGGGCGCATCTCAAGGCCAGCGATGGCAATAGTGAAGCCAACCAGCGATGGGAAGAGGCAAAAGAATTGTATAAATATGTGGCCCAGAAAGACAACAATTATCATTATATATTTGGTGGTGATTTCAACCTTTATGGCACGGATGAACCGGCCTACCTTTTGCTTACAGACAGTATGACGGTTGACCTGGAAGATCCCGTCGGTTCATGGGTGCGGAATGAAGGGTCCCATGTGGAAAAATTTACCCAATCCACCCGAAGCACCCAATTGGGCGATGGCGGCTCAACCGGCGGATTGGATGATCGTTTTGATTTTATTCTTTTTTCAGATCATTTTACCGCCAAAGATCCGGACCTGAAATATGTGGAGAGTTCCTATAAGGTGATCGGGAACGACGGCAATCATTTCAATACATCCATTGTAGATGGGAGCAACAGCGCCGTCCCCGACAGTATTGCCGATGCCATCTATCGCGCTTCCGATCATTATCCTGTCACTGCCAAGATCGCCTTTACATCCAAGACATCAACAAGTCCGGTGGCCCATGCCGGTGGTGATGTCATGGCGAAAATAAATGATACTGTTTACCTGGACGCATCCCAAAGCTACGATCCCAACGGCAGTATTGTGAGTTATGCCTGGGTTCAGACTTCAGGACCCTCCACTTCCTTGAATAATAGCAGTACATCCAAAGCTGATTTTATTATCCCGGATGTCAATCGTACTACCGCATTTACATTCAAATTAACGGTCACTGATAATGATGGTGAATGGGCCACTGATTTTGTGAATGTCACCGTATTGGTCACTGGCGGATATTCACCCTATGATATTCAGCTTACCGCCAATAAAGGAACGGGTGAGGATTGCTTTCCATCGGAATTCGAAGGACAGAATGTGGAAGTTACCGGGGTGGTTACAGCTGTTCGTCCTGATGCAGACTATCCCAACTTTTTTTTCCAGGATCCATTCCAGGAAGAATGGGCAGGCATGTTTGTCTATATCCATAAAGGGTATAAGGCACACAGCGTCGGTGATCAAGTCAAATTGAAAGGGGATATTGTTGAATACTACGGCATGACGGAAATGAAGAATATTACATCCAAAGAAGTATTATCCAGTGAAATCAAGGTTGAACCCGTTACTGTCACTGCCAGCTCTGTTTCCGGCGAATGCCGCGTTTGGGTAGAAAAATATGAAGGGATGCTGGTGCGCCTGGTAAATGTGGCAGTCACCCAAAGTGCCAATGAAAATGGTCAATGGGTCGTTTCCGACTGGACCGGCTCAGCTATTATTGATAATTATATGTTCGATGGGAACTGGCCCAGGCCGGAGTACGGCACCCATTTTATCAGTATTACCGGCATTCTCCACTATTCCTTCGGGAAATACAAACTCATGCCGCGGAATAGTAAAGATTTTAACGATCCAGTCACCGCAACGGGGGATGAACTTCCTGGGAAATTCGAGTTGTTAACCAATTATCCGAATCCGTTTAATCCCACAACGACCATTGAATTTCATGTAGCAAATAATGTAAAGACACATGACCATATGTCTTTACAAATATTTGATATCAATGGTCGAATTGTGGTAACATTGGTTAATGGAATTCCCAATTCAAATAAAGTTGTTTGGCAGGGTAAAAATGAATTTGGGCAGGATGCGCCAGCCGGAATTTATTTTGCTCGGCTTGAATCGGGTCCCACTGTCCTCACCCAAAAAATGATCCTTTTGAAATAATATGGCTGATATAAAAGTAAGAGTGGTGGATTGTTATGTCTATCGACAGACCGATGATGGATTGAAATTCCTCCTTTTGAAACGGAATAAGAATAAATTATATGAACACCTGTGGCAGGGTGTAGCGGGAAAGATTGAAGCTGGAGAGGAAGCCTGGCAGACAGGCATTCGTGAATTGAAAGAAGAAACCGGCCTGGATCCAGTCAACATGTTTGTGGCGGATCACGTGAGTCGCTTTTATGAAGTTCATGTTGACCGGATCAACCTTGTACCCGTTTTTGGTGTAGAGGTAAATTCAGACAAAGTAATCCTATCCGATGAGCATATTGATTTCAAATGGGTCGATATTGATGAAGCCTTGAATACATTGGTTTGGAATGGCCAGAAAAAAGGTATTCAAACTGTGAATGATATGGTAATCAGCGATGATGAGCGAATGCGCTGGTCAAAAGTAGATTTACAGATTTGGTAAAGACGCCCCGATAAATCGGGACGTCTTTACGATAGAATTAAAGGAGACAAAATGTTAGACATAGGTAC
>JAYEFG010000171.1:0-1570 GCA_034658595.1 Fidelibacterota bacterium | reverse complement strand
TGACATTGCTGTTTTTGCTGAATTGGCATTCACCCGGTTCTATCCCCAATATTTGGCTGATGGAGATGTGAGCCATTTGGCTGAACCAGTCCCTGGCTCAACCACTGAAAAATTCATGGCCAAAGCCAAAGAACACAATATGGTTGTAGTAATAAATTTATTCGAATTGGAAGATGGAAAGACTTACGATTCTTCCCCGGTGATTGATGCGGATGGCACTTTATTGGGCACCACACGGATGGTCCACGTGGCGGACTATGAATGTTTTTACGAAAAAAGTTATTATGCAGAAGGTGACCACGGCGCCCCCGTTTACGATACGGCAGTAGGCAAGATTGGTGTGGCCATTTGTTATGATCGCCACTATCCTGAATTTATGCGCGCTTTGGGTGTTAATGGGGCAGAAGTTGTGGTAATTCCCCAAGCCGGTACAGTGGGCGAATGGCCCGATGGATTATACGAAGCGGAACTCCAGGTGGCCTCTTTTCATAATGGATATTTTTGCGCATTGGCCAATCGTGTGGGGAAAGAAGATCAAATGGAATTTTCCGGAGAATCAGTTATCACCAACCCGGAAGGTAGGGTGATAGCCCAGTCTCCCGCAGGTGTGGATGATATTTTGATTCACGATTTAGATTTAACAGAAGTACCAAAATCCCACGCCAGAACCATGTTTTTCCGGGACCGCCGGCCGGATATTTATCCCCTCACTTAAAAAAAATTATGCGAGAACATCCCAGGCTTTATTCATTCCGACGCTGACCCTGGGCCATGCGCGCCAGGATGGCGCTTTCCCATGCAGACATTTCCGTTGAACTTCGGGAGATCCTTTTATCGGAACGCCCCGATGAACTTTATGCAATTTCCGCGAAAGGGACAGTTCCTGTTTTAGAACTACCGGATGGAACGGTCATTGATGAAAGTTTTGATATTATGGAATGGGCATTGGATCAAACACAGACCGATTGGATGGATGTTGAATTGGAAAAACAATTGGCCATGATCAAAGTAAACGATGATGAATTCAAACCGTGGCTCAACAGGTATAAATACCACGGACGGCACCCGGAGCATCCGCGGGAATTTTACCAGGAAAAATGTGCAGAAATCCTTTCCACATATGAAACCATACTCAAAACGAATTCATATTTCATGGGCGAGAAAGTACAGTGGGCCGATGTGGCAATCCTACCTTTTGTCCGTCAATTCGCCCATGTGGATTTACCCTATTTCGAAAATACCTATCCCAACCTGAATCGATGGCTTGAGGGTTGGAAAGCATCGGACTTGTTTGAGTCCGTTATGAAAAAATACATCCAGTGGCAGCCAGATCAGGTGCCCTTCATTGTTTCATTCTCATCCTGATTTCACTTTAATTTTGGGAAATGAAGAAAGAAACATTATATAATAAAAAGAGCCGGGAAATCCTTCAGGCTGAATTACAACAGGAATCCTTCGAACGAATCACCTGCTCTTTTTACCGCTATACAAAGATTGAAAATCCGGATACATTACGGAATGATCTCTATCGGGAATGGGATGCCTTAAAGGTTTTTGGCCGTATATATTT
>JAYEFG010000170.1:0-1593 GCA_034658595.1 Fidelibacterota bacterium | reverse complement strand
GATTTCACATGAATTACAGAAAATATGGTTATCCTTTACATCGAAACGGCTGGCAATTTTTTTATCCTCAGAAAAAAGGGTAATAACACCTAATCCGCTGGAAATGTCCGCCACACCCTTTTTAGAGCCATTCTCGTACCACCAATAGGCATATCCGTCTCTGTTCCCATCAATAAAATTCACTTCTTCTTTCTTTTGACGGTTCTCATACCACCAAATCAATTTCCCGGTTAATTTGCCTTTAACGTATCGGGCTTCAGCAAATTTATTGCCATTTTCATACCATTGAGTTACCAGCCCAACCTGGTGACCATCATGCCAGGTAGATGTTTCTTTTAATACACCACTTTTATACCACCAGGTTATTTGGCCATTCCTTTCACCGTTTAAGAAAGTGCCGTCAGAATATATTTGTCCGTTTTCATACCATCGCGTCAGGGTGCCTTCGGCTTTGTTGTTTACAAGTTGAACAAAGACATTTGGCGATAATGAATAGTCATACTGCTCTAATTCCTGCACCAAATATTTACCATCAACCATAGAGGAATCCGGTGTAAATGCAATCGGGTTCCCATTCCAGGTACGGTCACCCTCATTATAGTTTACAGATACGATTTCACCGTCAATAAACGAAATTTTATAAAAACGGTTTTCGCTGCCTTTAATAAAGTATTGCCAGAGACCGACTTTTTTCCCCTTTTCATACATGCCCTGCATCCTGAGTTGGCCATCGAAAAAATTTAAATATGCTTCTCCGGAAAAGGGTTCTTCAGTATTAGGATCAATGGCAATTCCTTCCACACCTTTTAAATCACCGATGGGTGTCGTTTTTGTGCAGGATGCAAGGATGGCTAAAATCGGGATCAGTTTTACTAAATGTTTCATATTTATCGGTTGAGTTTTTATCTAATGCGGAGGGGGAGGGATTCGAACCCCCGATGCCCATAAGACATGCCGGTTTTCAAGACCGGTGCAATCAACCAGACTCTGCCACCCCTCCAATTCGTGAATAATGTTCAAAAACTTCGGGCGAATTTAGGGTTGTTTTCCAATAATTTTTGCCGGGAATTTTGTTATTTTAACAGGGCCATTTTCCGGGTCCTCACAAAATCACCAGATCGAAGTTGATAAAAGTAAATACCGCTGGGAAGGTGTGCAGCATCCAAATTTGCAATATGCACACCCGCTTGAATAAACCCATTTTCAATTGTCATTACCTCGACTCCCAATGCGTTATACACCTTCAATGTAGCCTGGGTGCTCACCGGCAGTTCATACTGGATTTTTGTGACGGGGTTAAATGGATTGGGGAAATTTTGTTTTAATTCAAAATGCTTTGGAATGATTTGCCCTGTTTTTGTGGCCATATTACCCCCATCTGTTGCCTTAAGGATAAATAATCCATCTTCTATGGAAGAAACCAAAATGGTACCGCTATTAAAATATGGATAGTTACCCCATGCACCCACAAAATCTAATTTATTTCCAGGGGAATACGTATCAAAATATGCCACCTCTGTTGGTTGTATTGGGTCCTTAATATACAATACACGTAAGCCAGCGGAATAATTGGACTGGTACAAGAAATCGCCA
>JAYEFG010000169.1:0-5934 GCA_034658595.1 Fidelibacterota bacterium | reverse complement strand
GGCATGATATTTTGGCTCTGTTTTTCCTTCTGCCAAAGCGATTTTTACAATTTCATCAATGACAATACCGTTTTCAGCGTGCATACACACAACTGTTCCGTTTTCACCCGCTTGGCGCATGGCACGATAAATGGTTCCATCGTCCACGTACAAGACACCCGGATAGGCCATGAATAGTTTGTAGGATGTAACACCATCATCAGCCAGCATTTTCATTTCATGGACGCGGTTATCCTCCAAATCAGTGATAATCATGTGAAAACCGTAATCAATGGCTGTTTTTCCATCTGCCTTAGCGTGCCAGGTATCCAATGCTTCCAGCGTAGAATGGCCTTTGGTCTGGATGGCAAAATCGATCAGTGTTGTTGTTCCGCCATGTGCTGCGGCTCGGGTACCTGTTTCAAAATCATCTGCAGAAGTGGTACCACCAAATGGCATATCTAAATGGGTGTGTGGATCCAATCCGCCGGGGAAAAGATATCTCCCGGAAGCATCAATGACCTCATTCGCTTCCATCTCTAAATTTTTCCCAATCAAGGTGACAGTTTCATCCTCAATAAAAACATCAGCCATATAGTCATCAACTGCTGTAATGACACGACCATTTTTGATTAGCACAGACATCGTTTTATTCCTTGTTTATGAATCATTAAATATTTTACGCATTTTCTGCGCTATTTCCCCAAGCTTTTAAACCTCTTTGTTCGTCGGTCCCTGGAATTGTATTATCTAATATTAACGCAGAAAATGCACCCACAGCCATCCCTGTACTTCCCAAAGTATTAATTATATTTGCCAACCAAACAGGTTCTAATTGTAAAGGATTTTGAATAAAATATTCAGGAATAGATAAACCCATAAAAAATGCAAATCCAAGAATAAATAAATTTCGCGTAGAATTTAAATCAACAAATTGAAGATTGGATAAACCCACTGCTGTTATCATGCCAAACATGGCACAATACATTCCACCAACAATAGGTTGAGGGATTGTTGTGAATAAGGCACCAAATTTAGATACAGTTCCTAATAAGATCATAATCACAGCTCCTGCTTGAACAACGCGACGAGAACCAACACGGGTAAGCCCAATGGCACCAATATTTTCACTATAAGAAGTCGTTCCATTTCCTGTACCAAATAGTCCCGCTATGAAGCATCCAATTCCTTCAAATGTGATACCTTTATTTATTGTTTTTTTATCGGGTGTGGGTGCTCCAGAAAGCCGGGCGCAAGCATAATAATCACCAATAGATTCTACCATGGAAGCAATATAGCCTGCTAACATTCCAATGATTGCAGCTGCACCAAATTGAGGGAGTCCCCATTGAAAAGGATATGGAATTCGAAACCATGATGCATTTTTAAGATTCGCCAAGCTTGTGTGAGCCGGATGCCCTTCAGGAAAATATCCTAAAAAGGTAAAAAGCGCCGATACAGTCCATGCAGTGATAATGGCTAATAGAATTGGATAAAGTTCAAATGTACGATGTTTGCTTCGGAGATATTGGCTAAATAGAATAATCAAAAAAATTGTTAAACCGCCAATAGGCCAATAGCGGCCTGCTTCAGGTGCGCCAAATTTGAATAAGGATAATCCAATCAACGCAATGGTTGGTGCTATTGTTATGGGGCCTACATATCGTAATAGCCGACCAACCAATCCGCTGGCACCAACAAATATTTCAACAAGAGATCCTGCAATAATTGCACCTTGGACATGTTGCATTCTTACTTCCCAACCGGCACTCGCTAATGATGCCATTCCAAGGATTGCAAATGTAGGCGCTAAAAATGAAAATGTTCCACCCTGAACGATAGGTAAGCGATTTCCAAATGTTGTTTGTAGAAGTGTGGTAATTCCACTGACAAAAAACATCGTAGCTATTAACCATCCTTTTTCTACTGGATCTTGGATTCCTAATGCTGGTGCTAATAACAAAGGGATTGCCACGGTTGAACCAAACATGGTTAAATAATGTTGGAACCCCAGAATTATCGTTTCCCCCATGGGGGGGCTGTCGTTAATACCGTACAATAGTGATGAATTACGATTTGCCATGACTATCCTATTTTTTTTCTTTACAAACTTAACTTAATTAATTCCCAAAAAGACGACGAGACAATACCTTAACCTTTTTGAAAGCTATGAATATACTTTGGTGTTTTAAGGATAAGTCGGAAATTAACAACACAATTGAGATGAAAACAGTTATAACTCCTGATTATCAACTAATGCTAAACACTGCAATCCAACAGGCACAAAAAGGCCTAAAAGAGGGCGGAATTCCTATTGGTGCCGCCTTGTTTTCAACTAATGGGACTTTATTGGGAAAAGGGCGAAACAGGCGTATCCAGAATGATGACCCTTCTGTCCATGGCGAGACGGATGCATTCCGGGATGCTGGCAGGAAGCTATCCTATTCAAATATTATCATGGTCACAACCTTAGCACCATGCTGGTATTGTAGCGGATTGATTCGGCAGTTTAAAATTAAAACAGTTATTGTAGGTGAATCGGTTAATTTTTCCGGCGGAGTAGAATGGTTAAAGCAAAATGGCATTGAAATTATTGATCTTAATTCTGATGACTGTATTTCTATGCTTGCAAATTACATCAAGGATAATCCTGAAATATGGAATGAAGATATTGGGGAAGAGTAAATGGACAGATTTTATAGCAGAAAAAACCCATTCTTAAACAACTTGAAAAGGTTCATGTTTAGTGGCTCTTTTACGACTTTACCCTAATCAATATAAACTTGGGAAAAAAGTTTCCCAGGGAATAACAACTTTACCCATTTTGAGTTGTCTGTCATCATTATATTAATCATTAATAGTAAGGGAGTTTTTCAGTGAAAATTTTTTATCTAATCATATCTATTTTTATTTTTTCTCAATGTTCGTCGCTTGATTCAAAAATAAATATCGGTATAATAATTATTAATGAGAATGGAACTGAACGTGACGCCGTTCAATCCTTTTTTGCGGATAAAGCATCTAAATATGATGTAGCATATTTAAATATAGAAACTTTTGATGTTGTTTCACTGAATCAATTTGATTTGTTGTGGATTCATCGTCCTGACTCTTCTGAAATCCAGATTCAGGAAAAAAGACTAAGGGATAAAGTAACACAATACGTATCCGATGGCGGCAAATTATTTTTGAGTCTCGATGCAGTGCGACTCCTAAATACGTGGGATGTTGAACCACAGACCATTGATGTCTCTTATAGAGAAATGATAGATGAAGGGTATGGTCGTAAAGTAGGTATCCACGCCTTTCGGTCACATCCAGTTTTCACAAACCTCTTTGGCGGTGCCTATATATGGCATGGCAAAATAGATAAAAAATTAAGAACATTAGGCTTTTTTTCAGACAAGATTCCCCTTGCTGAAAACAGCCATGTGATTGGAGTGGAAAGTGTATTTATCACCTATTTTGAGGATAGAAAACTGCTTTGGGAAAGCAATGTAGGGAAAGGGAAGATTTTATCTTTGGGAGCCTATTTACATTTTTCAGATCCAAATTATCATCAAATTGAATTTGAACAGTTTGTGGAGAATTGTTTTGCCTTTTTAAACGGCGATATCAAAAATGTTAAGGAACGATTTTGGACTTATGATGCTCCGATGGTGAAAGAAAGTCAGCTAAATATGGGTAAAACTGATTCTCTAAAACCTGAAAAGTGGAAAATTCCCAAAGCCACGTTGAGTAAGTCCAGAACAGTAACAAAAAATTATTATTCAATTCCATCTCCCACTGTATTAACCCAAGGAAAGGAATTAGGGGGTATTGAGGAAATATGGACCCATCCATTTATGTCTGTCAGAGATTTTTTGGTCGCCATTCAGATTGAGGAGAAATCAAAACCAATTTGGTTAACAGACATTAAACCCGAAATAGAAATAAGACCCGATATGATCATTCGAAAATATCGTTTGTCTAATGGAGTGACTTTTAAGGAAGTCGTAGTGAATAACACCAATACAAATGCTGTGATTGCCCATTACGAATGGGAAGGAAATCTGTATAGATTAATTACAACATTTAAGAGCAATCTTAGGTTTATGTGGCCCTATTCAGAAAAAGCTTTAGGCTCGATATTTTATCAATATAATAAAGAAAACTATGCATTTATGGTTCATAATGAGTCAGAGGAATTTTTCTCGATAATTGGCTCAAATGTTAAACCAAAATCGGTTTTAAATGGTGCTTACGACGGATTTATTTATAACAATAATTCGTGGCAACCCATTGAAACAGATTTGATTCAAGTATCCGGTTTAATGGAATTTGACGGCGAAGAAACCCATGCGTTGGACCTATGTTTTTCTGCATCCGCAACTGGCATAGATAAAGCAATTAAGGATTATAATTTGACCCTTGGGAATCCAGCCCAATCCTTTCGAAACTCATCCAAAATAGTGAAGGGTGTCTTTGATAAATATCTACAAATACACACGCCCGATTCAATTTTTAATGAAGGATATAAATGGGCATTAATCAGTACAGCGCAATTTGAAGGAAAGACGCCGGGAATTGGCACATCCTTGATGGCCGGCTATTCCACAACGGCGCGCGGATGGGATGGCGCCCAGCCAATCAGTGGTCGTCCTGGTTATGCCTGGTACTTTGGGAGAGACGCCCAATGGAGTGCTTTGGCAGTAAACGATTATGGCGATTTTGATCTGACGCGGAATGTTTTAGAAACATTTATAAAATTTCAAAATGTAGATGGAAAAATTTACCATGAATTAACCACCAGCGGTTCGGTTCATTACGATGGATCGGATGCGACACCATTATTTGTGGTATTGTTTGGCGATTATTTCCGTCATTCCGGGGATGTTAATTTTGTGAAAAACAATTGGTCTTCAATCGAAAAGGCCATGGCCTATTGTTATTCTACCGATAGGGATAATGATGGTCTCATTGAAATATCAAATGTGGGTCATGGTTGGTTAGAAGGGGGCGCTTTATATGGATCACAGACTGAGTTTTACTTGGCTGGGATATGGGTAAAAGCACTGGAAGAAGCGGCCTATTTAGCAAAAATTGCAAACCAAAATACATGGTATAAAAAATATGATTATGATGCAAAATCGGTCAAAGGGATAATTAATAAAGGATTCTGGAACGCGGACGGGGGGTATTATAATTACGGTAAATACAAAGATGGGTCTTATACAAATGAGTTAATAATTCTATCTACCGTACCGGCATATTTAAATGTACTTGATAAAGATAAGTCCATCATAATGATGGAGAAATTTGCGCAGAATGATTTTTCTTCTGACTGGGGTGTAAGGATGGTTGGAAAATCTTACCCGAAGTTTAATCCTCGCAGCTACCATTTTGGTAGTATTTGGCCCTTATTTACCGGCTGGACTTCTCTTGCGGAATACGCGACCGAGCGGTCCATCCAGGGATTTACCCGAATCATGGACAATTTGATGAATTATAAATCCTTTGCCTTAGGCCGGGTTTCAGAAGTATTGCATGGTGAAAGATACGAACAAAGCGGTGTCACCCAATTCCAATGCTGGTCAGAAACCATGGTGATCCAACCGATTGTTGAAGGCATGTTAGGATTTAATCCTAATGCACTGGATAATCGGTTTGAATTGAATTTAAGTATTCCATTTAATTGGGACACGCTGAGCGTAAATAATCTGAAGATAAAAGATAATTCAATTAGCCTTGAGATGGATAAATCCGAGGATCGTGTAATTTACAAATTTGAAGCGCGAAAACAAGTGGGCTTGAATTTCAATCCTGAAATCCCTCTGAATACCCAAGTCTATTCTGTAGTGGCCAATGGGGAAAAGATTGATTTTAGAATAATAAAAAATAAGGAAAGTTGGCGCATTGAAATAAAGCCATTAGAAATTGACACAGCAATGCTGATTAAAATTGAAATGGTTGAAG
>JAYEFG010000168.1:0-5991 GCA_034658595.1 Fidelibacterota bacterium | reverse complement strand
TTGAGGACAATAGGTTTATGGCCGTTGGAGGAGATTCATATCAGGCGGTAATAGAGTTTGGAGATAAACCGAAGGCAATGTCCCTAGTGAGCTATGGCAATGCCAGTCAAGAAGGATCAAAACATCGAACGGATCAATTAAAGTTATATTCTGATAAAACATTGCGGCCAGTTTGGCGGGATAAAAAAGAAATCAAACAACATTTGGAATTGAGAGAAATACTCAACCCAAAGCAGGATTAAGAAATTTCATATCCCCAATTCATTCCAGCCTCTGATCGTACGATTTTGGTGAAATTCGGTGAAACGATCTCGAAAAACCTGCATCAGCAGGTTTTTTCATTTACGCAATATTTAATTGACCATCCCAGCGTTGATATTATCAACATCCACCCGGCTTACAGTTCAGTCATGGTTTCACTGGATAACAATGCATCACTGTCTAGGGTGTCAGAATATTTGCAAATAGTTCTTACTAAAGTGATAGATATAGAATATCCAAAACCGAGGATCGTTGAGGTTCCAGTAATGTATGGGGGTGAAAATGGCCCCGATTTAAAACGAGTGGCAGATCATACAGGATTGACCCCCGTTGAAGTGATTAAACGCCATTCTGACGGCGACTACCTGGTTTATTTTATAGGTTTCTCCATTGGATTCCCATACTTGGGAGGCATGGACGAATCCATTTCCACAACACGCCTGGAAGTGCCACGGAAGTACGTATCTGCAGGCTCCATTGGTATTGCCGGGAATCAGACCGGAATTTATCCAATGTCCTCTCCCGGCGGTTGGAACCTCATTGGTCGGACGCCCCTGTCTATATTCAACGCTGAAAAACCGGAAGAAAGCCCGGTGAAAATGGGGGATAAAGTCCGTTTTAGACCGATTGATGAAACTGAGTTTGATGCATTAGCGGAAAATCAATGAGTATTTCTGTTCTGCAGGGAGGACTTCAATCCACGGTTCAGAATTTGGGTCGGTATGGATATACACACTTTGGTATTTCAGCATCTGGAGCAGGGGACCAACTATCCCTGCGAATCGGAAACTTACTGGTAGGAAATCCAGATTCATTCAGTGGTCTGGAAATGACACTAATCGGGGGTAAATACCAATTCAATGCTGATGCTTTTATTGCCCTTTCCGGCAGTGAATTTCATGTAAATCTTGATGGGGATCCATTTCCATTTCACAACTGTATCTATATTCGAAAAGGTCAAATTTTATATATCGGTGGGACTAAAAATGGTGCCCGCTGTTACCTTAGTGTACGCGGTGGTTTTGATGTTCCAAAATATCTATCTGGAACCACAACCCATGTTATGTCAGGATTAGGCGGTTTTAAGGGCCGACCATTGCAAAAGGGAGATGAACTTAAAATTGGTTCTTTGGAGAACGTTTCTCAGCCAATAAATATTAAACAAACACTTGAAATTGATTATCATATCTTACGTATTACTAATGGGTTACAGTCAGGTTATTATGACGATAATGCCTGGGAATCTTTTACGACTCAATCCTATACTGTTTCCGAAAATTCCAGCCGGATGGGTGTGCGATTGCAGGGTGAGCCCATCCGATCGAAAAAGGGAAATGAAATTTTGACGGAAGGAATTCCTCTGGGTGCGATCCAAATCCCCGGTGGCGGAGAACCTATTATCTCATTTGTGGAACACCAGACTACTGGGGGTTATCCCAAAATGGCCAATGTAATAACCGCGGACATGTGTAAGGTAGGTCAACTGAAACCGGGAGATCTATTTAAATTTCAACGGGTCACAATAGAAGAAGCCGAAAAATTGAGATTAAAACAAGAATCTTATATTCAAAAATTGAAAAACGGTCATGACTAATACGACTGCAATTTTAATCACGCTTGTTGTCTATAAAATTGTCCTGATCTTCATTGGGCTCTGGGCCAATAAGCGTACAAAATCCACATCCGATTATTTTCTTGGTGGACGAAAACTCGGTCCTTGGGTTGCTGCCCTCAGTGCATCAGCATCCTCCTCGTCGGCATGGACGTTGCTGGGTGTGAGCGGTGCGGCCTATTTATGGGGTTTACCGGCAATTTGGTTATTCCCCGCAACCTTATCCGGCTTTATGATAAATTGGTTCTATATTGCCCCAAGATTGAGTGTTCACGGACAAAAAATCGGCGCCATTACATTAACGGACGTTTTGGCTACGGATGATCATGGGCAATCCATCAAAGAATTACGCTGGCTCGCATCGGTCATCATTCTATTCTGTTTCGTTTTTTACATTGCTTCCCAATTCGATGCGGCGGGCCAATCATTTCAATCCACCTTTGGTATGAATAAAAATACGAGTATTCTACTCGGTGCGGGAATTATCCTTATTTATACGCTCCTAGGCGGCTTTTGGGCCGTGAGTGTCAGTGATACGCTGCAAGGCGTTATGATGGCCCTATCCGCTATAATTTTGCCCATTGTAGCTGTATCTAAAGCGGGGATGGGAGATATCATTTCCAATTTATCAGCCCAGTCTCTTTTTTCCTCTCCTTCAGGAATGGGAGGCATTGTTGCACTTGGATTCATTTTAGGCACAATGGGTATCGGTATTGCTTACCCCGGGCAGCCCCATGTGGTCAATCGCTTTATGGCCATTGAACCGGGAGAGAAGGTTCGCCAGGGTCGGATAATTGCTATTGGATGGGCACTTATCATTTATCCTGGTATGATTCTCCTCGGCTGGGCGGGACGTATTCTGATGGACATTGCCGGGCACGAACAGATCCTCATTGTTATGGGAAATCAACTCTTACCCCCTGTCTTAGCGGGAATTATCCTGGCGGCGGTCTTGTCGGCTATTATGTCCACAGCGGATAGTCAATTATTGGTGGCTGCTTCCAGTGTGAGTCATGATATCAAGGATCAACAAAAAGAGTACAGTCTTCCACAAACCCGTATTGTTGTAGCGGCCATTTGTGGCGTGGCGGTGGTGATGGCGATTGCTGTGGATAAAAGTATTTATAGTCGGGTGCTGTTTGCCTTTTCCGCAATGGGGGCTAGTTTTGGGCCATTACTTTTGGGAAGGATGCAGGGGAGTATTCAACGATTCTATGCTATTGCCGCAATGTTTTCGGGATTTGCTTTAACATTATTCTTTTATTATTCAGATTTCAAGCCGGAAGGAAATCCATTGGAACGGCTTGTTCCTTTCGTTGTGGCGTATATTCTGGTGCAGATCGGACGTAAAAAAGGATGAGGATAGACATCAATTCTGACATGGGGGAAATTTCCCATTTATTGGTAGACGGTACATATGAAAAATTGATGGACCATGTTACATCCATCAATGTGGCTTGTGGCGGCCACGCAGGGGATGAGGCCATGATGGCGGCCATGGTGGTTATGGCGAAAGAAAAAGGTGTAAATGTGGGTGCACATCCCAGTTATGCAGATAAAGAAAATTTTGGCCGAATCGATATGGATATGGATCCTAATGAATTAACGGATTCCATCCGAGACCAAATACAATTACTGGTAGATATTGGTGCTGATCATGGTTTGGAACTCACCCATGTAAAACCTCATGGCGCCCTATACAATCGTGCAGTACATGATGAAGAAGTGGCGCAATCCATTGGTGAAGCGATAATTCAAGTGGATCCTGCGTTGAAAGTCATGGGATTGACTGGTTCTAAAATGCTTTCGGTGTTTGATGCAATGGGCCTCGACACAATGGCAGAAGCTTTTGCGGATCGCACTTATGAATCCGATGGAACCTTAAGGAACAGAAAATTTGAAGATGCGCTGATTACTAATCCGGAAAAAGCGGCAAAACAGGCTCGAGCTATGATTAACGGACATGTGAATGCGGTGGATGGGAGCAAGGTGCCCATTGATGCGGAAACATTGTGTATTCATAGTGATACACCCAATGCGGTGGCCATTGCTGAGGTGGTGAGTGGTATAGTTGGGTGAGCGTTATTTATTACAACTCATCCGGCATAACCGATATTTTTCCTATATTTCCAACCAAATTCAACTGAAAGGAATCCATTATGGAAATGTTATTTGCTGCCCCCTTTATTATCGCTCTTGTGGTAGGCATCTTTTTTCTGTTCACCGCCATTATCCGGTGGCTGTGGAATATCACTATGCCCGATGTGTTCGGCCTTAAAACTGTCACCTTTTGGCAGGCATTCAGAATTATGCTCATTGCGGCTATTCTTTTTCAGGGCGGCCCCAGCGACGAATTGCGCAGACTCCGCGGAACGGTAGAAGATATCAATGAAAAATTCGATACACTCATTGAAATGGAAATGGATGAGGCGGATTGATGCTAATATAACTCACCCCAAAATATATTTTTCTCTCCCCTTTAATTTCCCACCTCCTACGAGGGAGATTTAGGGGAGTGCCAATAAATGCTCTCAAAACTCTTCGCAACAATTCTAAACACATCTCCCGCAGTCAAAAGAAATCTGTGGAAGTGGTGGTACCAGCGCCTTGCCCATCGTGGCACAGAAAGCAATTGGTCTTTCATGAATTATGGCTTTGTGCCGTCCAACGGGGCTCCCGAACTTGAATTATCCCCCAAGGATGAGCAGGACCGCCTTTTCATTGAACTCTATAATTACGCCGCATCCCAAATCCCAATAGAAGGGGTGGATGTTCTTGAAGTAGGTTCCGGTCGGGGAGGGGGAGCATCATTCGTGGCACGATATCATAGTCCAACCCAAATGACAGGATTAGATTACTCTCAAACAGCCATTGAACTTTCCCAGCAACTTCATCAGGATATACCAAACCTGTGGTTCGTTCAGGGTGATGCTGAGTCCATGCCCTTTGAGGATAATTCATTTGATGCGGTGATTAATGTGGAATCTTCCCATTGTTACGGCAATATGAATGCCTTTGTGAAAGAAGTGTTTCGCGTATTAAAGCCGAATGGCTTTTTCAGTTGGGTGGATTTACGGGGAAAAGAATTGCTTCAGGATACTGATTTTGCTTTTCAGCATCCCGGATTGAAATTGATCCACGAAGAAACGATTACGGAGCAGGTTCTCCAGGCATTGGATGAAATCCATGAAAGAAAAGTGGAAATGATTACGCAACACGTCCCCGGTTTTCTTCAAACTGCTTTCCGTGATTTCGCCGGTGTGAAGGATTCCAAAATCTACAATGCCTTTAAAAACGGTGACGCTTTATATTTGGCCAGGGCATATCAAAAAAAATCTCCTTGAATCCATACCAGGTTGACATTCGTATATTAACAACGCAGTAATCAAAAAACACTTATGACTCCTGCTGATTTCCCGACCTTTGGATCGGTGCACAACAATTACATGTTGGTTTGCCTGGCGCTGTGGCTCGGGCTGCCCTTCATGGGAAAAAAATATCTGAATCCCAAGCAGCGGATCGCTGTGGCTTTATCCCTGGCTGTTTTGACGATTTTCCAGGAAATCCTGTTTGACTTTTTCCAGGTTTACATTAATGACTTTAACATCAGGGAGGATCTCTCCCTGCACATGTGCGGATTGAGTCTTTTCCTTACATCTTATGCCCTGTGGACAAAAAGCCAGGCTGCATTCGAATTATCCTACTTTTGGGGATTGGCCGGTGCATTCCAGGCCATAATAACCCCCGATCCTGCCCGCTGGCCTTATGGCGATATTTCAGTTTTCTGGAATTTTCTATCCCACGGGATCATTATCCTGAATGTATTGTGGCTGATTTGGGTGGACGGGATGCGCTGCCGGAAGGGATCCCTGCTGAATATGGTTCTTATTACTAACGGCGTAATTTTTGTTATGGGTTTTGTGAATAAGATCCTTGGCGATGGTGCTAATTACTGGTTCCTGTGTGGAAAACCCGGGGGAGACAGTCCATTTCTCGTTGGCGATTGGCCCTATTATTTGGTTACCTTTGAGATTTCCGGTATTGCGATTGTTGGGTTATTCTACCTGCCCATGTGGATCACGGTTCATCGCCGTGAAAAAGGTAAGTTTCCTAGCGCC